>CAZMKB010000204.1:0-6776 GCA_964566685.1 uncultured Gemmatimonadota bacterium | reverse complement strand
CACAGTGGGACGGGCTGCGCGATGAGTGCGCGGGCGGGCTCGGCCTGGACGTCAGAAAAAGCGGCGGTGGCTTCGGGGGCAGTGATCACACGTCGTTCTACAAGGACGACATCCCGGTTCTCTTCTTTTTCACCGGCGCTCACGACGACTACAACACCCCGGACGACGACTGGGACAGGATCAATGCCGGCGGGGAAGTGCTGGTCCTCGAATACGTGCTGCGGATCGTCGAAACGATGGACAGGCTGGACGAGCCGCCGCGGTTCCAGCGCTCCGCCGCCCGGGCCGATCGGCCGGGCAGGGCAGGGCTGCCGGTCTCGGTGGGAACGGTACCCGATTTCACCTTCGAGGGAGAGGGATACGCGATCATCGGCACGAAGGAAGGAAGCCCCGCGGAGCAGGCCGGGCTCCGGAAGGGAGACGTGATCACGGCAATCGACGGCCGTGAAGTCGGCGGCATCTACGACTTCATGGGCATCCTCAGCCAGCACAGACCCGGGGACCTGGTGCGGTTCACGGTGATGCGGCAGGGAGCAGAGATTACGCTCGATGTCACCCTGGGAGGGAAAAACTGAGCTGCGGTGGGAACCGCTCCAGGTTGTGAGGAAAGCGGGGACCGGCGATTCCGATCCCCGCTTTCCTCTTCTGCAACAGTCCTCAGTGACCGTATGATTGTTTCGAGCCCTCCGTCAGAGCCTGGCGGCCGTCCGGTGTGACGGCGGACTCTGCCGTTCGATCTCGCAGATCCCCTCGTAGGGAATGTGGTTGTACGCCGTGACGGTGACGTCCATCGTACCGGAGGGGAGCCCGCCCGGAAGCGTGAACGAGATCCCGCCCGAGCTGTCGGTGTAGCCGGCCTCGTGATACTCTCCTTCCATCCACAGGCACACGAGCGCGCCCCCGAGCCCGGAGCCCGAAGAAGAAACGGTGACGGAGACCACATCGCCCGGTTCGGCGGAACCTGCATGAGCGACGGTGAACGACGCCGGCGTGTCGGTCCTGAGGGGAACGGAGGCGTCGCCGAAGAGCTGCCACGTCTGGAACATCTCGGCACCGTCGTCATACGGCAGGTACTCCTCGATCATCACGCAGGAGCCGTTGAAAAGCAGCCCGCCGACCGTGTTCGCCTCATCGGCGACCAGGTAGTCGAAGGCCGCCGCCTGCCCGACGGTCGGAGGAACCCAGCTCTGGGAAACCGATGATCCGTAGAAGGCGAGAGCTCCCGTCGGAGCTTCGGCCGTCCCGGACCGCAGCCACACCTCGCCGAAGCAGGTCGTGCCGACGAACTCGCCGCCCTCGCAGGCGACCGAGCTGATCATCGGCAGCATCCAGGCGTTCTGAAGATTGCCGACGTCCGTGTTGTTGAATCCCGTCGTGAACCAGCCCTGGTTCCAGCCGTGGCCGATGTAGAACACGGCGCTTCTCCCTTCATCGAGCGCCGCCGTCACCTCGGTATCCGAGGCGCCCGGATCGTATATCCGGTCCACGAGCGTGTAAGTGTAACCGAGCAGGTCGTTCCTGATCCAGTCCGCCCGCTGCCAGTCGGGCGGTGAACCGTCGTCGCTCGCCACACCGGCGGCCCGGTGGTACCAGGAAGCCCCTTCCGAGGGAAACCGCTCGTATCCGACCGAGCGCGCAACCATGTTCTCGACCTGATTCGCATACTGGGCACAGAACCGGGAAACGAAGGCATCCGGAAACCAGTCTGAGCCGTCGAGACAGGCGTAGACGGGATCGGCGGTCCGGCCCGAGGCCGCGCCGGTCGTCCCCAGCTGCGGGGGAACGGCGTTCTCGTCGCCGACCAGGAGAATGTAGGTGACACCGTCGGTGTCGTAGCAGTCCTGGATGTAGTTCTGAACCTGACTCCGCGTCGAACCGACTTCCGAAACCGGAACGACGTCGGTCTCGATGCCCTTCTTCATCTTCCACCGGGCGAGCGGATCTATCTCATCCACCCAGGCGTCGTCGACGATGATGAGCATGCGACCGGCTTCTCCGACATACAGCTGATTCCTGTCTCTGAACTCGTCGTAGTTGAGGAACATGTTCCGGTAGAGCGGCTCGAAATCAGGCTCCACCCTGTCGTCGACCCGCGGTTTCACGTTCACCCGGCCGGGGCCTTCCGGAAAGACCCTCACGACGAGCTTCCGGCATACCCGGAGCGTTCCCGTGGCCGGATTGTACTGAAACGGATGGAACCGGCAGGGCAATCCCCTGAAGTCCCTGAGAATATACGGATCGTGCAGAACGAAAGTCTCCTCCGGGAACCACTCGTTCGATCCGTAGTACGGAGCGAACTCGTAAGGGACGGACAGGGGATCAACATCCCTCGAGAGGTTCCCCTTCGACGGGAGCACGACGGGAACATCGAACGAGACGTACTCCGCTTCGAGGATCTCGAAGCCCATCCGGGCCCCGTCCGGAACGAGGATGCTTCTCGTCATGCGGGGCAGCTCCGGCATACCCTTTTCGAGAAAGGTCGCCGCTTTGGGCAGGTGCACGGAACAGACCTCCGTCCCGCCCATCCTGCTCTCGCGGAGAAAAAATCCGGGTATGACATACTCGACCACCGTTCCCGAAGACCCGTCTTCGAGGAGAACGGTCTCACAGCCGGATCCGCTGGTACCGCCCAGGTCGATCCACGATGCCCCTGCGAGGGCCGGCACCATCACGAGAGCTACCGTGATCATGAATAGTTTCGGCACGATCCAGCCTCCTTCCGTCATTCTGTCCGCAGGACTGTCCCTGCGGTTCCGGTCGCGACCCCGGGGAGAGTCCGAGAGTGAATGCACCATTATACCATGCCGGGAGATGCGATGTCAAGCTGACGCCAATTGCGCGTTGCACCGGAGCTATATGTACCGGAAGGACGGATGAGAGAGACCATGGCGTTTCAACCGGACGGAGAATGTTCTGTAACTGCTCGATGGTCTGCTCATTCGGGCAACTCCGGCGACAATTCGATTGACTCGTTTCGACCATTCTGGTATAATCCTGATGAATCAGCGAGAATCTTGCAACCCGGCTGTCTACAGACTCTTCCGCTTCACCACTCTGTCTACTCGATCGGTATTTCGAGATTCACCCGGCTTGTCGTTATCAGGCGTTTATCAGGGGGAGGGATCCATGAAATCAGCACATTTCCCGAAGATTCTCTTCGTGCTCTGTTTCTCGAGCACCGTCGTCTCTCTCACGCCGGTTCCGGTCTCCGCCGGACAGATGTACATGCAGTGGGTGGCGCGTCACACGAGTGCCGAGAGCGGGACGGACTTCGCCCACGACATCGCCCTGGATCCTCACGGGAATGTGTACGTGACGGGAGAGAGCGAAGGAGACTATCTCACCGTCAAGCACGACCGGGAGGGTACCGAGCACTGGTGGATACGGTACGACGGACCGGCTGGAGGCGATGACCGCCCCTGGGCCATCGCAGTCGACGACTCGGGCAACGTGTACGTCACCGGCAGAAGTACCGGGATCGGAACGAACTACGATTGCGCGACCATCAAGTACTCGCCGTCCTGGACGAGACTCTGGACCGCACGGTACGACGGGCCGGCGGGAGGCGACGACGCTTCCTACGACGGTCCGGGCAGTTCCACCGACTGGTTGCATGCGGTGAGCATGGACGGCAGAGGGAAGCTCTTCGTCGCGGGCTACAGTTACGGCCTCGAGACGAACATCGACTACGCGGTCATCCGATACGAACTCGGTCCGCCGCACCACAGGGACCAGGGCCCTCTTCACAAATAGAGCCCCCCTCATTGCTTTCCGAGGAGGCCCGCACCAGGCATGCCCGCAGGACCAGTGAGGTACGGGACCGCCGACGTGCCCCGGCCCCGTGGGTGGGAATGATGAAGAGCGGGCAGAGGAATATCCGCACAGGGTGATGCCCGGGGATTTCCCCCGGAATCCTCCCATCTTTCTTTTTCCCTCGAAAGCCGGTAACTTTCTGAAACTTCCCGGGGTCTTATTGAGTAGTAGTGGTACGGATTCGACGATATTCCATCCCCCCGCTGAGAATCGATATTATGAAGAAATGAGGTGCCGGATGCGTCAGATCTTTCGTCGTGCGGTTGCGACAGTTTTCATCACGGCCGTTTTCGGCTCGTACCTGATTTCCGGAGCGGCCTGCAGCAGAGACGGAGAGGCAATCACCGAGAACGACGTCACGGCCGCACAGGTAGTCGAGGACAGCGCCGGATCGAAGAACAGGGAAGACAGGAAAGGTGAAGCGCAGGGTGTGCCCGTCGAGGTGACCCGCGCCTTCGTCGGCGAAATATCATCCTCCATACTTCTGAGCTCCACGATCCAGACGGAGAGCCGGGTGGATGTGTATTCACAGGTGGCCGGTCTCGTCGACAGGATCCTGGTCGAAGAGGGAGCTCACGTGGAGAAAGGTGCGGTTCTCGCTGTTCTGGACGACAGGGAATACGCCCTCGATGAAGCCAAGGCTGAGGTCTCCTTCCTCCAGCTCCAGAATGAATACCGGCGTATCGAGCACATGCACAGGGACGACCTGATCAGCGTCGAGGAGTACGAGAACGCCGGCTATGAACTCAGGCAGGCCGAGCTGGAGTGGGAAAAGGCGAAGCTCCTGCTCGATTACACACGCATCGAGGCGCCGATCAGCGGCGTGGTGTCGGAGCGGTTCGTCAACGTCGGCGACCGGATCACAGCCAATGCGGAGGTGTTCTCCGTGGTGAACCTCGACAGCCTGATCGCCGTTGTACACGTGCCGGAGAGGGAGATCGACACCGTCAGGCTCGAACAGGATGTGAAAATCACTTCGGACTTCATCCGGGACCGGGAGCTCGGCGGATGGGTCAAGCGGATCAGCCCCGTCGTGGACCCGAACAGCGGGACCTTCAAGGTCACGGTCGGCATCGACGGCGACGGTATTCCGCTCAAGCCGGGAATGTTCGTGAACGTCCACATCATCACCGACATCCACGAGAAGGCCCTCCTCGTGCCCCGCGACGCTGTCGTCTACGACGGGGGCAGGGAGTACATCTTCCTTGCTTCGGAGGACAGCACTGCCAGGAGGATCGAGCTCGACAGGGGTTTCTCGAACAACAGGATCGTGGAAGTCCTGAGCGGCGTGAAGGAGAATGACCGTGTGATCGTCGTCGGCCAGAGCGGTATCAGGGACGGGGCCAGGATAACGGTTCTCAGCGGGACGAATCCGGACGAAGGAGAAAGTGAAAGTTGAACCGGCTGCCTGTCCCCGATCAGCCTGAGCGAAGCGAGTCCCTGTCCGGCGGTGTCTTCGGACTCACCACGAAACGTCCCGTCGCCATCCTGATGGTCGTCATGGCCATCGTCGTGTTCGGCCTGGTGTCGTACAATCGACTCTCCCTCAACTTGATGCCGGACATCACCTACCCCTCCCTGACCATCCGCACGGAGTTCCCCGGCGCCGCACCCGAGGAGGTCGAGACTCTCGTCTCCCGGCCCATCGAAGAGGCCGTCGGTGTCATCAACGACCTGGTGAGCATCAGCTCCATCTCGAAATCGGAAATCTCCGATGTCATCCTCGAATTCACCTGGGACGCCGACATGAACCTCGCCACGCAGGACATCCGGGAAAAACTCGACCCGGTATTCTTCCCCGACGGAGTGGAGAAACCGATCATCCTGCGCTACGACCCGTCGCTCGATCCGGTCCTGAGACTGGGGGTATACGGTGTAGACGATCTCTACCTGCTCAGAGAGATCTGCGACGAGGAGATCAGGAGGGAGCTGGAGGGCATTTCCGGCGTGGCTTCGGTGAAGGTGAAAGGCGGCCTCGAAGAAGAGATCAGGGTGGAAATAAACGAGCGGCAGGTCTCGTCCCTCGGCCTCGACATAGGTCTCGTGAACGAGCGTCTCTCCCAGGAAAACATCAACCTCGCCGGCGGTAAACTGAAGGAAGGTGAAGCCGAGTACCTCGTCAGAACGTTCAACGAGTTCCGTGGTCTGGCCGAGATCGAGGACCTGGTCGTCGGCGAGCTGAACGGCGTGAACCTGCGGGTGAAGGACATCGGGCAGGTGGTTCGCGGTCACACAGAACGGGAGGTGATTACCCGTGTCAACGGACGGGAGAGCGTCGAGATCGAAATTCACAAGGAAGCCGATGCCAACGCGGTCGAAGTCGCCGGGCGTGTGAAGGACGCAGTTTACGGCACCGGGCGGCAGAGAGCCTATGTGACGGCGATGGAGGAGAGGAAGAAGGAAGAGGGGCTGGAAGCGGATGAGAACGGTGGTGGCGGGAATGGAGAAGAACGGCCGGGAAACGAGGAGGAAGACGAAGCTGCGGAAGGGGCAGGAAGGAAAGACCTCCGGCGTATCAAGCAGCAGAAAGCCTACGAAAGCGCCCTCGAGAGCGAGATGACCGGCTTCCTCGCCTACCAGCTGCCGGAGGCCGCCAGCATCGTCGCGCTGTCGGACCAGTCGATCTTCATCGCGAACTCCGTCAGTGAAGTGAGAGACACGGCTCTCATCGGGGGCATTCTGGCGATTCTCGTGCTCTTCCTCTTTCTCCGGCGGTTCTCGACCACGCTCATCGTGGGTGTATCGATTCCGGTCTCCATCATCGCCACCTTCGCCTGCATGCACGTCAGCGGTGTATCGCTCAACATCATGTCGCTGGGGGGTCTCGCTCTCGGCGTTGGTATGCTGGTCGACAACTCGATCGTGGTGATCGAGAGCATCTTCCGGTGCAGGGAAGAAGGAGACGGCATCGTCACATCGGCCCTGCGCGGAGTCCGGGAGGTGAGCGGGGCCGTCACGGCCTC
>CAZMKB010000203.1:0-6779 GCA_964566685.1 uncultured Gemmatimonadota bacterium | reverse complement strand
TCGAGACCTACCACGACGATTTCCTCAACATCGACAGGCATTCGGACAGGCCGCTTTCGTACGCGGAGAGGCGCGCGGAACAGGTGACGGCCCTGGCGGTGGACAGGCTCCGGGAGCTCCCGGAGCCCTACTTCCTCTGGGTCCACTACTTCGATCCCCACCTGCCTTACGACCCTCCCGAACCGTTCGGGAGCCGCTACCCGGGGCATCCGTACGCGGGCGAGATCGCCTACACGGACCACTGGGTCGGCGTTCTCCTCGATACGCTCGCGGAGCTGGGGAAGCTGCCGGGGACGCTCGTCGTGGCGACCTCGGACCACGGAGAGTCCCTGGGCGAGCACGGGGAGAACTCCCACGGCGTCTTTCTCTATGAAGGACCGATGCACGTCCCGCTCATCATGACCCTGGAAGGCGTCCTCCCCGCCGGAGCACGCGTCGAATCGACCGTCTCGCTGGCCGATGTTCTGCCCACGGCCCTCGACATCCTGGGGGTGCCCGTTCCGGACGGGATCCAGGGACGGAGCCTGTTGCCGGCTATCGGCGGTCTCCCGGCCTGGGACGGCCCGGTCTACCTCGAAACCCGCTTCCCTCTGGAAAATTACGGCTGGAGCCCCCTCTCCGGGGTCATCGACGGCGACCTGAAGTACATACGGGCGCCGCGGCCGGAGCTCTACGATCTGGCGAGCGACCCGGATGAATCCGGGAACCTGGCGGAAGAGCGGCCGGAGCTGGCGGCGGATATGGACAGCCTCCTCACCGTCATCGAGCGTCACATCGCCTCGGAATCCCCGGGTGACGCATTCGCCGAAATGGACGAGGTCACCAGGAAGAAGCTCGAGAGCCTGGGGTACCTCTGGACCGACATCCCGGACGACACGACCGTGCGGGCCGACCCGAAGGACATGATCACCATCGCCTCGGACATCGAGCGCGGAATGCAGCTCGTGACAGAGGGTCGCGAAGAGGAGGCCGTCCGGCTCTTCCGAAAGATCCTCGACCGGAATACGGAAAACGCCATGGCCCACAACATCCTCGGCATGGCCCTCCATCGTCTGGGCGACACCGACGATGCTCTTCTTCACTGGGAGCGGGTTCTCGAGATCAACCCTTCGAGTGTGGAGGCACACCGGAATATGGGTGCGGTGTACCGCGAACGCGGGGACCTGGAGCGGGCGCGTTTTCACCTCGAGGAGGCTCTCGCCCTGAACCCCGAATACACGAAAGCCCGCATCGACCTGGGCCTCACGTACCTGAGTCTGGAGCGATACCGCGCAGCCCGGGAACAGCTTTCGAGAGCCAGGGAGCTCGAACCCGCGTTCGCGGCCGTGCATGTGGCCCTGGGGACCTTCATGGAGGAAACCGGTCAGCAGGACTCGGCCGTCCACTTTTTCAGGCAGGCTGTTTCGATCGACAGCACGGACACGGAGAGCCGGCGGCGTCTGGCGAAGCTGCTCATGAAGGAAGGACAATACCCGGAGGCGGCCCGCCACTACCGGGCGGTCGCAGGGGCGTCCGGGTCGGCTCCAGCCTACACCGAGCTCGGCATCGCGCTAGACCGGGCCGGAAGACCCGAGGAGGCCCTGGAGGCATACCGGCGGGGGCTCGAGATCGAGCCCGGCTCGCCGGTGCTTCACAACAACGTGGGGATCACGCTCCTCGGCCTCGACCGGTTCGACGAAGCCCGCCGTCACTTCGAGCGAGCCGTATCCGCGGATCCTGATTACGCCGAACCCTGGTTCAACCTGGGCAACCTCCACCGCCGGACCGGCCGGACCGAGGAGGCCATCGGCTCCTACCGGCGGTTCCTCTCGCTCTGGAAAGGGGGGGTTCCGGCCCGACAGAGAGCCCGGGAGCTCATCAGGGAGCTCGAAGCAGAGTCCTGAGCATTCCATGGAGACAGTCGAGAGAGAGCTGTTTCTCAGGCTTCACGAGACCGAGCAGAGCAGACAGAACGACCAGGAGGAACGATCATGACAGAAGACGAGACCATAAGAGAACAGATCGGCAACACGCTCGAGGAGACCGACCTTCCTCTGGGCAGGAAGGCCGGCGGCAAGGTGCGCGACCGCTACGACGTAGGCGACAAGCTCTTCCTCGTCACCACGGACCGGATCTCGGCCTTCGACCGCGTTCTCACCACCATCCCCTTCAAGGGTCAGGTCCTCAACCAGACCAGCGCCTACTGGTTTGCGCAGACCAGGGACATCGTCCCCAACCACGTCATCGACGTCCCGGATCCCAACGTCCTCGTGGCGAGGAAGCTGCGCATCCTGCCCGTCGAGGTCGTCATCCGGGGCTACCTCACCGGCAGCGCCTGGCGCGACTACCGGAGCGGCAACACCGTCAGCGGCGTCACGCTGCCCGGCGGCATGAAGAAGGACGAGCGTTTCGAAACGCCCCTCTTCACCCCTTCCACGAAAGCCGAGGAAGGCCACGACGAACCCATCAGCGAGCAGGCCATCGTCGAAACGGGCCTCCTCGAAGCCGCTACGCTGCACGAGGTCAAGGAGACGGCGCTGCAGCTCTTTTCCCGCGGCACGGAACTCGCGGCGCGAAACGGCCTGATCCTGGTCGACACGAAGTACGAGTTCGGTCTCGACGAGGACGGGAAGGTCATCCTGGCCGACGAGATCCACACGCCCGACTCGAGCCGGTATTGGTACGCCGACACCTACGAGACACGGCTCGCCGAAGGCCGGGACCAGCGCATGCTCGACAAGGAATACCTGCGTCAATGGCTGATCCGCGAGAAGGACTGGATGGGCGAGGGCGACATCCCCAGGATCCCGGACGAGGTGAGGGTCGAGGTCGCCAGGCGCTATATCAGAGCCTACGAAGAGATCACTGGACAGGACTTCGATGCCCGGCCCGGCCCGGTGAGCGAGCGAATGGAGCGCAATCTGCGCGAGGGAGGCTACCTGTGAGTTTCTCCACCGACTAACCGGCCGGACGGAGGAATCCGTCCGCAAACGAGCACCGAGCGTTTCAAATACAGAGCCTCCGTTTCAAAGACGCAGCGCAGCCTTTCTTACCGGCGAGCATCGTAAGGCGCCGTCCCATAGCAGATTTCCTCAGGAACATCCCAAACATCGTCTCCACGACCAAAAGCTTTACACATGTGCAACGCAAGCGACCTACCGCTCACCGAGACATCCCCACAACCAATTAATAAGCAATAGGTTACATTATCATGCTGGCGGCGTCGTTCTTGCAACATCACGGAGTCGTTCCTGCAACAACAGGAACGTGACCGAGGCACTAGAAATCGAACCTTGTGACAGGAAAGCGCGGCGATGACAGTGAAAAAATGGAAGAAGAAGCGCGACGGTGCAAGACCCTGGCTTTCCGGCCTCTGGACAGTGGCGGCATCCGTGCTCTTTGTGTCTGCAGCCTGGGGTCAGACCCAGTCCATCTCCAGCATCACGCCCTCCGCAACCATCCCCAGCGGCCGCCTTTTCATCGAGGGAATGTACTTCGGATCGTCACAGGGAGCCAGCCAGGTCCTGGTCGACGGACTCCCGGCCCTGGTAACGCAGTGGTCCGACACGGAGATCGTCGCCTATGTCCCGGAGTCTTCGGGGCTTGGATCGGTCAACGTGGAGGTCGAGGTGGGAGGGCTGACGAGCAGCCCGGTCCCGATCGACGTGAGCCCGAGCGGGTCCGAGGTCTGAACCTACACGGAGTTCGTCACGTACGGTAAGGGGCCGGTCGCCAGCCCCGCCAACAACGTGGTCATCGAGTGCGGGCGACCCGGCTTCGGCCAGACCGGTTTCATTCAGGGTCTGAGCACGGACGCCGGGAGCCTCGAGGCAGGACGCCAGTACATCGTGGCCGGGAGCCTCAGCGGCACGTCGCCGGGAACCCTTCTCCCCGGAGGATTCGCGACCATTCCTCTCAACAGGGACAGCTTTACCAGCTTCGTCCTGCAGCGGCTGAACGGTCCGCTCTTCACCGACTTCAGCGGTATGCTCGACGACCTCGGCATAGCCACGGCCCCGTTCAACGTACCCCGCTCGCGGACACGTGGGTGGGCACGACGATGTACTATGCCTTCGCACTCACAAGCCCGTGGGACTACGCCTCCAACGCGGTGGCCATCGAGATCGTGCCCTGAAAGCCGGAGATTACCGGGCAGCGGCCTGAAAACCGGTACCCTTCGCATACAGCGCACGCCAGGATGAGCCCGGCGGGCGCCGGATCGCGCCACAAGCCCGTCCCACCCTCGATTCCCGCCAGATGCCATCATGATTCCCCGGCGGAACCGGCCCGGCAGAGTCCGGGAGCTCATGCGGGAGATCGATGCAGAGTAAATTCTAATCGACGACCGTGTGCTGCAGGGCGGCGCGCTCGTTGATGGTCCACGTGTCGAGCGCGGCATCGTCATCCAGGTTCCCCGCTCCCTGCGCGGTGAACGTCAGGGAATCGGCCGACGTGATCGTGTAGGCAAAACGGGTCAATCCCTTGGGGTGGAACCCGATCTGGCCCATGTTGTCCCGATCGCCGTCCTGATCCGTGTGGAGGCCGGCTGGAATTTCCTGCATAGGCGGTACGCCGACATAGGTTTCGTACTCTGTCAGGTACGCTTCCTCCAGTATCCTGATCTCGCCGAGACACGATTTCACTTCCGTCGTCTTCGCTCGCTTCAACATCCCGCCGAACAAGGGGATAGCGATCATGGCGAGAACTCCGATGATCGCCACGACGACCATCAGCTCGAGGAGCGTGAACCCTTTCTGTTTTCTGTTCGTGTTTTTCATGATAGATCACCGCCGAACAAAAGAGGCAATATATGTGCCAGAATTAACGATATGCCGTATGTTGTTGGTGCTTTATGTCTCTGTCTTTCGGCCGCTCTTCCGGAAAAAATCCGGAACAATATACCCTTTGCGGGGTCTTGAAAATTGTTGACATTTCCGTAGCTATTTATTAAACTTCGGAGACTTGTCGATTCAGTGTAACGGGTTGTGAAATTGGGGCGTATGCCTTTACATACTGGGGTGGGAGGGAAGAGGGATGAAGCGAGACGAGACAGAAGAAATCGAACGGACGATACAGAAGTTGGGGCGTGTTCTCTCGCCGAGGGAGAATATCCCCTTTTTCTTTTGATCAACCTCTCATTCACCCGCCCTTTCCGGCACGAAAAGGGTGGTTACCTCCCACAGGCGATCGTCCGGGGGAGAGGAGGCACACGTGAAGTACTGGAGAAAACCCTTCGACCAGGAAAAGCTCAAGAAGCCTGTCGGAGAGATCCACGTCCTGGACAACCGGTGCAAGGGCTGCGGCTTCTGCGTGGAGTACTGTCCGCGAAACGTCCTCGAACTCTCGCACGATTTCAATGAAAAGGGGTACCACTTCCCGGTCGTTCCGCGGCCCCTCGACTGCGTGGACTGTAAATTGTGCCAGAACATTTGTCCTGAATTCGCCATTTTCGTCCTGTCCGAGAATGGCGGGGAGACAGAGAACGATGGAGAATGACAGAGCCGTACTGACGGGCCATCATTACTGGGACGGGGACACCGCCTGCGCCGAAGGCGGGCTGGCCGCCGGATGCCGGTTCTTCGGCGGATACCCCATCACTCCCTCGACCGAAATCGCCGAACGGATGTCCGAGAGGCTTCCCGAGGTCGGCGGCGTCTTCATCCAGATGGAAGACGAGCTCGCATCGATGAACTCCATCCTCGGAGCCTCCTGGGCCGGGGTGAAGTCGATGTCGTGTACCTCCGGGCCCGGCTTCAGCCTCATGATGGAAAACCTCGGGCTCGGCATCATGCTCGAAACCCCGACCGTCCTCGTCAACGTACAGCGGGGCGGGCCGTCGACCGGCCTCCCGACGCTGGTGGGGCAGCAGGACATGATGCAGGCTCGGTGGGGCTCACACGGAGACTACGAGATCATCGCGCTCAGCCCTACTTCACCGCAGGAATGTTTCGAATACACCATCCTGGCCTTCAATCTCTCGGAAAAATACCGAATCCCCGTCCTCGTCATGACAGACGAGATCGTTGGCCACATGACCGAGCGGGTGGTCGTTCCTCCGGCCGACGAGATCGAAATCGTCAACCGGAAACTGGCCACGGTCGATCCGAAGGACTACCTGCCGTTCCGCGCAGATGACGACCTGGTCCCGCCGATGGCGATCGCCGGGAGCGGCTACCGCTACCACGTCACCGGCCTGACGCACGACGAGCGGGGCTACCCGGCGACGAGCGACCACGTCACGCAGTCCACCCTCGTGCGGCGTCTCATGGACAAGATACGGAAGAACGCGGACGACATCCTGAAGTGGGAAGAGTTCGACACCGACGGCTGCGAGGTCATGCTTCTTTCCTACGGCATCTCGGCCCGCATCGCGATGAGCGCCTTCCAGTGGTCGAAACGGGAGAAGCTCCCGGTGGGGCTCTTCAAGCTGATCACCTGCTGGCCGTTTCCCGAGAAGCGGGTCGCCGAACTGTCGGAGAAGGTGAGGGCGATCCTCGTGCCGGAAGTCAACATGGGACAGATGGTGCGCGAGGTCGAGCGGGTCGTGCGGGGCAGGTGCGAAGTCGTTTCCATACCTCATGCGGGCGGGCACGTTCATCCACCGGACGAGATACCGGGATTCATCAGGGAGGCACTCAAATGAAGGATGCTGTGGCAACAAGGAAGGACCTTCCCGCTCTGGAGGGAACAGGTCACCCGACCGACCGGATCATCAGGACCGACAGGATACCTCACGTCTGGTGTCCGGGGTGCGGCATCGGGACATCGGTGAACTGTTTCGCTTCCGCTCTGGAGAAGAC
>CAZMKB010000202.1:0-6826 GCA_964566685.1 uncultured Gemmatimonadota bacterium | reverse complement strand
GAAAATCCATCACCGTCGCATAGGTCGTCTTCGACACCACCACGATGTCGTTGTTTCTGAGCTTTATGTTCTGGCTGTGATCCCCTGACTTTATCAGGCTCTCGAGATTCACTTCGACCACCTCGGGCATGGTCACCTCGCCGCGGACGACGTGGATCTTGTCGAGCACCGCATCCCGGGTGTAGCCGCCGGATTTCGATATCGCGTCGAGAATGTTCAGGCTCTCCTTGAACTCCACGATACCGGGAGAGGCGACTTCACCGAGCACGTACACCTTCTGGCTCGTGAGCTCGATGGAGGGGATGTAGATGTAATCCTCGTCGTCCAGGATCAGGTTCTCCTCGGCGTCGGCCTGGAAGATGGCCTTGTACAGGTTGAGGTAGAGGGTCTGTCCTTCGGCCCTGACGACCTGGACCTGGTTGAGGTTCGCCTTCTCCGTCGGCCCCCCGTACTTCGATATGAAATCCGCGAGCCGGATCATGCCGGTCAGCGGATACACGCCGGGACCCGTGGGCTGCCTGATGATGCTCTTGATTTCTCCCATGATCGTGGCCGACTTGCTGGCGTGCTTCGTGACCGCCACGTTGATGTTCGGACGCCGGAAGTACTCTTTCGACAGCTCCCAGATCTTGTTCTTGAGCTCCACCGGCGTCAGCCCCGCCACCTGGATGTCTTCCGGACTCACGAAGGGAAGGAATATCTTCCCGTCCACCCGGATCTTCACCTCGAAATCCTCGCGTTTCGAGCCGGTCCAGATGGTGATGAGAAGCTCGTCCTCGGGCCCGAGCTTGTAGTAGGGGTGCCCGTCGATCATCTTGTAGGTGTTGTTCTCCTCCGGGATGAGCTCTCTCGACTTCCTGCCGTCCTCGAGCGAGGAAATGCCGAGCCTGAGCCGCCGGTCGGGGACGCCGGCGAGGCTGTCCCCCTCCTGGGCGGTCGTCGTAACGATCTCTTCGGTGATCTCGCGCTCCCGCAGGGTGACCGTGACCTCGACCCGCCGGTTCTTCTGCCACACATCCTCACCCGTGCCCTCCACCGCCGGTCTGGTGTCGCCGAAGCCGGCCACCGTCAGGCGCTCCGCCGGCCAACCGTTCTCGAGCATGTACCTCTCGACCGTCCTGGCCCTGGCCTCCGAGAGCTCCACGTTCGAGGGGAACTGTTCGGTGTTGATCTCGCGGGCATCCGCGTGGCCTTCGATCAGGGCCTCGCTCGGGGGATACTCGTGGATGAGGCTCGCAAGCTCTTCGATGTCGAGGAGGCCCTCGTCCCGGAGCGTGTCCCGGGCCGTGTCGAAATGGAAGACGAAGGTCTGCGTCCCGCGCTCCCGGATCTCCTCGTTGACTTCGTAGACTTCCACCGGCCGCGGCGGAAGCTCTTTCCGCTCTCCCTGGAACCAGACCTGTACTCCCTGGCTCGCATTGGCGGCGACGATGTCGGGACTGCCGTCTCCGTTCACGTCGGCGGCCTCGACCGCATAGTAGACATCCGATCCCGGAAGGCCGTCGCGACGCCCCCGCCATCCCTTTCCCCCGAGGTTGTAGAAGACGATCACGCCCCGGTGGTCGAACGAGGCGACAACGATGTCGGTCCAGCCGTCCCCGTCGAAGTCTGCCGTCTCCACTCCCCAGTAGCTCCCGTGCTGCGTGAGCTGCCAGCTTCGATTCCACGTCCCTTCTTCGTCCCCGTACCAGATCCGGACGCCTTCCCGGTACGTTCCTGCCACGATGTCGAGCCTGCCGTCACCGTCGAAATCCGCCGTCTCCACCCCCCAGTAGCTCCCGTCCTCCGCCGGGCTGTTCCCGCGATACCACTCGGCCCTGCCGTTGCCGTACCACACCCTGACGCCTCCGTGATAACCCCAGCCGGTGGCGACGAGATCGAGATGGCCGTCGCCGTTCAGGTCGCCCGCGGCCACGTCCTTGTAGACGTCGGCGATCTCCGGGCCGTACTCGATGGTCCAGTTCCCCTTTCCGTCACCGAACCACACCTGCACACCCCCCTCGCTGTCGGAGGTGCTGTTGGCCGCGGCGATGTCCATGTGTCCGTCGTCGTTGAAGTCGGCGGCGATCACACCCTCATAGCTGCCGTTGTCCCGCGGGAACCGGGATTTCTCCCGGGGTACCCAGCCTCCGTCTTCGCCGGCGAGCCAGACCTGTACACCCTTCAGGTCTCCCCAGCTCGTCGAGACGATGTCGGCCCGGCCGTCCTCGTTGAAATCGGCGATCGCCAGGGAACGGATGTCCCCGAGGTCGCTCGGACTGGCCGAGTCGATCCAGCTCCCGTCGCCTCTTCCCATCCAGACACGGATGCCCCTGTTCGGAGTGTAGCTGCCTCCGACCAGGTCGACGAAACCGTCGCTGTTCAGGTCGCCCGCGGCCACGGCATGGTAGTTCCCTCCGTCGGGCGGTCCCGATTCGGCGGGCCACTCCACGTGGTGTACGGCCGGTGCGCAGGCGAGGACGACGAGTGCCGCCGCCGGAATGAGTCTCATAGCTCCTCCTCTCCCACGGGCCGCGTGATGAAGATGAGGGGGTTCTTCGAGAGGTCCACCTCTCTCTTTCTCTCCAGCTGTTTCCCCTTCGAATCGCGGACGATCCGCACGACCGGCCGCATCGGGTGCGAGTAGTTGGTCTTCACGACCTTGCCGATTTCCCCGTTGTTGAGCATCACGTAGCTTTCCAGCGGGAAGATCGATATCCGGGTGATGACTGCTTTCACGACCTTGGTCGAGAAGAACTCGCTGCGCATCTGGATGATCACCTGAATCGCCTGGAACGAGGAGTACTCGCTCCGGTGGCCGCGGTCGTGGGAGAGCGCCTCGAACACATCGAGCACACCGATGACCTTTGCGAGCTCGTCGATCTCCTCGCTCTTCCTTCCCTCGGGGTAGCCGGAGCCGTTCTCCCGCTCGTGTTCCTGTCCCACGATGCGGACGAGCCGTTCCGTGGTCTCGGCGTCCTCTGCTCCGTCGATCGAGTTCCGGAGGATCTCCATGGAGTGGAGCGGGTGCTGTTTGATCTGCTCGTATTCCTGCCGGGTGAGCTTTCCCTTCCTCTCCAGAATCTCTTCCGGAATCGCCGTCATTCCGATGTCGTGGAGAATGGCCGCCGTGGTGAGGAGGAGCATCTCCTGCCGGTCGTAGCCGAGGCCGGCTCCCACCTTGATCGAGAAGATGGCGACATTCAGGGCGTGGGACGCGAGCTGAGAACCCTTCCTGACATTGATCGCCTGCCAGAGGAGCCTGTTGTCGTTCGGTACTTCTTCCAGGAGCCGCTCCGCCAGGTCGCGGGCGAGGCCGACCCTGATGGTTCGCCGGGTCCGGGCGTCCTGGTAAATCCCCTTGATCACGGAAACGAACTGCTCGTAGAGGATCCGGGCGTGCTCGCGGTCGTCCCCCTCGGAAGTTCCCGTCTGAAGGTCCGCCCCGTCCCCTTTCCCCTCCTCCGCATACGCGCAGATCTCCCGGTACACTGCACACTCCAGACACTCCTCGTAACTCTTCGTTCCGAGCTGCTGGTTGAGGTCCCAGCAGGTCGTCTCGTCGTCCGGCGGCGGTATGCACTCCTTCCTGAGAACCGCCGGCCCGGCCGGTTCTCCGGCCGGCTGTTCCGTTTCGCGGCCGCTTCTCTCCTCATCGAGCGTGAGCACCGCGTGGCCGAGGCTCATGAACTTCTCCATGTTCGCATAGAGTCTCTCCAGCTCGCTCTCCTTGCCGCCGGCGCCCACCACCGTCTCCCCGGCCGTGTACTCCTCTGCGGGGAACAGTCCGCCGTTCGTGTCACCGGCCGATTCGGCTTCGTCCCTCCGGCCGCCGGAAGCGGTTTCCTTCTCTCTTCCTTCTCCCGGTGACCCGCTGCCGGAGACACTCTCTTGTGACCGGTCTGCGGGGGCGTTTTGCTCCTGGTCTGCAAGCTCCTTACTCTTCCTGAGAAGGTCTCTGTATCTCACCTGAGCTGACTCCTCGCGATGGCCTCGTCGACGACCTTCAGGTCGACCGGTTTCCGGTTCGTCGACGCGCCGACGTACAGGGCCATGTCGGCGATTGCGTTCATCCTGCCGGGCACACCGCACGCGGCGGCGGCTATCGCGGACTTCGCTTCGGGGGTCATGATCTCCTTCATGCCGCCGGCCCTCTCCAGCCGGTGATCCAGGTACGCCGTCGACTCGAGGAGGTCGAAAGGCCGAAGGCGGGCCGCCACCGTCACCCTGTCTCCGAATCCGGAAGCGGCGATCTCCCGTTCGACCCGGGTGTCTCCCGCGACCAGAAATGAGGCGAGCGACCGGTCATCGAGCTGGAGGTCCACCAGCTTCCGCAGTTCCCCCGGCACCCCGTCGTGAAAGAAGCCGGTGACGCAGTCGAACATGACGAGAGTTCTCTTTCCTCCGCCCAGGTTCTCGAAGAGCCGTTCCCCTATGTTCCTGAGGAGATCCCCCCGGCCGTCACCGTCCGCTTTCCCGCCGAGCTGATAGAGCACCTCGGCCAGAAAGCCGTCGGTGCCGGAAGCACCGCCGTTCACGAGCGCGACATCGTACTCCCCCTCCAGGGCCTTCGAAAGGCGGCGGAGGAGCATCGTCTTTCCGCATCCGTCCCTTCCGAGGAGAAGCGAGACAACACCCTCTCTCCCGGCGGAGAACCTGAGGCCGGCGAATGCTTCGCGTAACGTATCGGTCTCGAATGTGAATTCCGGATCGGGCACGTTGTCGAACGGTCTCCTGGCGAAGCCGTAGAACGACTCGTACACCTCACCTCCCCGTCAAGCGGTCCGTGAATCGCATTTTCCCGTAACCTCCCTGTTTTTAAGCAATATCCGTACCATTTTCCCTCTCCCTGGCGGGGGCACCCTTCCCCGGCCGAAGCGGGAGAGGAGGAACAACCCCTGCCTCTCCTTGACACTGCCCGGCCCCCTGTGTATTATGCAGTTCTCACATCCTGCACGAAGAGGGAACCAGCACGCTCGAGGAGGCGCCATGTCCTTTTCCAACCAGATCAACATCCCCGTGGATGACATCCCTGAACGGTGGTACAACATCATGCCCGAGCTCCCCGAACCGCTCCCGCCTCCGAAAGATCCGGACTCAGGCCCTTCGCGCGTCGAGAATCTGCCGAACTTCCTTCTGTCGGAGTGCCTGAAGCAGGAGATGAGCCAGGACGGCTGGATCGACATACCGGGAGGTATCAGGAGCCTGTATGCCCAGGCGGGGCGTCCGAGACCGCTCTTCAGAGCCCTCAACCTCGAAAAGAAGATCGGCACGAAGGCCCGGCTCTACTACAAGGCCGAGTTCTACAGCCCCACCGGCAGTCACAAGGTGAACACTGCCCTGGCACAGGCCTACTACGCGCGCGAGCAGGGGTTCGAGCGACTGACGACGGAGACCGGGGCGGGCCAGTGGGGAACGGCCCTGGCCTACGTGGCGGCGCTCGTGGGCCTCGAGTGCACCATCTACTGGGTCCGTGCGGTACACGACTGGAAGGTGTCGCGGCGCAATTTCATGAAGCTCTACGGGGCGGAGGTGTTCGCCTCGCCAAGCGACAGGACGAAGACCGGGCGTTCACTCTACGAGAAGGACAAAGAGCACCCGGGCTCCCTCGGCATCGCCATTTCGGAGGGCGTGGAAGACGCGATGTCCGACGACAGAGCGGTGTACTGCCTGGGTTCCGTCCTCAACCACGTGCTCATCCACCAGACGGTCATCGGTCTTGAACTGGAGAAGCAGTTCGAAAAGGTCGGCGACGAGCCCGACATCATGATCTCCTGCCTCGGCGGCGGGAGCAACTTCGGAGGTTTCGTGCTCCCGCGGATGGGGATGCGCCTCAGGGGAGACTGCGACACCCGCTTCGTAGCCGCCCAGAGCGAGGTTGCTCCCAACCTGACCGGCGAGTACAAATACGATTTCGCCGACCACGGCGAGATCACTCCCCTGCTCAAGATGTACACCCTCGGGCACACCGCATCGATGGACCCGATCAAGGGAGACGGCCTGCGTTACCACGGATGCGCGCCGATCCTGAGCCTCCTGCGGCACCACGGCTACATCGATCAGGTGGCCTACCCGAAGGACGAGAAGAAGGTGATGGAGGGAGCGAAGCTCTTCGTCGAGTCCGAGGGCTTTCTGCCGGCGCCGGAGTCGGCGTACAGCATCCGGTGCGCCATCGACGAGGCCCTGAAACCGGAGAACAGCGGCAAGGTCATCGCCTTCAACGTCAGCGGTCACGGCTTCATGGACATGGAGGCGTACAAGATCGTTCTCGAACCGTGACACAGGCAGAGGGGACGGGGAATCGCTCGTGGTCTGGAACACCGTTCTTCCCACATTCGCCATCATCGGCGTCGGCGTCCTCTACGGCCGACTGAAGGAAGCCCGAACCACACAGATCAGCGACTTCATCCTGTACGTCGCATCTCCCTGCCTCATCATCACCTCGCTCATCGGAAAGTCATTCCCGGCCGGGGAGATGGCGCTCCTCGCCGGGACCGGCCTCCTCTTCATCTTCGTGCCGGGGATGATCGGCCTGCTCTTCATCGACCGGAGGAGCGAGCGCTCGCTGTTCCTGCCGGTCATGTTCCAGAACGCCGGCACCCTGGGCCTCCCGCTGGCACTCTTCGCCTGGGGCGAGCTCGGCCTGTCGAAGGCCATCGTCCTCTATGCCACCGCCGCCATCACGATGTACACGGTCGGCGTCTGGATATCGGCCGGGATGCGCGGGTTCACCGAAATCTTCAAGCTCCCCCTCATCTACGCGGTGATCGTCCCGTTCGTGATGAACGCCACCGGAACGGCCATGCCCGAGCCGGTGAAGAAGGCGGTGGACATGGTCGGCCAGAGC
>CAZMKB010000201.1:0-6840 GCA_964566685.1 uncultured Gemmatimonadota bacterium | reverse complement strand
GAGCGGTACTGGGAGCTCGAGCACGCCCTGCCCGATCACGGCATCCGTGCCGGCGACATACAGCTCGATCTGGCCGCCATGCAGGAGAGAAAACAGAAGGTCGTCGATCAGCTGACGAAGGGCGTCGGCTCTCTCATGAAGAAGAACGGGATCACCCGTTATCACGGTCACGGCAGGTTCGGCGGCCCGCGGCGTGTCGTCGTGGAATCGGCGGGGGGTGAGGGAGAGGGCGACGAACTGGAGGCGGAGCACATCCTCATCGCCACCGGCAGCAAAGCGGCCTCTCTTGCCGGTGTCGAGCCGGACGGCGAGTACATCGGAACGAGCACCGAGGCCCTCTCCTACCGGGAAGTTCCGGAACACCTCGTCGTGATCGGGGCCGGCTACATCGGACTGGAGCTGGGTTCCGTCTGGCTCCGGCTCGGGTCGAAGGTGACCGTTCTCGAGTACCTGGACCGCATCCTTCCCGGGATGGACGCCGGGCTCGCCCGTGAAGCGCACAAACTGTTCAAACGGCAGGGATTCGAGTTCCACCTCGAGAGCCGGGTCACCGGTGCGCGGGTGAAGGACGGGAAGTGCTTGGTCGAGCGCGAGGGGGGAGAGGCGATCGAATGCAATCGCGTGCTCGTCGCCACGGGACGCGTGCCGAACACCGACGGCCTGGGTCTCGACGCCGCCGGGATCGAGACGGACGAGAAGGGCCGGATCCCGGTCGACGAGCACTTCGGAACCGGGACCGAAGGTGTGTATGCCATCGGCGACGTCATCCGGGGACCGATGCTCGCCCACAAGGCGGAGGAAGAGGGCATCGCGTGCGTGGAACGCATCGTCACCGGTTTCGGCCACGTCGACTACGACGCCATCCCGGGCATCGTGTACACGCACCCCGAGATCGCATCCGTCGGGAAGCACGAAGAAGAGCTGGAGGAGGCAGGGATCGGGTTCGGAAAGGGCGTCTTCCCGTTCCGCGGCAACGGCCGTGCGCGTTCGCTCGGCCAGGTCGACGGAAAAATCAAGGTCCTCGCCGATGAGAAGACAGACCGCATCCTCGGGGTCCACATCATCGGGCCGAGGGCCGGCGACCTCATCGCCGAGGCGGCCGTCGCGATCGCGTTCGGTGCGAGCAGCGAAGACCTCGGCCGTTCCTGCCATGCCCACCCGACGCTCTCCGAGGTGCTCAGGGAGGCGGCCCTGGCGGTCGGCGGCCGGGCCGTTCACGCCTGAGAAAGGAGGTTCATAACTTGGATGATCGAACGACGAGAGAGCAGCTCGCCGCGATGCTCAGTCAGCCGAACGCACACGTGATGTTCGACGAGATCGTCGACGGTTTCCCGCCGGAACTCTGCGGCGTCCGGCCCGAAGGGTGGGAGCTGAGCCCCTGGCAGCTCCTCGAGCACATCCGCATCGCCCAGTGGGACATCCTCGAGTTCAGCAGGAATCCCGAGCACGTCTCTCCCGACTGGCCCGACGAGTACTGGCCGGAGGGGGAAAGCCCTCCCGACGACCGGGCATGGGAGAAGAGCGTGAAACAGTGCCGTTCGGATCTCCGTGCCATGGTCGAGCTCGTTCTGGACGAGACGAGGGACCTCACGGAGCCCTTCCCCCACGGCGACGGGCAGAACCTGCTGCGCGAGGCAATCCTCCTCATCAAGCACAACTCCTACCACTACGGACAGCTCAAGATGGTCCGCGACGTGCTGGAGGGCGTGGAGCCGTGAGCGGCACTCTTTTCGCGATGCCGTGGTGATGCAGATTTCCCTTCTCGAAGATCCGCCTGACCGGCGGAATACTCCGCCCCGTTATTATCCAGTCTGTCCGGCCCAGATTTTCTGTATGGCTCAGGCATACTTGTATGTTTGTATCTTGTTGTATACGAATGCTTTACTTGACAGGACCGTTCCCGCTGTGATATGATACAATGTGAGGAACGATGACCACACCGCGCTATTTCTCATCTCAATCACAATCATGTCGAAAGGAGGGGAACGAAACTTCGAAGGTCGACTCGACACTCCTTTAACCCGAGCCGTTCATGCGATTTCGAGCGCCGAGAAGGAAGAAGCAGTCCGAAGGCGGAGATGGTATGAATAATCCGGGTTGACACATCGAGTGTCAGCGTGTTTCTGTTGAAGTACACTCGAGGAGGACACTTACGATGAAGAAGCTTTTACTGCTGGTGACGGCACTCTGCCTGAGTCTCGCCGTCTCCCACACCGCTCTGGCAGGTCCCGGAATCGGAGATCCTGCCCCCGGCTTCACACTCCTGGACGTCGACGGGAATCCCGTCAGCCTGTCGGATTTCGAGGGGCAGGTCGTTGCTCTGAACTTCTGGGCATCCTGGTGACCGTCATGCCGTGCGGAGTTGCCGCATTTGAATGAGATGGCAGGAGACTATGCCGGCCAGAAGCTCGTCGTTCTCGGTCTCAACTACATGGAGAGCCTGAGCATCGTCCAGTCATATCAGAACCAGAATCCGAATATCATCATGCTCAGGGATTCAGCAGGGACCATCTACCAGAGGTATGCCCAGAACGGCTACATCCCGCTCAACTACGTGATCACGCAGGAGCAGACCGTTCACTGGTGGATGGAAGGCTTCAACGAGAGCCTGATGAGGAACAACATCGAGCAGCTCCTTCCCGAGGTGACGGTGGTGCTCGAGCACGACGGCGTTCCCGTCCCCCAGGGCGGCGTGTTGTCCTTCGACATCACGCTGCACAACTGGGAAAGCACCATGGAGACGTTCTACGCTCTCACGCAGGTCACGCTTCCCGGCGGAGCGACCGTCACCCTCATGGGTCCGATCGAGCTGACGCTGGATCCGGGCCAGGAGCTCTCGATCACTCTCACCGAAGACATTCCTCTCATGGCGCCGCTGGGGACCTATACGTACGAGGCGAAGCTGGGTACCTATCCTCCCGCGGACCTCATGGACTCCTCGAGTTTCGAGTTCGAAGTCACCGCGCCCTGAGGCGCTTCCCGACGACCATCCGGCAGCCCCTGTCCCGGGGGCTGCCTTTTATCCAGGGGAGGATCGATGGAAGAGGGAAACATCCCCGTCCTGATCGTCGAGGGAAACACCATCCCTCATGCCTACGAGAAAGCCATCCGGGAGGTATGGGAAAAGGGGCTGAGCATCCGGACCGAGTACGATCGCCCCGAAGATCCACCGAGCAGGGATGCCACCGTGATGATCGTCGTCACTGATCCCTTCGGACAGCCGCGGTTCCACCGCTCCTTCTCGGACGGGCTCGGCGGACTGGCCGAATACGTCATGGAGGTCGTTCACGGAGCCCACGATTACTGGGTCAAGCCGATGGAAGAGATCCTGAAGGGGACCGGGAGTACGGATACCCGCTGGACTTACACGTACCACGGGAGGCTGTTCGAGTACCACATCGAAGACGAAGTCGTCAACCAGATAGACTACATCATCGACAAGTTGTCGCGGACCGGCTACACGCGGCGAGCCCAGGCCATCACCTGGAATCCCCGCCTCGACCCTCCCACGGACGATCCGCCCTGCCTCCAGCGGATCTGGGGGCGGCTCTGCGAGGACGGGGACGGCGGATATGTCTTCAACATGAACACGCACTGGCGGAGCCGGGATCTCTTCAAGGCCTGGTTCGAGAACGTCATCGCGCTGACCACGCTGATGAGAAAGATTGCCGAGGGAATCGCCGAGCGCTCCGGAAAGAAGGTCAGGCTCGGCCGCTACATGGACATCAGCGACTCTCTCCACATCTACGGATCCTACTTCCGCGAGATCGAAGGAGACCCGGAGAAGGGGATCAGGAGCTTCTTCGAGCGCCTCGAAGACAGGTCTTTCGAAGAGCGGACCTGGAACTCTGAGTTCATCAAGCCGCACTTCATCGACGACGGCATCGGCAAGGGCCTCGAGCCGATGCTGGCACGGGAGAAGGAGATGCCCGGGAAGGTCAGGAAGCTCATCGGGAAAGAGCTCCGCCTGATGAAGCGGGACGACTATGTCGTGTAAGCGGTTCCGATCCCCTATTGACATTTCCTTCCACCTGTGCTACAATGACTTGGATTGCTGAAACGAGGAGTTTTCCCTCCTTCCGATCCGCTGCAGACGCAACCGCTAACCTGTTCGAGGAGGCACCTGATGAGGACGCTCCGCCTTGCTCTCATCCCGGTTCTCGCCTCAGCCACACTCTTCTCCGTCAGTGCACCCACGACGGTGCAGGCAGCTCACTCGGTGAACCCGGTCGTCCTGTCCAATCCGGACCAGTTGACCCACCGGATGGAGTTCGGAGCTCCGCACCTGGAGAGAGTGCAGCTTTACGGCGAGACATTCACGAAGGTTTACATGGAAGGAACGGTCGCAGTCGGCAAGCACATCGGAGAACCGATGGTGCAGACCGCTCCCCTGCAGCTCCTGCTCCCGCAGGGTGCTGAGGTTTCCGGTATCGAAGTACTGACGGGGGAGCCGGTCGAGGTCGACGCCGCGGCCCAGGGGTTCGATCTGGCCGGCGCCGAGCCGATCATTCCCGGCCAGCCTCCGGTGCCGTTCGGGTATCCGGCTCCCGAGAAGCTCTCGTACGACGGGGCGGTGTACAGATCCCCGCAGGCGCTTCCCGGCACCTTCTACAGCAGCCTCGGGGTCGGGTACTGCCGCGGATACGGGATTCTCACTCTCAACGTCTACCCGATGAAGTACATTCCCGCGGAGGGAAGGCTCTTCTACTATCCCGAGATGACGATTCAGGTGAACCTGAATCAGACGGGCAAGGTGAACAGGTTCTACCGTCATGAGAACCGGGAAGATCGTGCCTGGGTCGAATCGCTCGTCTCCAATGCCGCGGTGAGCCGGACCTACGATACGATGATCCGGGACGAGTATCCCGGCGGCCTCTGTGATCCCGATGACAACGGCGGCAAGGGATACGACTACGTCATCATCTGCCGGGAGCAGCTGCTCGACTTCCAGGCCGCCTACAACTGGGACGACCTGATCGCCAGGAAGCAGGCGAAGAATCTCGAGGCGACCAAGGTGAGCGTGGAGGCCATCACTGCCTGCACCGACTATGACAATCCCAATCCGCTCTTCAACGACACCCCGGCCAACATCAGGGAATTTCTCCGTGATGCCTTCTCCGACTGGGGCTTGCAGTACGTGCTCATCGCGGGGGACCAGGACGGTACCGCGATGGTCCAGCGGCGTCTCATGGACTACTACTACGAGTCGAACTGCGAGACGGACCTCTACTGGAGCAACCTCGACAGCACCTTCAACGACGACGGTGACAACGACTGGGGTGAAGAGGGCGATACGGGCTTCGACCTCTACTCTGAACTCTGGATCGGGAGCGTTCCCTGCGACAACGGGGACGACATCTCGAACTGGCTCACCAAGTCGTTCTACTATGAGGACGATTACACCATCGACTACCTGGAGAACGCCGGCTTCTACGGCGGGAACACCGGCTGGGAGACCCAGGGAGACGACTTCGTCGACTACAGCGCGGTCTTCGGATATGACTACTGGCCGGGTCCGGATCCCGATCCCTACCCCGACTGGCTCTGGTACCAGTACGGTTTCGACAGCTGGAATCAGGACAAGCCGGGACGCGAGTACGACATATCGGTGCGCTGGACGGCAGAGCCGTGCAATCCCGGCTGGCAGGGGGGTTCCGAGAGCTCGGCGATTGCGGGGCTCCGGCAGGACATCAGCGATGATCACTGCACTCTCATCAGCGGCATCGCCCACGCCAACTCCAGTATGTCGCTCGATGTCTATTACGATGACTGGGAATCGTTGTATCACAACACGAAGCCTTTCTTCCTGACTGACTACGGCTGTCACTGCGGCGACATGGACGCGTCCGGTGACGGTGTGCTCCATTCCATGCTCTTTCACTCGGACACTGAGCTTGCGTTCGCGGTCGTCTACAACACCGGCTACGGCTGGGGGAACTTCACCTCAACCAAGTCCCCGAGCTCGCTGCAGCAGAAGAGCTTCTGGGACTACCACTTCAATCCCACTCTCATGGGCGGCTCGTGCCAGTACTGGCAGATGGGCCGGGCCCACGCCTGGTCGAAGGATCTCATGGCGCCGACGATCGACTGGGGCGACTGGGGCGAGTGGAGAGGCATCATCCAGACCTGTCTCCTCTTCGGCGACCCGGCACAGGTCCTCAAGATGCCGGCCGCTGACAGGCTCGGCGGCACCGTCAGAAACAGCGCCGACCTCAATCCCATCGCGGGCGCGGCGATCGACGTCATGGAAACCGGTGACTTCACGGAGAGCGACAGCACAGGCATCTACCAGATCTGGAGCGACTACCCCGACACCATCACCGTGATCGTCTCCAAGTTCGGGTTCGTGTCGGACACGGCCGAGGTGGAGGTGGTCCAGGAGGGAACGACTGTCCACAACGTCCAGCTCGATCCCCTGGACCCCGGAACCCTGAACGGATCGGTGACGGACTTCGAAACGGGTGAAGGTGTTTCCGCGACCATATCTGTCCTCTTCCTCGGGACACCGGTCCTCCAGACGGGCACCGACCCGGTTACCGGCTTCTACGAGTTCGTGGTACCCGAGGGCATCTACGATGTCAGGGTGACCCCGGACCTTCCGTACCTGCCGACCTCCGAACCCGATGTCGAAATCGTGGTCGGAGAGGTGACCACCATCGACTTCGCCATCCTTCCGGTGACCACCTTCACCGATATCACCGAAGGGGCGGGCGTGGGCGACGCCGGTTTCGGAGAAGGGATTGCCTGGGGCGACTATGACGACGACGGCCTTCCTGACCTCTACGTCTGCAACTTCACCGGCGGCAACGTCCTGTACCACAACCTGGGCGGCGGCCTGTT
>CAZMKB010000200.1:5975-6869 GCA_964566685.1 uncultured Gemmatimonadota bacterium | reverse complement strand
CATACCCCACAGGGAAATGAGCTCATTATTCTCATCCTTCCCGCTCGAACGCTCTCTCATCGAACGGAATGTCCGGAAAAAACTGGCTGAAGATTTCAGAAATCTACCGGACGAAGATCTCCTGACTGCGGGGATTTTTCTTAGGGCAGTTAAACGGATCAGTGGAGCCCATTGACCCCGTCTCAACCGAGCTCCTTCATCAGAATGTTTCTGAACCGGGTTGCGCTGATCGCGTGATCGCCGGTGGATCATCACCGCCGGAGTCTGAGCAGAATCCAGGGGAAGGCGAGGGTCAGGCCGGTCGGCAGGCGAGAGAGGAGCCGGGACAGTGCGCCGCCCGTCACGAGTCGGCCCTTCGCTATGCGGCCGGGAAGCTTCAGGTAGACGAGCGAGCGGTCATGAACCACGGTCTCGAATCCGGTACGTTCGGTGTATGCAAGAAGCGGCTCCTCGCTCTTCTCACCGCCGGGCAGGTCGATGCGCCCGTCGGCATGGAGCGGCGTGTTCATGACGAGAAGGTACGAGCGCCTCTCCACCGGAGAGTTGGAATCCACGCCGCCGGTGCCGCTTCCTGCCAGGGCCCGGCGGAGCCGTTCGAGCACCGCCCCCGGGTCCGGCATGACCTGGAGCGAAGCATTGAGAATCACCATCCCCCAGGAACCGTCCGCAAGCGGGAGATTGCTGGAAGAGGCAGCCGCGAAGCCGAGCCCCGGCCTGTCGCCGAACACCCGTCTTCCTCTGGTGAGTCCGAGCGGTCCTTCGACCAGCGGGTCGACGGCGAGCACCCGGTGGCCCCGCTCCGCGAGCCGTGCCGCCAGCCAGCCGGTGCCGGCGCCGAGGTCGAGAATGGGGAGCTCAACCGGAGGCGGAATCTTCTCGCCGGCAGGGCGCCTC
>CAZMKB010000200.1:0-5965 GCA_964566685.1 uncultured Gemmatimonadota bacterium | reverse complement strand
CGGTGAGGTTCCGTCGCTCACCGGCGGTCCGGCGTCGATCGATGGAAAAAGCCCGCCGGATCCCAGGAAACGGATGAGCCTCCTGAACCCCTCCCGCTGGAGCTTCCAGTAGGCGGGCGGGAAGCCCGGCGGGTCGCAGAAGGGGAGCCGACGGAGATCCCCGTCGCTCAGCCTCCCCCAGCCCTGGCCGATCCGCTTCTCCTCCCAGGACCGCACCCGGCCGAGCAGCCCGTCCTTCTCCTCCGGCAGGAGAAAGCCGGGTACTCCCCCTGAGACCGGCCAGGTGTGACCGCCCGCGCAGGTGATCTCTCCGCCGCCTTCACACGCCGTCAGTGCCGCCCCGCAGCGGGAGCACGCCAGGGAGGGGATGAACTCGTCGATCGGCATCAGTGTCTCTCCTCGTGTGCCGGGATCCCGCACGCGTGTCGGGAGATTCCTTCCTTCATCATCCCACCGGCCCGTGAGTTTGCGCGAAAATCAGCGACCCGGCACCCCACCGGCAATATACGAGACCTGCCGTACGGCTGCAACTGGGAGAACAGCGGCCCGCCGGCCATGGTCCCGGGAGGCCGGTGCGGAACGCCTGCCGCTCCGTCCCGGATCGCCGATCATGGAATAATCCCCCTCCCGCGATTGACAACGCCCGGCAGGCCTGCTATACTGGAAAAAAGAACGGAGAGGGCTTTCACCCCGAGACACCGAGGAGTGCCGGGGCATTATGACCGCAGACATCCTTCTCGTCAATCCCTATTCCGTCGAGCAGGAAAAGAGATCGTACGCCGAGCTGGACGTCTACCCGCCGCTCGGAATCCTCACCCTCGCGTCGACACTCGAGGAAAAGGGCGTGAGAGCCCGGGTCATCGACGCGACCTTCGATGATTTCGAGAGAGTGAGGAAAGCGGTGCGGGACGACCCCGCTCCCGTCGTCGGCGTGACCGCCAACCTCATCACGGCCGACCGGGCCCTCACCCTGGTGAAGGATACAGTCGCGCGCGGGAAAAGGGCGATCGCCGGCGGGCCCGACCCGGTGCTCCGTCCCGAGGCCTACTTCGAGGCCGGCGCCGACGCGGTGGTGACCGGGGAAGGGGAGGAGGCGCTCGCCGACTACCTCGGGACTCCCGCGGAAAGCCCCGGTCCGGCTTCACCCGTCATTCCCGGCGTCTTCTTCGCAGATGGCCGCCCCTCGCCCCAGAGACCCTTCATCCGCGACCTCGACCGGCTTCCCGTTCCCGATCTCGAGCGAGTCGACATCGAGGCCTACCTGGATTTCGGAAGGACGCATCGCGGCTGCTCGAGCCTGTCGATCATGTCCGCCCGGGGGTGCCCCTTCCAGTGCAGCTGGTGCGCGAAGCCC
Source organism: uncultured Gemmatimonadota bacterium (assembly GCA_964566685.1). GTDB lineage: Bacteria > Gemmatimonadota > CAZMKB01 > CAZMKB01 > CAZMKB01 > CAZMKB01. The sequence goes on along the minus strand of CAZMKB010000200.1, from coordinate 4,611 downwards.
GTGTTCGGCAGCACCTACCGCACGAGGAGTGCTCGGGGCTTCACGGACGAGCTCGAGGAGCTGGTGAACCGCTACCGCCCGGACCAGGTGCGGATCCTCGACGATGTCTTCACCCTCGACCGCAATCGCACCGCCGCGATCTGCGGGGAGATCATCCGCCGCGACATGCCGGTGCGCTTCGAGTGCCTGTCCCGCGTCGACTGCCTGGACAGGGAACTTCTCGGCCTCGTCGCGCGGGCCGGCTGCACCCGGATCTGGTGCGGCATCGAGTCGGGCTCCCAGGCCGTCCTCGACACCATGCTGAAGGGTATCAAGGTCCAGCAGTCGAGGGACACCGCCCGCCTGATCCACGAGGCGGGCATCGAGCTGGCCTGCTTCGTCATGCTGGGGTATCCGGGCGAGACGGCGGCGGACATCCGGGAGACCGTGTCGCTCCTCGACGAGATCCGTCCCGACAAGATCAGCGTCTCCATCGCCCATCCGCTTCCCGGCACCCATTTCTACGAAGAGGTCCGTGACCGCATCGAGACCCCCTCTCCCTGGAAGTACACCAACGAGTACCCCACCGCCTACCGGCGCGAGTACATCGACATCTACTACAAGCTCGCCCGCTGGCTGGTCTACCGGCACTGGCGGAGAACCGGAGGCGGTGGGGACGCTTCGTGGGTTCGCCGGGCGGTCTCCTTCGCCGGTGAACAGTGCCTGCGGTCCGGACTCGAACTCTCGCGGAGGATTTCCCGGTGGAGGATGCCGCAGGAAACGACCTGATGAGAGCCTTCGACTCGATGGCTCCCCGGTACGATGCGACCTACCTCGACAACCCGTCGATGCGGCTCATGCGAAGCCGCGTACGCGCGCACCTGACCGGGAGCCTCGAACCCGGCGACCGGATTCTCGACCTGGGATGCGGCACGGGGGAGGATGCTCTTTTCCTCGCGCGGGCGGGTTACCGTGTCGTGGGAGCGGATTTCTCGCCGGAGATGGTCCGGATAGCCCGGCAGAAGGCGGCCGAGGAGGGACTCGGAGAGAGGACCGAGTTCCGCCGTCTCGACATCACCAGCCTGGCCGAGGAGCTCCCCGGCGACGACAGCGCATTCGACGCCGTCCTCTCCGACTTCGGGGGGCTCAACACCATCCCCGACCTGAGTATCCTCGACCGGCCCGTCTCCCGCCTGCTGAAACCGGGAGGACGGTTCGTCGCCTGCGTCATGGGCAGGCACTGCGTCTGGGACTGGCTCACGGAGATCGCGCACCTGCGCATCGACGAAGCGCGGAACCGCAGGCGAAACGGCACCGTCGTGAGAGTGAAGGGCTACGCGGTGAGAACATACTTCCCCACGCCGCGGGAGTTCACCAGAGCGTTCGGAAGCCTCAGGCCGGTGCACGTCCAGGCCCTGGCCCTCTTCGTGCCCCCGCCGCGCATCATGGCGGGACGCGGTCACCTGGACCCGCTCTGGCAGGCGCTCGATGCCATCGAACAGCCCTTCGCCCGCCTGCCGCTTCTCGCCGGAGCGGGCGACCACTTCCTCGCCGTCCTCGAGAAGCCATGAAGACCAGGTCGATCCCCACCACCTCCAGCATCTCCTCGTCGCCCGTCTTCGCCGAGACCGGCACGGGACCGGTTCTCCTCTGGGGCGGGGACTTCCTGCGAGCCGTATCGCTCGACGGCAGGATCCTTCCGGGCTGGCCGCAGAAGGGAGATCGCTTCTTCGCATCCTCTCCGTCGGCCGGCGACGTCGACGGCGACGGCAGTCTGGAGATCTTCTGCGGAAACGACGACGACCGGCTCTACGGCTGGAAGCTCGACGGCAGACCGCTCCCGGGTTTCCCCATCCGGACCGGCGGCGACGTGTTCAGCGCCCCGGCCCTGGCCGACATCGACGGTGACGGCCGGCCCGAGATCGTATTCGGCTCCGACGACGGGAAGGTGTACGTCGTGGACCACGAGGCGCGGCCGCTCCCCGGCTGGCCGCGGCAGACCGGCCACTTCGTGTCGGCCTCACCGCTGGTGGCCGACATCGACGGCGACGGCCGGCCCGAGATCGTCACCGGCTCCTGGGACCGGAAGATCCATGCATGGAACGCATGGGGCGAAGCGCTCCCGGGCTGGCCGGTCGAGATCCCCCACATCGTCTGGTCGAGCGCCGTCTGCGCCGACATCGACGGCGACGGCCGGCTCGAGATCGTCACCGCCGCCGACCGGCTCCGGGTGATGAGGGCCGACGGCAGCCATCTCCCGGGGTTTCCCGTGCGGACACGGAGCTGGATGGTGTCCTCCCCCTGCGTGGTCGACGCCGACGGCGACGGGCAGCTCGAGATCGGCATCGGGTCGGACCGGTTCTACGTCTTCAAGGCGGACGGGTCGCCCGCCCCGGGCTTCCCGCTGGACCTGGGCGGCTACATCTGGGCGTCGCCCATCGCCGTCGACATCGACGGGGACGGCTTCCCCGAGTGGATCGTCGGCAGCTGGTCGGGGAAGCTCTTCGTGATCGGCAGGGACGGGAGTATCAGGGAGGACCTCTGTTTCTCCACCCGGGGGCCCATCTTCTCCTCGGCCGCCGCCGTCCAGGACGGCAGCAGGATCCTCCTCACCTGCGGCTCCTGGGACCGGTCGATGCACGTTCTCGAGGTGGAGCTCCCGGATGACCGCCCGGTCTCCGTGCCCTTTCCGGCGTTTCGCGGTGGACCCCGGAGGACGGGCCAGGCCGCGGTCTTCCGGAGCACTGCCCGGCCCCGGGCAGCAGGCGAAGTGCCGGAAGCCGCCCCGGCCGGGCCGCCCCGCTTCGGTGCCGTCACCGTCACGCCGGATCCGCCGGCGGCCGGAGAGGTGATCAACGTCGACCTGCCGGTGAGCGAGCCGGAGGCCGTCGAGCGGGCGATGCTCGTCTACCGCACCGGTGAGAGTGTGCACCCCTCGCCCATGGTGCTCCACCGCGGGGCTCTTCGCGCCATGATCCATCCGCTCCGGCCCGGCACCTCCCTGAGCTGGCTCCTGGAGATCGAGACCGCGGGCGGCGAATCCTTCCGCTTCCCGGCGGAGGGGGAGAACGAGCTGTCGGTCGAGTGACGGGAAGGACACTCCGGAGCGTCCGGGACCGATCGCCTGAGGAGACTCAGCGGGTCCCGGATCACTCGAACCCGGGTACGCGGATCGCGGTACGCCGCGGGTTCCGCTTCAGGACGGCGGGGACCCGTTTGACGAGACCCCCGACATGCAGCCGCCAGTGACGCCTCACCCCCGGTGACTCCTCCCCGAGCTTCCACTCTCTCTGGGGAAAGAGCCGCCTCCTGAGAATCTCGAGGCAGTCGAGGGCGTCTCCCGCCATCCGCATGCGCAGGAGTGTGATGGGGCTCCTGACGAGCGATGATGCGAACGTGAGCTCGTAATGGTCCACCGCCCCCATCCACTCCCTCATGGTTCCCGTTACGTACCGCGAGAAGAGCCGGACGAACGGCTCCGCGGGGCTCGCGGGGAAGATCCGCTCCGCCAGTACGAAGGCCGGATAGACGTAACGGACGACCCGCGCTCCCCGCCGGCGCATGGTCTCGAGGAGCTCCCCCGGAACGACCGAGCGCTCGAGGAGAAGCGCCAGGTCGATGAGCTTCACCAGGCGGAGGTGCTGCACGAAGATGTCGTTGGTAACACCCAGGGCGGTCACGGCGATCGAGTCGTGAAGCGACAGGCCTCTCACCGGCCGGCCGCCGATTCTGTGGGTGATGCAGTCGTCCCGGTAGCTCTTGTGGAACACCGCTGGAATGTTCAACGGGTAAGCCCGGAGGCCGCAGTGGACATCGACGCTCCTGGCGTTCTCCGGGTGGTCGCTCCAGGGGTAGGGGTAGCTGCAGTTGTCCCGGGGGCAGAAGGAGGCCTCGAGGGCGGAGCGCTGGAACACCACGTAGCCGGCGTCGGCGATGACCTCGAGCGACCGTTCGAAATCCCCGGCCGAAACGACGATGTCCGTGTCGGCCATCGGCCGGAGGGCGGGACGGGGATAGAGCCGGTGCGCGTCCACGAGACCCTTGATGAGAACGGTTTCTATTCCTTCTCCCTCGAGTTCATCGATAAGGCCGAGGGCTTCCTCCGTCTGCAGCTCGATCCTCCGCTCGTTGTGCTCCGCCTCCCGGGCGATCCGCCGGCGGAAGAACGGATCCGTGTCCCTCTCGGGGGCATCCCCGAGGACGCTGTGTGCGAGCTGGGAGAGCCCCTGCATGGCGGCCATGAGAGCGGCCGAACGCCAGCGCGTGTTGTTCCAGCCGCGGGTCCTGTCGGCGAAGGAGCGTGCGACCGCCCTGCGCTCGTCCCTGCCTCCGTGGGAGGCACGCACATCGTACCACTTTGCCGCAAGCGCAGTGAGGGCCGTGTTGGCCGCCTTGAGGTCGCTGATCAGGAAGGCGTCCCGATTCATCGGTCGATCATCTCGATCAAAAGGTAGCGGTTCTCGTCGATCGACTCTCTCGATTGTGCGGTGTCGGTGCTCATCGATCGATCATCTTCTCGAGGAGCCTGACCCGCTCCTCCGGCCCGCCGGTCATGGGGAGAACGCCCACGAGCGACGAGGCGATCTTCCGGTAGACCGCGGCGTGCGGCGAGTCCGGGTCGGCCACCACGAT
>CAZMKB010000199.1:0-6874 GCA_964566685.1 uncultured Gemmatimonadota bacterium | reverse complement strand
ACGGCGCGCTGACCGGAGGGCTCGCGTACGAGGGACTGAACAACGCCGGCGCCTCGGGTACCGACATCATCGTCATTCTGAACGACAACCGCATGTCGATCTCTCCCAACGTCGGGGCGATCTCCCGCTACCTGACATCCGTCATCACGAATCCGGTCTACAACAAGATCCGGAACGAGATCTGGAACCTGACATGGAAACTGAGCTCCTTCGGCGCGAGCGTGCGGGTCATGGCGAGTCGGCTCGAAGAGAGCATGAAGAACCTCATCACGCCCGGCATGCTGTTCGAAGAGCTCGGCTTCCGCTACATCGGTCCGGTCGACGGTCACAACATCAGGGAGCTCCTCGGCACGCTGGGCGGCCTGAAGGGCATCGGCGGGCCGATCTTCGTCCACGTCATCACGAAGAAGGGGAAGGGGTACGAACCGGCCGAGACGAGCCCGCACCGGTTCCACGGAGTCAGCGCCTTCGACAAGGTGACCGGAACGAGCAACGGCCTGAAATCGGAACTTCCGTCCTACACGGCCGCATTTTCCCGGACTCTCAACGAGCTCGCCGAGCGCGACGAGCGGATCGTCGCCGTCACCGCGGCGATGCCCGAGGGGACGGGGCTCTCGTCCTTCTCCGAGAAATTCCCCGATCGTTTCTTCGACGTCGGAATCGCCGAAGGCCACGCCGTCACCTTCAGTGCCGGCATGGCCTGTGCCGGCATGCGGCCGGTGGTGGCGGTCTACTCCACGTTTCTCCAGCGGGCCCTGGACCAGATCATCCACGACGTGTCGCTCCAATCTCTCCCGATCGTCTTCGTCCTCGACCGGGGGGGTCTCGTCGGGCAGGACGGGGTCACCCACCACGGCCTGTTCGACCTCACGTACCTGTCCATGGTCCCGAACATGATCGTCGCCTCTCCGAAGGACGAACAGGAGCTCAGGAATCTCCTCGCCACCGCCGTCGAGCACGAACGCGGGCCCTTCGCAATCCGTTTTCCGCGCGATGCGGTGTACCGGCTCGATCCGCCGGGACCCGCTCAACCGCTCGCCATCGGGAGCTGGGAGGTCATTCACGACGGATCGGACGTCGCCTTCCTCGCGGTCGGCTCCATGGTGAAGAATTGTATCGAGGCTTCGGAGCTTCTCGCCGAATCGGGGTACTCACCCGGTCTCGTCAACTGTCGATTCGTTAAACCGATGGACGAACAGCTGCTCCGCCGGCTCACCGACAGCTACCGTGTTCTCGTCACGGTGGAAGAAGGCGTGCTCTACGGGGGATTCGGCAGCCACATCGCCCAGGCGCTCTTCAAAAACGGGATCTCGGATGTCCGGCTCCACCAGCTCGGATTACCCGACGGCTACATCGATCACGCGTCGCGGGACACACAGCTCCGGAAGGCGGGTCTCTCCGCCGAAAGAATCGCCCGGACGGTGCGGATGCTGCTCCCGGGGAGAGATCGTCATCAGGAACGGGCACTCAGAGGATGATCCTGCTCCCTCCCGGCAGGAGTGAGGCTCCATGAAACTCGGCATCGTCGCGAACTACACACACGAGAGATCGTCCGGCATCGTGAAGACCATCGTGTCCTGGGCCTCCGGGAGGGACGTCGATCTCGTCTTCGATGCCACTATCATCGCAGAGGAGAAGATTCCCGGGGAGACCCTCGACGACGTGGACATCGATTCGCTCCACGCGCTCCTCGTCATCGGCGGAGACGGGACGATTCTCAAGACGGCACGGCTGGTGTCCGGGAGCACAACGCCGCTTCTCGGCATCAACGTCGGCGGTCTCGGGTTCCTGACAATAGCCACATCGGACAATTACCGGCAGGTCCTCGATCGTTTCGTCAGGGGAGACTACATCGTTCAGGAGCGAATGCTCCTCCAGGTGACCACCGACGGGCAGGAGCACCTCGAGACCAGGTCGTTCCGGGCCCTCAACGACGCCGTCATCTACAAGGGTTCGTTCTCCCGGATCGTGCGGCTCCGGATCGACATCGGCGAGGAGGAAGTCGGCACCTTCCTCGCCGACGGCATCATCGTCTCGACCCCCACCGGCTCGACCGGTTACTCCCTCTCCTCCGGCGGACCGGTCGTGGTCCCGGAAATGGAGGTCATACTCGTCACTCCCATCTGTCCCCACACCCTCGGTGCCCGTCCGCTGGTCATCCCTGCCGACCGTCACGTCACGGTGGAGGATCTCTCCCCGGACACCGAGATCACCCTCACCATCGACGGACAGATGGGGACCGTGCTCGAGAAAGGGAGCCTGATCCGGATATCGAAAGCGCCCGAGACCGCACGGCTCGTGGTCTCATCAGAGGACAGCTTCTTCACCCTTCTCCGGCAGAAGCTCGGGTGGATCGTGCGTGAGGAATAGGAAGCATGCTCGTTGAACTCTCCATTCGCAATTTCGCGCTGATCAGCGACATCTCACTCCGATTCGGGAAAGGCTTCAACATCATCACCGGCGAGACCGGGGCCGGGAAATCCATTCTCATCGATGCTCTGCAGACGCTGCTCGGGGCCCGGGCGAGGCAGATAAAGATCCGGGCGGGAACCGACTGTGCGCGCCTCGAGGGATTGTTCGCGGTCGAACAGTCCGATCCCGAGCTGTCCGAAGCGCTCGAACGGGCGGGAATCGAGCCGGTGGGGGGCGAGCTCGTGATCAGGAGGGATATCTACCGGGATCAGCCCGGCCGATGCTTGGTGAACGGCAGCTACGTGACGGTCGGGGCCCTCGCCGCGATCGGGCGCCTCCTCGTCGAGTTCCACGGCCAGCAGGAAGGTTCCGGTCTGAAAGAAACCGGAAGGCAGCTCGCGCAGCTCGACGCCTTCGGCGACACATCCGGCATGGCAAAGAGGGTGGGAGAGCTCTACTCGGCACGGCGGAGAAAGATGGAGGAACTGAGAGCGTACCGGGATGAGTTCACGGAAATCGAGAGAAACGCCGCCGGGCTCGAAGAGGACATCCGGGACATCGACGCCGCCGAGCTCGAGGAAGGGGTCGAAGAGGAGCTCAGGAGCGAGAAGGAGCTCCTCGAGAACTACGAGAAGATCGCGCAACTCACTGGCACAGTTTTTGATACATTATCCGATGATGAAGACGGGGTGAATGCACGACTCGCCGGACTCGACGGCCCCTTCACGGAAGTCGCACGCCTTGCACGCGCTCTGGAAGAAACGAAGTCGGTTTTCGACGGTGCGCGGTTGTCCCTCGAGGAGGTCGCACGCAGAATCGGGACGTTCCTGCAGGACATGGAGTACGAGCCCGGGAGACTGGAGGAGCTGCGAAACCGGCTCACCGGCATCGCCCGCGTGAAGCGCCGGTTCGGGAGCAGCGTCGAAGACGTCCTGGCATACAGGAGACGAACGGCGGATCTCCTTCGAAGGAAGGACGAGCTCGGCAGGGCGCAGGAGGACTGCGGGAAGCAGCTCGACACGGTAGAGCAGGAGCTCACCCGGGAAACGGAGAAACTCTCGGCTCTGAGATCGAAAAACGCGAAGACACTGGAAAGGGCGGTGATCAGGAGTATGGGGGACCTGGGGCTCGAGAAGGGCCGGTTCGTCATCGAATGCTCCGATCGCCGGAAGGAGAACCGGAGTGAGGAATTTCCGATCGAATCGATTGGAAGAACAGGGCGGGATCGGGTCAGATTCATGATCGGGCTCAATCCCGGAGAACCTCTGCTGCCGCTCACGCAGGTCGCCTCGGGAGGAGAGCTCTCGAGGATCATGCTCGCGGTCAAAGCGGCAATTGCGGAGAAGGACAGGACACCGACACTCGTGTTCGATGAGATCGACGCCGGTATCGGCGGGGAAATAGGCATTCGGGTCGGCGACAAGCTTGCCGGGATGGGAAGAACCCACCAGGTACTCGCTGTTACCCATCTTGCCCAGATCGCCGTCAGGGCCGATCAGCACATTGTCGTACACAAGTTCGAAGACGACGGGAGGACCGAGATCGGACTCTCGACACCGGACAGGGAAGAAAGAGCGGGTGAAATCGCCAGGATGCTCGGGGGTGACGCGGCCAGCGCCATTTCGAGGCGCCATGCACGCGAGATGCTCCAGGCGGCCGGCGGGGGCGGTGGGAAGAAGGCAGGACAGTGATTCAGTCTCATTCAGGAGATCGACATGCCGGAACTCAGGAAAGATCCCATCACAGGAAGATGGGTCATCATCTCGACGGAGCGGGGAAAACGACCGACTGATTTCGGGGTCGTCGAGGAACAGAAGAAGGGCGGTTTCTGCCCCTTCTGCCCGGGGAACGAAGACAAGACACCTCCGGAAGTTCTCGCTTACCGCCCGAACGGCGGGCACGAAAACTCGAAAGGCTGGGTGGTGCGCGTCGTCCCGAACAAGTACCCCGCGCTTCAGATCGAAGGCGATCTGAACAGACAGGGTGTCGGGATGTATGACAAGATGAACGGTATCGGCGCACACGAAGTGGTCATAGAAACGCCGGAACACGACAAAAACCTCGACGAACTCTCGGTGGAGGACATCACGAGTGCTCTCTACGCGATTCGGGAACGGGTCCTCGACCTCCGGAAGGACGAGCGGTTCAAGTACATCCTCGTCTTCAAGAACCACGGCCACGCTGCCGGCGCTTCACTCGAACACACCCACACGCAGATCATCGCCGTTCCGACGGTTCCGAAGAGGGCGATGGAGGAGCTGAGGGGAAGCGAGGGCTATTACAAGTACAAGGAACGGTGTGTCTTCTGCGACATCGTCACCCAGGAGCTCAGGGATCTCGAGCGGCTCGTGACGCAGAACGGGCACTACATCTCGGTCGAGCCGTTCGCCCCGAGATTTCCCTTCGAGACCTGGATACTGCCGATCCGTCACTACTCGAGCTTCGAGAGGATTCCCACCGAGCTCCTCCACCCACTCGCCGACATCCTCAAGGAGACCCTGACCAGGATCAGCAGGTCTCTCGCCAATCCTCCCTACAATCTGGTCATCCACAGCGCTCCGTGCCAGGACGAACACTATCCGCACTATCACTGGCACATCGAGATCATGCCGAAGCTGACGAAAGTGGCCGGATTCGAGTGGGGATCCGGTTTCTACATCAACCCGACCTCTCCGGAGGAAGCCGCGAAGTTCATGAGGGAATTGAAGCTGGAGAAGAAAATCGACGCCAAAGCCAGCTGACCGTCGCCGGCCGTCGATTTCGATCGAGCGAGACACACTGTTCATGAAAACCGAAACCGGGAGATAACGCATGGTCAACAACCCGTTGAAGATCGTTTTCATCTGCTCCGAAGCTGTGCCGTTCGCGAAAACCGGAGGTATGGCCGATGTGGTCGGTTCCCTTCCCGCCACTCTCGGAAAACTCGGCCACTCCGTCTCGCTGATCATGCCGCGTTACCGATCGATCGACCACGAACGATTCGGCCTCGAACGCGTACCGGTCGAACTCGACAAAGCGATGATACCGGCCTCGGAAGGACACGAGACGAAATTGTACCGATCCGGAGCCATCGACGGAGTGACAACATACCTGATCGACGCCCCGCAGTACTTCGAGCGCGAACACCTCTACGGCACCCCCGACGGCGACTACAGCGACAACGACGAACGATTTGCATTCTTCTCCCGCGGGGCCATCGAGGTCATGCGGCGCCTCGAGCTCGCACCGGATGTGATCCACTGCCACGACTGGCAGACGGGGCTCGTGCCCGTCTATCTCCGAACGCCCGAGTTCGACGAAGATCCGCTGCGCGGGAGCCGCGTCTTCTTCACCGTGCACAACCTGGCCTACCAGGGGAATTTCCCCTTCGAAGCACTCACGAAGATCGGACTGCCGCCGATCCTGTTCAGAACGGAAGGCGGCCTCGAGTTCTATGGGAACATATCCTACCTCAAGGCAGGAATCGTCTTTTCGGACGTGATCACAACCGTGAGCCCGACTTACAGCAGGGAAATCCAGAAGGACGGTCTGGGTCTCGGCTTCGAAGGCATTCTCCGGGCCCGGAGCGGCTCGCTGCACGGTATCGTCAACGGCATCGATTACTCCGAGTGGAATCCCGGGACCGACCGGTACCTCGCAGGCGCCTACAGCCGGGATGACCTCGCCGGGAAAGCCGTCAACAAGAGGAAGCTTCTCGAAAAATGCGGCATCGAGTACCGGGATTCCCGGATGATCTTCGGCATGATCTCCCGCCTGGCGGAACAGAAAGGGCTCGACATCCTGAGCGACGCCATCCCCTCGATGCTCGATGAAGACGTCTGCTTCGTGATTCTGGGGTTCGGCGACAAGCACTATCATGACCTCCTGGGTGCGCTGTCGAAGGAGCATCCCGACAAGCTGTCGGTGACATTTGCCTTCGACAACGAGTTCGCACACCTCATCTACGCCGGGAGCGACGCGTTCCTCATGCCATCCTGGTACGAGCCCTGCGGCCTCGGCCAGCTGATCGCGATGAAATACGGAACTCCTCCGATCGTCAGATCGACGGGCGGTCTGAAGGACACGGTCACGGCCTTCGACCCGGAAACCGGTTTCGGCACGGGCTTCGTCTTCGAGGAGTACACGACCGAAGCCCTGCAGGGAGAGATGAAGAAGGCGGTCGACCTCCACCGCAACACCCCCGCATGGCACAGGCTCGTCACCAACTGCATGGGGCAGGACTACTCGTGGGACTCCTCGGCGCTCCAGTACATCGACCTCTACAGAAACGCTCCGAAAGAGGCATCGCATTCGACGACCCCGGAGATGGTCGGATGAAGAGTCTCACGAGGAGCCGTCTCGAGAGAATCCTGGCCGACATGGAAGGCAGGCGTGTCCTTGTCGTCGGGGACGTCATGCTCGACCGGTACATCGTGGGCTCGGTGAGCCGGATTTCTCCCGAAGCTCCCGTTCCGGTGGTGAG
>CAZMKB010000198.1:0-6907 GCA_964566685.1 uncultured Gemmatimonadota bacterium | reverse complement strand
GGATTCAGGGAGGAGTATAGGTTTCAGTCGTCGAGTGACGGGAATCGGGGCGTTTCGGCGCGGGAGAGAACGGCATGGACAGACTCTGGACCCCCTGGCGGATGGAGTACATTTTGAGCCACAAGGATGACGACTGTATCTTCTGTGAGAAAATCGGAAGCACGGACGACGGGGGTAACTTCGTGCTCGAGAGGGGGAGCCACTCGTTCGTGATTCTGAATATCTACCCCTACAACACCGGACACATCATGATCGCCCCGAACCGTCACGTCGCCTCGCCGATGTCGATGTCGGACGACGAGCTGTTCGAGACCATGGGCTTCATGAGGATCTGGGAGAAGCGGATCAGGAAGGCTTACAATCCGCAGGCGATGAATCTCGGCGCCAACATCGGTGCGCCTGCGGGTGCGGGGGTGATCGGTCACTTCCATGTCCATGTCGTTCCGCGCTGGACCGGTGACACCAGCCACATGACGGTTATATCGAACACCAAGGTCATGCCGCAGTCACTCCAGGAAACCTACGAACAGCTCCTTTCCTCGATGGAAGAAATCCGGTCCTGAGCGGTTGTTCGCGCAGATTTTCCCCGCGCCTCGTGGTCCGGCCCTCTCGGCGCCCCCGCTGTCACCGAGTTCATGAACTGGATCACCGCCCTTTTCGCGGCGCATCGATCACGCCCCCGCCCAGAAGCGTGTCACCGTCGTACCAGACGGCCGACTGCCCGGGCGTCACCGCCTTCTTCGGCCTGTCGAGCAGGACTTCGGCTGTTGCATCTTTCCCGGGAATGACGGTGGCCGGGACCAGGGGAGAGCGGGACCGCACTTTCACGCGGACACGGACTGCTCTCTCCGGGGCAATTCCTGTGATCCAGTTGACCCCCGTCACCGGGAAGCCGTCGACGAGCAGATCATCCTCGTCGCCCACCACGAGGGTGTTCTCCTCCGGCAGGATCCTGACGATATAGACCGGCTTTCCCAGAGATATTCCCAGCCCTCTCCGCTGCCCCGTCGTGTAGTGAGCGATTCCCCGGTGCGTGCCGACCCGGCGTCCCTCCATGTCGACGATCGGCCCGGGTCTGACCGCCTCCCCGGAAGGGCCGGGACCGGTTTCTCCGCCGGCGAGGCGGCTTCCTCCCCCCCGGGCGGCGCCGTCCATGGAGAAGTAGCAGAAATCCTGGCTCTCCGGCCGGTCGGCCACATCGAGCCCCAGCCTGCGGGCAATGACGCGGACCCGCTCCTTCCGGAACTTTCCGAGCGGGAAGCGCGTTCTCGAGAGGATGTCCTGGGTCATCTCCCAGAGGAAGTAGCTCTGATCCTTGTCCCGGTCGACCGCTCTCTCGAGACGGTACTTCCGGGCGGTGCCGGTCGCCTCTTCGATCCGTTCGATACGGGCGTAGTGGCCGGTGGCGAGATACCCGGCCCCGAGCTTCAGGCTCTCCCGGTACAGGTGATGGAACTTGACCCTGCTGTTGCAGGCGATGCAGGGGTTCGGCGTCCTTCCCCGCGAGTACTCTCTGAAGAACTCCTCGAGCACCTCCTCCCGGAACACGTCCTCCATGTCGATGAGGAGGTGATCGATGCCGAGCCGGTCGGCGACGGTCATGGCGGAATCGGCTGCCTCCACGGAGCAGCATGTTCTGCCGGTGTCCGCCTCGAGCGTGCCGCTGTAACAGAAGAGCTTCATGGTCGCTCCGATCACCTCGAAACCCTCCTCCTTCAGAATGGCCGCGGCTACGGAGCTGTCGACTCCGCCGCTCATCGCGACGACCGCCTTTTCCTTTTTCCCGGTTCTCATGGTGACATCGTCAGGTCAAGGTTTTCTCCAGGTGCGGTCCCGGTCATTCGTAGCGAAGCGCCTCGATCGGATCGAGAGCGGCGGCCTTCGAGGCGGGGTAGATTCCGAAGAAGAGACCGACGGTGATGCTGACGGTCATTGCGATGATCACCCACATCGTGGAAACCTGCGAGGGCAGGGGGGACAGGGAATCGACCAGCAGGGAGACGAGAATGCCGAGACCGATGCCGAGGAGACCGCCGAATCCGGTGAGCGTCATCGCTTCGATGAGAAACTGCCAGAGGATGTCGACCTTCCGCGCGCCGATGGCCTTTCTCAGGCCGATCTCCCGGGTGCGTTCCTTCACCGACACGAGCATGATGTTCATGACCCCGACGCCGCCGACGATGAGACCGATGGAGGAGATGACGATCATCGCCACGTAGATGCCGCTGGTCACCTGCCGGTACATGTCGTTCATGCTGTCCTGCGTCGACAGGTGGAAGTTGTTCGGTTCTTCGGGCGGAACGCCGCGGTGAAGCCGCAGGAATACCGTTATCTCGTCCATGCACTCCTCGATGAGGTCGGGTGACCAGGGCTTCACGACCAGGAGGAGCTCCTCCTCCTCGGGGTGCATGTAGGCGTAGGTGCGATACGGCAGAAAAATCACGTTGTCCCTGTCCCTGCCGAGGAACTGTCCCTGTTCCTCGAGAACGCCGATGACCTTGAAGGTTCTTCCCCCGATCGTGATCTGCTTTCCGACCGGCTCCTCGGCGGGAAAGAGAGCGTCGGCCGGTTTCGAGCCGAGGACGCAGACCCTGAGGGCGTGCATGTCGTCGCCCTCCGTGATGAATCGGCCTTTCGCCAGGGACACGTCGCGGACTTCGGGGTAGTCGGGCATCACGCCGCAGAGGCTCACACCGCTGGCCTCGTGGTTCCGGTATTTCACCGGTGCTCCCCCGAAGTAGTAGTTCTCGGCCGACACCGCCTTCGCGGTCTTCACGTTCTCCTTCACGGCGAGGGCATCCTCGTAGGTCACCGGAGGGCGCCGCCGCTCCTCTGGGGTGCGCCGGCCGATGTGCATGCCCGGACTGAACCGCGTGACGTAGATGACATTCGAGCCGAGCGACTGGATCTGGCGGGACATCGATGCATTGAGCCCCTGGACCAGCGAAACCATTCCCACCACGGACACGATTCCGATCACGATGCCGAGAACGGTCAGGAGCGACCGCAGCTTGTGCGCCGTGACCGCCTCGAGTGCCATGGCGATGCTCTCCTTGATGTCGAAGCGCTTCATCGTTTCCTCATTCCGATCTCAGGGCTTCGATGGGATCCAGACGCGCCGCTCTCACAGCCGGATACAGGCCGAAGAAGATGCCGACGGTCGACGATATGATGATACCCGCGACGACCGACCAGGGTTCGATGGATGCCGGGAGTGGGGAGAAGGCGGAGACGAGCTTCGCGATGACGACACCGAGCAGGATGCCGATCACGCCTCCCAGGCCGGAGACAGTGACCGCTTCGACGATGAACTGGTTGCGGATGTCCCTCCGCCTCGCTCCGATGGCCTTCCGGATGCCTATTTCCCTGGTCCTCTCGGCCACGGTGACCAGCATGATGTTCATGATGACGATGCCACCCACGATGAGAGCAATGGAAGAGATGCCGATCATGACGGCGAAGGCGCTCCCGGTGAACGAGCGGTAGAGGTCGATCAGCATGTCGGAGGTGAGGATGTCGAAGTCGTCCTCCTCGTCCGGCGGGAGCTCGCGCATGGAGCGGAGTATGGTCCGTACCTCGTCCTGGGTCGTGTTGATCAGCTCCCGGCCCGGTGCCTGGACGACGATCTCGATCGACTGCCTCTTCCCGTAGAACTTCCGGTAGGTCGTGAACGGGATCGCGACGAAGTTGTCCATCGACTCTCCGAGAAACGTGCCCCTTTTCTCGACGACGCCGATCACGGTGAACTCGCGTCCGGTGAGCCTGATCGTCTTACCGATGGGATCGAGCATGGGAAAGAGCGTCTCGGCCACTTCCCACCCGAGGATGATCACGCTGGTCTTCCGGTTGGCGTCGATCTCGGTGAAGTCCCTCCCCCGGACGACGTTGAGCCGGGAGAGCTCGAGCACGTTGGGCGTCAGCCCGACGATGAAGGTGCCGTCGACTGATTCCCTGCCGTACTTGATCCTGCCCTCACGAGTAACCTGCGCTCCCACCTCGCCGCAGAGCGAGCACAGCCGCTCGATCGTCTCCTTCTCCTCTACCGTGACGTCGGGCCTTTTCTGTTTCTCTATGAACATTTCCATGCTCGTGACGAGCCCCATCTTCTGGATGCTGAAATTGTCCGCCCCCCAGGAGGAGAAGGTGCCGATGACATAGTTGTTCATGCCGGCGATGATGGAAACCACCGCGATGACCGTCGTGACTCCGATCACCACGCCGAGCAGCGTCAGGAACGCGCGGAGCTTGTTCGCCCGTATCGACGAGAGGGCGATGGGGATGCTCTCCCTGACGCTGCTCAGCAGCGAGCGTTTTCGCCGTCTCTTCACGCCGGTTTCACCTCTTTCTCTATCTTCCCGTCCCGGACGTAGATGACGCGGTTCGCGTAGTTCGCGATGTCCATCTCGTGAGTGACCACGATGAGCGTGATCCCTTCCCTGTTCAGCTTCCCGAAGAGCTCCATGATCTCGTAACTCGTCTTCGTGTCCAGGTTCCCCGTCGGCTCGTCGGCGAAGATGATGGAGGGTGAGTTGACGAGGGCGCGGGCGATCGCCACCCGCTGGCGCTGCCCACCGGAGAGTTCGTTCGGCCGGTGGTCGAGGCGGTCGGAGAGGTCCACCATCTCGAGGGCCTTCCGGGCTTTCTCGATGCGCACCCGGGAGGGAATTCCGTCGTAGACGAGCGGAAGCTCGACGTTCTTCAGCGCAGTCGCCCGTGCGAGGAGGTTGAATGTCTGGAACACGAACCCCAGCTCACGGTTCCGAACGACGGCGAGCTCGTCGTCGGACATGTCGCTGACGAGCTTCCCGTCGAGGCGGTACTCGCCCTTCGTCGGGGTGTCGAGGCAGCCCAGCAGGTTCATGAGCGTCGATTTGCCGGAGCCGGACGGTCCCATGATGGCAATGTACTCGCCGCGGGCGACGTCGAGGTCGACTCCCCGCAGCGCGTGGATCTCGATGCGGCCCATCTGATACGTCTTCCAGAGGTTTCTGGTCTCTATGAGCACTGTTGCACTCCTCTGTGGTCCCGCTTCCGCGTTTCGTGACGGGCCGGGATTGCGCTCCCGGTGACCGGCGCCGTTCACTCGCTCCCGCGCGATCCGGCGTCCTCCACGGTGACTCCGTCGCCGTCCTCGAGGGTTCTCAGGATCTTGTAGCTCCCGATGACGACTTCGTCACCCTCCTCGATTCCCTCGACGATCTCGATGTCCATCCCGCCGACGATCCCGGTTTTGACGGGGTGAAACACCGCCTTCCCGTCTTCGACCACGAACACGCCCTTTCTCTCCTTCTTCTCCAGTGCCTCGGCTCCGTCTTTCCCGCCGTCACCGTCGCCGGCCGCGGAATCCTCCCCGGCCGGGACGTTTCGCACGACGATCGCCTGGATGGGAATGTTGACCGTGTTCTGCCGTGTTTCCGTCGTGATCTCCGCGGTGGCGGAGAGCCCCGGCTTGAGCCCGGCCGGAGGTTCGTCGAGGGAAACCTTCACCAGAAAATCCACGGCTTCCTGAACGCCCACCGCGCCCCTGGTCGAGATGATCGGGCTGTTGCCGATCTCGCTCACGCGACCGGCGAAGGAGGTGTCGGGGTAGGCGTCGATCGAGATCTCCGAGGGCTGGCTGAGCTCCAGGCTGACGACATCCGTCTCGTCGACCTGGACTTCCGCCTCCATCTCGGACAGATCAGAGATGGTCAGAAGCACCGTGCCCGGGTTGTTCATCGTGCCGATGACGGCCACCTCTCCCTCCTCGACGTCGAGGCTCGTAACCGTCCCCGACATGGGTGCCGTCACGGTTATCTTCTTCAGGTATTCCTCGGTCCGCCGGAGGCTCGCGCGGGCCCCTTCGACCCGCTGCTGGGCGACCTCGAACTTGGTCCGGGCGGTATCGAGCTCTTCCTCCGATATGAGAGACTCCCCACCGAACTTCTTCTGGCTCTCGTAGATCTCGTTCGCACGCTCGAGGTTCCGCCTTGCCTGGACCAGCTCCGACAGGTATCCCCGGAGCTCGGCACGGGCGCGCGCCACATCCGCTTCGTACGGCGCCGGATCGATGATCAGGAGAGTGTCTCCCGCATCGACCTCGTTGCCTTCATCGATCCGGAGCTTCGTTATCCTCCCGGCCACGTCGGCGCTGATGTCCACGGAGTGCCGGGGCTGGATGTAGCCCGATGCCGTGACGACGTGCGCAATGTCTCCTCTCGCCGCTGTTTCCGTCTGAACGGGCACGCTGCCGCGATCCTTCATCCGCAGGTTATAGATGATGAGGCCAACGACAACGACCACGACGATGCCGGCAATGAGAAGTTTCTTTTTCATAACGTCCCCCCGAAGGCTCCTTCACTCATCTCCAGTCCCGTGGCATACTCGAGCTGGGCCAGGGTGGTTCTAAATTCGAGAATCTTCGATATGTGGTCCGTCTCGGCCTGGATGTAGGTCACCTGTGCGCTCCGGAGATCGAGGAGGGAGGCGGACCCCAGACGGTACCGCTCTCTCTCGAGAGTCAGGTTCTCCCTGGAGAGCTCGCGGTTCTTTCCCGTGATGAGGCTCTGCCGGTAGACCCTGCGAAGACTCAGACTCGCCTCCTTCACCTCCTTCTCGATCGACAGTTTCAGCCCGAAGATATCGTACCGGGTATTCTGGGCGGACACCTGAGCCTGTTTGATGAGGTTTTCGCGGGAGAATCCCGAAAAGAGGTTCCAGCTCAGGCTGAATCCCCAGCGTGTATCCCGGTTCCGGGGGGAAAAGGTCCAGTCGTCCGCCCCCCCCCCCTGCTCGGAAACGAAGTGGTTGAAGTCCAGTGTGATGGTGGGAAGATAGCTCCCGCGCTCCGCCCAGACCGAGTTTTCGTATGCTGAGAGATCGGCTTCGAGCATCCGCATGTCGGGACGGTTGTCGACGGCTCTCTGCA
>CAZMKB010000197.1:0-6985 GCA_964566685.1 uncultured Gemmatimonadota bacterium | reverse complement strand
CCGGTTCTCATGATTTCGCTCTGGATCGCCGGCGGTGTGATGGCCCTCGCGGGAGCGCTCTGCTACGGTGAGCTCGGGGCCGCCATTCCGCGGGCGGGCGGGGAGTATGCCATCCTCTCGGAGCTCTATCATCCGGTGGCGGGATTTCTGAGCGGATGGGCGTCGCTCTTCGCCGGCTTTTCCGCTCCCATCGCCGCCTCGGCGATCGGATTTACGGAGTATCTCTTCCGGGCTCTGCCCGGCTTCGTGTCCGGACCGTCCGCCTCCCCCCTCGGCGGGGCGATCGTGGAAAAGCTCTGTGCGGTACTCGTCATCATGATCTTCACATTCATCCACGCACGCGGCATGGAGCTGGGAACCCGGGTGCAGAATGTTCTCACGATCCTCAAGGTGATCCTCATCGCGGGACTCGTGGCCTTCGGTCTCACGAGCGGGAACGGCGAGTGGAGTCACTTCGTCACGGACACGGGCTTCCGGTTCGACTTCGACGGCTGGAAGACCATCGGCCTCTCACTGATGTGGATCATGTTCGCCTACAGCGGCTGGAATGCGTCGGCGTACATCGGTTCCGAGGTGAAGGATCCGTCGAGGAACATTCCCCGCTCGCTCATCGCCGGCACGGGGATCGTCGTGGTCCTCTACGTCCTTCTCAACATGTTCTATGTGTACGCGATCCCGGCCGGAGAGATGAGCGGCGTCATCTCCGTCGGAGGTCTCGCCGCCGGCAGGCTGTTCGGCAGGTCCTTCGAGGCGGTTCTCTCGCTGCTCATCTCCTTCGCTCTCTTCTCCTCGCTGAGCGCGTTCGTCATCCTCGGACCCCGTGTCTACTACTCCATGGCGCGGGATGGCATCTTCTTCCGGTTCGCCGCGGACGTTCATCCCCGGTTCGGGGCACCGTCGAAATCCATCCTCCTGCAGGGATGCCTCGCTTCGGCCATGGTACTCTTCGGCACGTTCGATCAGATCCTCACGTACATGGGATTCTCCCTCGGCATCTTTCCGATCCTCGCTGTTGCCGGCGTGTTCAGACTCAGACGAAGCGGCCGGGAGGGGTACCGGTTCCCGGGCTACCCGGCGGTGCCGTTCCTCTACCTCGTCATGGCCCTCTCCATCCTCGTCCTGGCGTACTTCGAGCGGCCGGTCGAGTCGTCCGTCGCTGTCGCGACCGTGCTGGCGGGCATTCCGGCGTACATCCTGTTCCGCAGGCGCAGGCCGCCGGGCGCTTGACCTGAGGACCGGGATGCGGTATAATGAAGACGAACTGAACCGGGAGGAGAGAACGTGGCAGACAACAGCTTCCTCCGTTGGAGAAACGGCCTGATACGGCCCGGCCGGATCATCGCGTTCCTGGCACTGACGCTGCTCGCCGTTCAGCCCTCACTCGCGCAGTTCGACGTGGAAAAAGCAGGAACGCCGGTAGAGGGGCTGCCCGGCCGGGTGCGTGTGACTCACATCCAGTTCGATCACTCCGGTTCCGAGGCTCTTCCGCTGCGCGTCGACTACACGACACCGATCCAAAAGCCGGAGTGGGTCATGGATGAGCGGAGCGGCGCAGCGCTGTTCGTGCAGAACAGCCCGGTGGAGTTCCTGGCCCGGTTCGAAGGTCCGGAGAATCTCGACAGTGCCTACATCTGGGCCGAAACAGGAGACCCGCCCGGCGACATCTCCGGCAGTTGGATCTCTTTCTCGAACGGCGTGTCCGACCCGGAGTACTCCACGTTCTCGACGGAAACGGCGGCTCCTGCGGGACTCGGGCATCACACCTGGACCTGGCAGTGGTACATGGACACGGGAAACGGTCCGGTCAGGGTGCTCAACGCGTCGGGGCCCCATGAGATCTACACGATCCTCGCCGAGCCCGGTCTGCCCTGGTCGATGAATCCCGGAAACACGCACAATCCCTGGACCGACGCCCTCGACCTCGCGCTCGAGGAGGTGGAGGCGATGACGGTCGCCGGTGTCCTGGAGGACATCACGGCCTACTGCTTCGACCGGCCCTGCTTCGAATACGACATCTGGAGCGGCGCCCCCTGTTACATCTCAGGCTGGAATTTCAACCTGACGCTGTTCATCAACGATATGGAGACAGGTCACGATCCCCGGGTGGGTTGCTGCTACGACGGTGCCGCCATCGTCCACACTCTCGCTGATATCCTGGGGGCCCACACGCACTTCGTCTGGTCCAACCCGTTCGGCTACCTGAACTGCATCGATCCGATCGGCCGAGGCGAGGACTACGCCAACAACCCGTTCCACGAAAACTACTACTACCGGGATGACCCGATCACGTACCAGGACGGCTCGAGCTCTTCCTGCGGTCGGTCGGCCTTCGGCAATCACGCTTTCGCGGCGAGCCAGCCCGGCATTTTCGGCATCATCTGGGATGCGACCATGTGCGTCGACGTCGATGTCAACCGGGACACGTCGGTGGATTTCCCGCCCGACGGCGGTTACACGTCGACGGATCTCACCGCTCTGACACTCACGGACACCACGCAGAACTGGATCACGGACCAGTGGGCCGGACTGTATCTCAATCCGAATACGAACGACCAGACCCCCGACCCCTACCTGGAATACCTGATCGCGGGCAACACCGCCACGACGATCACCGTCGAGGACGGTTCGGACATGACGCTGCATGCGGATACCGGCGACTGTTACTGGATTCGGAATCCCTCGGCGCCTGCGGTCGACATCGTCCGGCTCTCGGGGTATCACTGGATGACCTATGAATCGATGACCCGCGACGGCGGCAGTGCATCCGAGCCGGAAGAACTGTCGATTTCACTCCACTGATGGGAGGTTTTTACGTGCACCTGCTCCTTCGTTTCACAGTGCTCATCGGCGTGGCCGCCCTTTTCAGCGCAGTGCCGGCTGCCGGCCAGCATGACGCGCCGAAAGGGGAGCAGATCCCGGCGGCGGTCCTCTCCGGGTACGATTTCGAGAACTGGCCCGGCAGAGACGGTGACGTCATCCCCGGTTTCGATCCCGCGAGTCCGCCGTTTGCCCGATACGACCTCCAGTTCGACCACGACGAGTGGCTGGTGACAGACGGTGAGTGGGTGGTGATACGGCAGTTCGTGACCCCGGGGAGGGAGCTCACGGTGGATGTTGCGGTAGCCCGGTCATGTCGCAGCGCTCATCGTGCTCTCTTCGAGCACCTCACCCGGCAGACCGCCGCGGCAACCCTTGCGCCGCCCCTTCTGCCGAACGGGCAGGTGAGGCTCACGGACATCGGCGACGTCTGTTTCGGCGTTCCGCAGAACGGTCCGAGCCCGTTCAGGTCCGTCGAATTCGTGCGTAACAACATCGTGGTCCTCCTCACCGTTGATGAGGGAGCACGTATTCCGCTTCTGTCCGTAGCCGGGGAGATAGACCGTCACCTGTTGTCGCTGCCCGCCTTCCCCGACACCCGGAGCTCGGGACGGTGGATCTCCATCGATGATTTCCGGATCGGCGAAGGACCCGGGTCCGCACGGCCGGTCCGCGGCGCACTGCTCCCGGTCGAGATATCCGTCACCGTTCCCTCCGGCGGAGACCACTCCCGGTCATGGCGACTTTCGGAGGGAGGGATCGTCGAACGGGAGGGAGAGCTCTTCTACCTGGCCGAAGCATCCGGCAACCAGACGATCACCCTCCTCATCAGAGACCGCTCCGGGCTGGCGGCGCATGCCGACGTCCGCCTGACGGTCGGCGAGTAGGCGGAACGGATCGGCACCGCGAGCAGAGGTGCCGGGTGTCACTCCCCGGGTTCGGCTCGGCCTCGAGCTGCGGTTCTGATCAGCTCTCCCGGATTCAGGGTGACGGGTGTGATCTATTCTATCGTCACCGGGTAGCAGTCGTGCGCGTCGTTGGCCTCGGCACAGATGTAGGCGTTCATCGGCGGTGCACCGCCCGGCACGACGGCATTCAGGGAATACGGACCGAGCATTGTCTCACCGGGGATCGTGAAGCTCAGCGGGCCGAACAGGTTGTAGCGCCAGCTGGCCAGGTTGCTCCCGTAGATGGAAGCGGTGACCTGTACCGGTGAGGAGCTGTGGTTCGTCAGATACACTCCCCAGAAAACCTGATCCCCGGGCCCGAAAACCTGGCCGTTTCGAGGATAGATCGAGATGTGCAGCGGCCAGGACGGTTCCCAGTCGTTCCGATCGAAGAACACGGCGGAGGTGAATGTTCTCGTGTCCGGCCACGCGACTCCTGCTCCACCGGATGCCCAGTCGACGGCAACCGGTTTCCGAGAGCCGGATAACCCCTCGCCGGTGTCGTTCATGATGGACGGTGCGGACCAGGAGGTCGGGTTCAGGTGGGGAGTGTGGGTATAGAGGATGTCCGTGTCCTGATTGTCGTTGGACCTGTTCCAGGTGACGTGAAAGTCACCGAGGCTCGGATCGACCGTGATGTCGGCGCGGTTCTCATCCGTCTCCGAAGGACAGTCCAGACACCAGTCCCTGTCCCAGGTCGCTCCACCATCGCTGCTCCAGCCGTACCAGATGTCGTCGTCGCCCCGGACATGCCGCTTCGTGTACACGACCACGACCGCATCACCGTTCTGGACCGCGCCGATTCGGGGATGGAAGCACGACTCCGAAGTCCCGTCGGTGAGAACGTCGGCGGACTCCCAGCTCGTTCCGAGGTCGGTGCTCCGGTTCACCTGGACATCACATTCTCCCGGCTGCGGGATTCTGTCGTACACCGCGTAGAGGTTGCCGCCGGCAAAGGTGATGTCGGGGGAGGGCATGAAGGAGGATTGCTGTGAGAGGATGGCGTAGCTCTCCCAGTTCTCCGCATCGTCTTCGGATCGCGCGACTTTTACGTCCCAGGTGGTCGATGTGGCTTTCACGTACGTGACGTAGAGCCAGTAGTTACCCGGGTAATCGATGTTGTCGGTGGTTATTCTCGGCCGGTGGACACCGAAGCTGCTGGAATCGATGTTGTGGAACACCGTCGTGCCGGTGCTCAGCTCTATCCGGGCGACCTGTATCAGGTTCCCGTACGAGTAGATGACGTAGATATAATCTTCATCGAGCTCCGGTACGGCGAGGGCTGGTTCCGTGATCTTGTCTGTCTCACCCGTGAACTCGGCCCACAGCCACCAGCTGCTCCCTCCGTCGGCGGATCGAAAAACGTCGATTTTCGTGCTGGGTGCACCGTACTCGACGACGAGAAAATACCCGCCGGACGATGAACTGACCATGTCGCAGTACAACTCCTCGGCGGCGGGGTCGTCGCCGACGAGAATGTCGCCTGTGCCGCAACCACCTCCCAAAGATCCCCCGTTGTCCAGGATACGGACTTCCGGCGTCACGGGAGGGTTCTCCGCCGCGGTGAGAATTCCGGTCATCCCCTGACATCCCAGCAGGAACGAGGCGAGAAGGAACGGTCGGAACGAACGAAACAGAACATTTCTGCGGTCCATGACCCAGTCCCCTTTCCGGGCAAGCGATGTGACATTCGTGTGAGCGGGAATTGGCAGACCGGAGGATACGAATATTCCGGAGGGGCGATGGGTGTCGGAGGGGAATGGAGCAGTTCTGGCGAGAACGGACACCTTCGCCGCTTCGAAACTATTCACTCATTCGTATCGGTCTGCACCCTTCCGGATAGTGTAACCGGAGGCGACCGTAAAGTCAAGCCCGGTGTTCCGTCCCGGGAATAACCGGGCGGTGATGTGTTCCCGGGACGGGACACGGGAATGAACGCTCTGCCGGGCGGAGAGGCAGGGAAGGGATGGATCGTCGGATCCATCCCCTCGATGACGATTTTCATCCTGCTGTTCGACGGACGTTACTTGAGAAGAACCATCTTCCTGGTGACGACGAAGTCGCCTGCGGTCATCCGGTAGAAGTAGACTCCGGAGCTCACCTGTTCACCCCGGTCGTTCCGCCCGTCCCAGCTCAGGAGGTACCGTCCGGGTTTTTTCACCTCGTCGAGCAGGATGCTTACGAGCTGACCGCGCATGTTGTGAATGGTGACCCGTGTCCGGGTTCCCGCACCGTGGTCACCGTTCACCGGCACATCCACTACGATGGATGTCGACGGGTTGAACGGATTCGGGTAGTTCTGGGAGAGGGCGAAGGCTCGCGGCACGAATCCTCCCTGCTCGTCTTCATCCTCGATGCCCACCGGCTCGTCGAGGTCGATCATCGCCTGAGCGAACGCCTCCCCTGCGGCGGATTCGAGCATGTAGAAGAGCGGGAAATCGAAGACGACGAGGCGGTAGTCATCGCCCAGATAACGGTAGCCGACCGCCGATCCGTGATAGGGCGTGGTGTCACCCAGTGCGGAGCGGTAGGTGTAGATCGGCTCGGTGACCGGTTCACCGACCAGCGGTTCGAATATGATCTCGCCGTTGAAAAGATTCCCGTCGAGGAGGAACGCCTTCTCCGCGTCGACGGTGAGGTCGGGGTAGCCCTCGGCCTCGGAATCGGCCCCGGCGAAGTCCTGCACGCCTGTCTGGAGGACCTCGGTCGAGTCCATCTTCAGGTAATCGTGCGGCACGCTGCCGGGAGGAAAGTCGACGACTCCCGCCGTCACGTCGCTCATGTACTTGCCGAGGTGCCAGCCGGAGAGGAGGAGGTTCCCTCCCCCGGTGAGGTACTTGGCGAGCTCCGGCAGGTAGGGGGTCATATGCAGGCTCTGGCGGTCGTCCTGGTGCCAGACAACCGTGGCGTATGGGGCCATGATCGACTGGTCGAGTCCGAAGAGGCTCACACCGATGCTGTCGGCGAGGTCGTACTCGGCGGAATATGCGTAGTCGTCGAGGAGCCTCCCGTAGAAATTGTCCACCGTGCTGTCGGACCAGGAGAAGGGGATGCCGTCCTGTCCGTCCTTCGTGCCGTCGATCACCAGGATCCCGCTGTCGAGAGTCATGAGGCGCGCCCGCGCCGGCTCGGAGGGATCGCCTGTCATCTGATCGGCGTCACGGGCGGCGACGCGGTAGAAGTACACCTCTTCCGGCCCGACAGAGCTGTCGATGTAGTTG
>CAZMKB010000196.1:0-7032 GCA_964566685.1 uncultured Gemmatimonadota bacterium | reverse complement strand
GCAGCCCTCCGTACGGAGGGCTGCAGAACCCCTTTTTCTGCAACATTCGAGGCATCTCTGCGTATAATCAACCGGGTGCCGGGAAGGAAAAGATTCCCGTGCACCGGGCAGATTGACTGAGGCGAAAGGAACTTGTATATTAAATAGAAGCTGGCAACAGGAGAAACGGAGATGTTCTCGAAGCTGATTCTCACAACCGCGTTCGTTGCAGTCGTCGCCGGAACCGCCATGCCGGCCGGAAATCCCGGCTCTTTCATCGATCTCGACCTCGTTCGATACTTCCCCGAAGGCAGGAGCACGATACTCGAGGGATATCTGCAGATTTCCCTGAATGCCATCGAGCTGGAGGAAGGCCCCGGCTCGAAGGCGGATATCGAATTCTTCCTGACGCTGGAGGACAGTACCAGGAAGCAGATCTACGAGAACACCTGGAAATTCGAAGAAGTCATCACCAAGCGCATGCTCGCTTCCGAAGAGCAGAGCCTCCTCGAAAATTTCGCACTGCTTCTGAATCCGGGCTCCTACACGTTGAAGCTTCGTGTGTCGGGGGTGAAGGAGGACGTCGAGCACGAGTTCGAGCGGCAGGTCGAGGCACCCGTCGAGCGGCCTCTCCTGTCCGACATCCTTCTCGCCACCAGTATCGAGGTCGACACCACGAAGGGAAACGGGAGTGAAAGTGCGGAGCAGCACAGCTCCTATCTGAAGGACGGCCTCCTGATTTCTCCGAATCCGTGCGGCCGTTTCGCGGGAGCGACCTCGCTCGTCTATTTCTACTGCCAGGTTCAGAACCAGGACACGGTGCCGTCCACGGTTCATCTGGAACTGGACATCGTGGACGCCGATGAGAAAGTCGTCAAGCAGCTTCCCAAGAAGGATCTCAAAGTGACCGGCAGCAGCCGGGTGTACGTCGGAGCGTTCAGCACCGGCGGGCTCCGTGAGGGGAACTATGTCCTGCGGAGCACCGCGAAGCAGGAAGTCGAGGACGAAAAAACACACTCGCTCCGTGTCGAAGAGTCGTTCACGGTTACCGCCAGGCGTGCGATGGTCGCATCGTATGGCGATGTCAACGAGTACGTCGAGTTCAATGAGGAACAGCTCGACAGCGCATTCCGCATGATGCGCTACCTTGTGTCGAACAAGGCGGGCGACATGTACGAATCGCTGTCTCTCGCCGGCAAGAGGAACTTTCTGCACGAGTTCTGGAAGCAGCGGGATCCGGTGCCGGCCACGCCGGAAAACGAATTCCGCCGGGAATACGAACGCCGCATTTCTCACGCCAACCGTCACTTCGGCATGAACTGGGATGCCGATGCGGTCGAAGGTTGGCTCACCGACCGGGGAAAGATCTACACGAAGTACGGCGAGCCCGATGAGAGGATCAAGCGGCCCAATGAGTACGGTTCTCCTCCCTGGGAGCTCTGGAAATACTACAGCACCGGTTACAGTTACCTGTTCATCGACCGTACCGAGCAGGAGCTGTACGACCTCGTCTATACGAACGACAAGGACGAGCCGATCATACCGGGGTGGGAACGCTATTTCCCCCCACGCGTCCTGGATGACATTTACACCGAGTTCGGCTATCTGCGCTGATCAAGCCCGGTCTTTCCACCGCCGGGAAACCGCGGATTCTACCTTTCTATGCCTGATGCCGGTCAGTGGTCGAAGAGAAGTACTCTCCTGTTTCTTCTCTTCCTCGCATCCGGCGCCACGTCTCTGGCCTACGAGATCCTGTGGACGAAGCGCCTCACGCTGGCCATAGGTGCCAGTATCCTTCCCGTCAGTGCCGTCGTGTCTTCGTTCATGGGCGGGATGGCAGTCGGCGCCTTCTTCATCGGAAGACGGATCGACAGGATCGGGAGTCCGCTGCGGATCTACGCTCTGCTGGAGTTCGGCATCGCCGCATGGGCTCTGGTGTTCCTTCCCCTGCTCGATCTCCTGACTCCGGTGTACACCCGCGTCCAGCTCGCTGCGGGTTTCACGGGACCGCTGCACGGATTTCTGCTGTTCCTTCTCGCCTTTCTTCCCCTGCTGCCGCCCGCAATCCTCATGGGAGGAACCCTTCCGGCGCTCGTTTCGCACTTCGAGCGAGGGAGGGGACATGTTGCGGGTATCGGTGTGAGCACGGGCCGTCTCTACGGGGTGAACACGCTCGGAGCGGTGTTCGGGTCGCTGGTGACCGGATTCGTACTCATCGGCGCACTCGGTCTGTTTCGAACCAACCTGACCGCCGTGTTCGTGACCTGCGCCGTCGCTCTCGCGGCGCTCCTCCTTTCGAGGGAGCGGGCTTCCATGAAGGAAGCCGCACATCAGGCTGATCGACCGGTTCGGAAAGAAACCGCCGTGGCACGGGATGCAGGCGCCGTGATAGATCACAGGCGTCGCAGCGGACTGATCGCACTGTACGCACTATCGGGTTTCACTGCCCTGGGCTACGAAGTCGCCTGGACCCGGATCCTGATCAACTATGTCGGCACCACCAGTTACGCGTTCACACTCATGCTGGCGAGCTTTCTCACGGGCATCGGCACGGGAAGCCTCCTTTACTCCCGCATCGAAAAAAGATACCCGCTCGAGCTGCGTCACTTCGGGATAGCGGAAGCGATCATCGGCTTCACCGGAGCCGTCGGGCTTCTCGGGGTCATCTGGCTCCCGTGGTTTCACCTGCAGCTGGTCGGGAGCGGCGGTCATGTCTGGTGGAAGGAAGCCCTCCTCATCACTTCCGCTTCCGCCTCCCTGATGCTCCTTCCAACCCTCGCTTTCGGATTCGCGTTTCCGCTCGTCAGCGGACTCATCTCGCGGGGCAGGAACCTGGCCGGCGGGGATGTCGGCGCGGTCTACGCCGCCAACACGACGGGCTCGATCCTCGGTTCAGCCGGTGCGGCTTTTCTCTTCATACCGCTCCTGGGAAGCGGGGGGGCCGTCCTGTTCTTTTCCGCCTGCAATCTGGTGATTGCAGGAGCCGCCTTCCTGATGTCCTCCCTGCGGAGGAAGATGGTCGCCGCCGGTACTGCATTCGTCCTCGCGGTGATTCTCCCGGCGGCTGTTCCCTCGTCGATCTACGAAGAGATCTTTCCGGAGGAGGCAACTCTCTTCTTCCAGGAGGGATCCGAGGCCACCGTCGCCGTCGTTCGTGACGGCGATCCGCTCTCTTTCGACTACAAGAGGATGATCGTGAACGGCGACGCCCTGTCGGGAAGCGACTATTCCGGAAAACGGTACATGCGGCTCCTCGGACATCTCCCTGTACTTCTCTGCGAGCGCCCCGAACGCGTTCTCGTCGTCTGCCTCGGCACCGGCATGACGCTCGGCGCCTGCGCCGAGCATCACGAGGTGAGAGATCTCGTCTGCCTGGAGATCTCACCCGTGGTGGTGAGAGGCGCACGGCAGTTCACGGACGTGAACCATGCTGTCCTCGACGGCGGGAGAGCCCGTCTTCTCACCGGGGACGGAAGGAATTATCTCCTCATCGCTCCCGGAGACTTCGATGTCATCACGCTCGAGCCCCCTCCGCCGAGGGCGAGGGGCGTCGTGAATCTCTACACGAGAGACTTCTACGAGCTCTGCAGAAACAGGCTCAGCGAACACGGGGTCATGGCCCAGTGGATCCCGCTGCACGACCAGAGCGAGAAGGACGTCAAGATCCTCATCAGGACCTTCCTCTCCGTGTTCGAGCACACCACAGCCTGGCTCGTCGAGCGCCACGATCTCTGCCTCATCGGCACGAAACAGCCTCTTTCGATCGACCAGTACCGGCTGACCGCCAGGATGAGGTCTGTCAGTGACCGGCTGCGGGAGATCGACATCTATGACAGGTGGGACCTTCTCTCGCTCTTCGTCGCCGACGAATCCGGTCTCGAGAGATACTGCGGCGACGTGCCGGTGGTGACCGACGACAGGCCGCTGATAGAGCGGTTCCTGTCGCTGCCCTGGAACAGGACGATCATTTCCGTTTCTGCGGGCGGGGATCATCCCCTCGAGGGATCGTTCCTGGAAGACATCCTCGATCACCGTACCGCGCTCGTCAGGCACCTGAGAGGGGGGTTCGCCGAGAGCGATGCTCTGGAATACCTGCTGCGGCGGCTCGCCATGGAGCACTTTCTGCAGGCGACGATATTCGCTGACCGGGGGCTCACGGCCGGAGGAGTCGAAGAGCTGAGAACGGCGCTCAGGATCCTCCCCGATCACGGCTACTACCGGCACTATCTCGGCACGAGCGACGAGCAGCGCGAGGAGGTGGAAGATCGGCTGGTGCGGGGCGGGGGCGACGGAAAGACCATACTTTCGCGCTACGGTTTCATGGAGCTGGAAAACGGCCGGTACGAGAGGGCCGTGGAGATCTTTTCCAAATACGCTGAGCTCTTTCCGGGCGATCCCGCGGGGTTCGTCCATCTCGCCATGGCCCGTGAGGGGCTGGGGGATCTCGACGGGGCAGAGGCGGCGTTCGAGAAGGCGCTGCCGATCGCCGGTGATCAACGGGAGGGGATCGAGCGGCGACTGGAGGTCATCGAAGCGAAGAGAGGATTCGAATCGAGCAATTCGGTGGAGGACCTGGAGCGGGTTGCTCTGCTCCTCTGGAAGGGGGAGCGCTACGATGAGGCTGCAGACTGGTTCGAGAAGCTCGTCGAACGCGAGCCGGAGAGTGACCTGGCGTGGTACAACTATGCCGCTTCTCTCGAGGCTGCGGGCTACTACCTCCGTGCACGGGACGCCTACATCGCTGCGCTGAAGCTCGCACCGTCGGTCGAGGAGACCAGGAACAACGTGGACAAGATCACGCTGTTCCTGACGCTGATGGGGGGAAAGCCCCGGAAGGTAGTGCTGACCGACGGACGTGAAGTCCTCGTCGATCCCGGCCATGCACCGGTTCACACCCTCCTCGCGCAGCTCTATGCCAGGAACGACGAGTACGGTCTCGCCTTACAATCGCTGGAGAGAGCGCTGGCCATCGATCCGGATTCACACGAAGCGCGCCGGCTTCTTTCCATGGTCGAGGAGATGATAGAGCAGGAGGCGGGTGGTTGATGCGGCGGGAATTCAAACCGGCTCTCGGCGCCGTCCTGGCGGCGGTGACCATCGCCGTCACGGGAGCATCCCGAAGCGGCGCCTCTCCAGACCTGGAGCTCATCGGCTTTTCCTCCCTGACCGACGTCAGGGATGTGGATCTGCACGGGACCCGCCTTCTGGGGGCGCTCACCGGAGGTCTCGTGCTCGTGTCGGTCGACGATCCGGCCCTGCCGGTCCGGACAGGATCGTTCCCGACACCGGCACCGTGCAGGGACGTCGTTCTCACTGATTCCCTGGCCTTTGCAGCCTGCGGCGACGAGGGGGTTTTCATCCTGTCCGCCGGCGAGACGCTCGGAGAGTCGCCTCTCGCCGTCATCGAAACGACCGGAAGCGCGCAGGGTATGTTTTTCGCTCCCCCGCTCCTCATCGTGGCGAGTACGGGGCACGGCCTCGAGGTGTACGATGTCACCGACCCGGTGTCACCCGATACGCTCGGCTCCATCGAGCTCGCCGGGAGCCCGCACGACGTGTGGATGGCGGGTTCGACCGCCTACGTCGCCGACACCTCTCTCCTCTTCTGGGTCGTCGACCTCGCCGATCCGGGAGCGCCGGAACTACTCGGCTCTGCCCCGACCTGGGGACTCGCCAGGGACGTGGTGGTCGAGGGACACATCGCCGTGCTCGCCGAAGACATCGGCGTCGTCTCGTACGACGTCGGACAGCCGGCCGCGATCGAGCCCGTTGATTCTATCGCCACACCCGGGCGGGCGCTCGATCTGGCCCTGGAGTACCCTCGTCTCTATGTCGCCGACGACAAGAACGGCACGCATCTTCTCACGATCTCTCCCGGGGGGATGTTCACCTATCAATCTACTTTTCCGCCGCTCTTTCCCTCAGAGGATGCGCGCGGCGTGTCGGTGCGAAACGACACCGCGGCTGTCGGAGAAGACATGACGGGGCTCGCTCTCGTCGAGTGGAGCGACGGACTTACTCCCTCGCTGATCGGCCTCTACCGGGTGCCGGGTGAAACGAGGGGGGCATGTCTGCTCGATGACGGGCTGATCGTGGCGGCTGAGGGGATGAGGGGGCTCCGGTTCCTCAGGTTCACGGAGGGACGCGAGCTGGAAGAGGTGTCTCTGCTCGAGCCCGGCAACCGGCTTCTCGATGTCGAGGTGCGGGACTCTCTCGCTTTTTCCCCCGCCGGGGCCGGCGGCGTATACGTCTTCTCCATCGCGGACCCCTTTCATCCGGCGGTTCTCGGCTCCGTCCAGACCGGCAGGGACGTCCTCGAGGTCCGGGTGCTGGGAACCCGCCTGTACGCGGCGGACGGAGACTTCAAGGTCATCGACATAGAGGACCCCTCTCTTCCGGCGGTCGTGGGGGCCCTCGAAACGCCCGACGGCTACTCCAGCAATCTTTTCGTGGCTTCACCGGGTCTGATCTACGTGGCGAACGGCTCGGAAGGGCTTCTCGTCGTCACTGCCGAGGATCCCACCGATCCCTCGGTGATCGTCTCGTACCCGACGGATGGATTCGTGCGGAGGGTTTCCGTAGACAACGGCCTCGCCGGCCTGGCGGTGTCGGACTCCCTCCTGCTCCTGGACGTCTCCGATGTGGACACCATACGAAGGCTCGGTGTGGTCGGTGCCGGGGATGCCGTCATGGATGTCGTTCTCGCCGGGACACGGGCCGTGCTGGGTCTGGAGGACGGCGCCGTTCTCCTGGTGGACATCGGCGACCCCGCTCTTCCCGCGGTGATCGAGCGCATCGAAACCCCGGGATCGACGCTCGACCTCGGGCTCTTTTCCGACACGCTCATCGTCTCCGACAGAACCGCGCTTCTCGTCTTCACGGCACACGGCCTGGGTTCAGGGCCCCACGGCGATCCGGGCATCGGCCCGTTTCCCGCCGTCCGCCTTCACCAGAACTATCCGAATCCGTTCAATCCGCAGACGACCATCCGCGTCGATCTCGTTCCGGAACCGGGGGGCACGACCGAGCCCGTACTGCTGGTGTACGACCTGA
>CAZMKB010000195.1:4171-7040 GCA_964566685.1 uncultured Gemmatimonadota bacterium | reverse complement strand
ACTCTCTCCCCTCAACCCAAAAACCTAAACGCTCCACAAAAACGGGTTAACCTCAAGGAACGGACTGAGGGCGAAACGCCGTGGGGGATGACCCTCTTGCCTCTGCTCGGCCCAATCAGCGTCGTCATCGGCTCTCACCAGACAGTCTCGCCTCATATGAGTCAGCAGATACCACATAATGCTTCCTATGGAGGGCCATACTCGTACTGGGCGGTTACTGGTGAGTATCCCGATTCGGTCTATGCGGAGGATGGTTTCGAATTCTTCATCGTTCCGCCGGGAGTTGAATAGCAGTATGATGCTCAAGAGTAAGGTGAAATCCCCTAGTGACGATCCCAAGAACAGGAGGTCTCCGATGAAAGCTCTCACCACAACCCTCACCCTTATCGCCCTCGCCACCCCCGTCATCGAGCAGATGCAACTGGAGTGGGAAAAGATTCCGGCCCCCACGACTTTTCAGATGTACAACTGTCCGGATGGGAATATTCTCATTTATGGGCGGACGCAAGACCTCGACCATTATCATCCTCTTTTGTCAAAGTTCGACAGGGAGGGTAACCATGTGGCCGGTATTAGTATCTACTACCTTTACAACGGCTCCCTCAATGACGTTTGCCAGGACACCGCGGGGAACGTCTATGCACTCGCCTCGATTTATGGTATCGCAAAGTTTTCGCCCGTGTTCGAATGGGAGTGGTACATCGAGGAGCCCGGCTACTCCGCCAGAAGATGTGTCACTGGTCCGGACGATGCGCTCTACGTCTTTGGCACAAGCCTTCTCGGCAACCACATTCTCGTCCTTACGAAGTACGACACCGACGGGAACATGCTCTGGCAGGTGGAGAACGAACTCGACTCCACCTACATCCAGGACATCTCCATTTATGCGGATGTCGTCATCGACGAGGACGAGGGCGTTTATATTTCGTGTACCGGCATAAACACGGAATATCCGTGGCTCTTGAGGAGCTATCGGGCCAAATACCGCCAGGGTCACCTGATCTATTCCGTGCCGTCGGAGTAATGCTCCACTGTAGAAGCGTCGATTTTATTGAAAGCCGGTACCGAGCAAAGGCTGAAATAAGCCCAGCTGCTACCGACCTTCCCGGGATGGCCTAGGCTGCGGCTGTCAACATTTTGATGGGCTGATCGTATCCCTCCTGAAAGTCGAGAGCTGATCTGTTCGGGCAGGGATCCAGGGATAGCTGATGGGCGTGAGGTGGATCCACACCCATCAGCCGTCGGTGATGTTCTGTGAGTTTCTTCCCCCCTCCCCTACGGCGACACGATCCTGACCGTGAACCGGTCTTCGTCATAGAGTGTCGCAGGTGGGATGCCGATCCTCGAGCGGTACACGTACCGCTGATCCGGTGTTGCCGGTGGGACGTTGTGAGTCACCTGCGCCTGTGCAGTAAAGTTTGCCGGCAGGGTGAACTGATCCGGCCCCAGGACAGGAATCAAGTTCCCGTTGGGCAGAATCACCTGGCTGAGAATCCAGAACGGTTCGGCCTGGGCCATCCGATTGATCAGCGTGTAGGTCACATTGAGCTGTCCGCCCGGTGCGATTTCGACGTCGTCGGGAGTCAGATAGAGCGTCAGAAAGTCGTCCTGATCGAAGAAGTTGGCGCCCATGTCCCTCCGCGTACCGTCTGCGTCCAGGGAGTCGGGATGTCCAGCATCGATGCAGGGAGACTCCCACAGCAGCCTGACATCCTGATCAGCGGCGAGAACGAATACCGGGTCGGCGTCGATGTTGCCCGTCCCCGCGAATCCACCCTCCACATCCGAGTAGGTCACGGTGATGCCGCTCGTTCCGTCGACATGGATCTCGGGACCGAGCGGGGCAGTGTCATCCCACAGGATCGTGTGGATGGCCGTCGGGAAGGAATTATCTCTCACCGCGATACCGCCGCCCCTCTGACCGGCTGAGTTGCCGGTGAAGGTGTTTCCATTCAGGCCCGGCGAAGCATCGTTCCGGCATATCAAACCGCCTCCCACTGAGTCGGCGGAGTTCTCGACGATCTCATTTCCCGTTATCAGGGGAGACGAGTTCTCACGGCAGACGATGCCTCCGCCGTCGTTCAGGGAGAAATTGTTCGAGACGATGTTGTCCGTGATGGTGGGAGCCGAGAAATCTCTGCAGAAAATGCCTCCCCCGTCGTCCTCGGCCGTGTTGTTCAGAACCCTGTTTCCCGAGATGAGAGGCGAGGAGTTCTGCCGGCAGAAGATACCGCCGCCTTCACCGTCGGACAGATTCCCCGAGATGATGTTGTCCAGTATGGACGGGGAAGAACCGTCCTCGCAGAAGATCCCTCCGCCTTCGCCGTCTCCTGCGTCCTCGGCCGTGTTGTCGATGATGATGTTGTCTTCTATGACGGGCGAAGAGCCGTTCCGGCACCGGATGCCGCCGCCCTCTGTCTCCCAGCCGTTTCTGATCGTGAAGCCCTTCACCACTGAGCCCGATCCTTCACCGCTCTCGAAATCGAACCCGCGGTGAAGCGCCCCCGGGCTTCCCTGGACGTCGATGATGGTGACCACGGGGCCCCCGGCCGACATCACCACGACCGCCTTCCCGTTGGAGTCGATGTCCCGGTTTCCGTTTCCGGTGTAGGTACCTGCAGCCACCAGTACGGTATCCCCGGCTGCCGCTGCGTTGACTCCGGCCTGGATCGTTGCTGCATCTCCGGGTACGTTGATCGTGGCAGCCGGGAGTCCGGTAACCAGCCCCGTCGCTACGAGCAGTGCTGCGATGGTCTTGATCGAATTCACCATGTTCTCATTCTGGTTTCGTCATGTCCAATGAGATTGTCAAGGATTTCTTCTGGCGGGATACGTAGGGAGCGTCTGTGTCAGGATCCATCCGTCAGGC
>CAZMKB010000195.1:0-4161 GCA_964566685.1 uncultured Gemmatimonadota bacterium | reverse complement strand
TCAACCGCAGGAAGAAGATTTCTTCTCCGGATCGATGCCGCAATGCATAACAGGATTGTCGGTCTGTGAGCTTCGCCTGAATATTCGCGAGTGATTCCTGATTTCTGGTGGAAAGAAGCGGCCGCCTCAACAGTGTGATCGGCGGCCGCTTTCATACATGCCGGATGATCGGGCTTCGTTCACTTCGCTATGGCCGGGTCGACCACCTCGAAGTCGAAGTGGTCCTCCGCCACCACGTCGCCGCCCAGCGAGAGATAGGCGTTGTACGTATAGACCAGCCTCGGTGTGGCTCCCGGCACCGGGTGCGAGAGGTGCACCGACACCATCTGCAGCGGGTCGAGCCACGCGCTCACCGGTCCGAAGAGGGAGCCCGACGGCGGGTACGTCCCTCCGCCCGGCAGGGTGATGTCGGTCCGGAAGGTGAACTGCTCCTCCGTCTCAAGCTGGTTCATCACTGTCACCTGCAGGCCGAGGCTTCCGCCGGCGGGGATCGCCACCGCGTCCGGCTCGAGAACGAGGGTGGCGGCCGGCACGTCCTCCGACATCAGCCACTCAGTGATCCGCTCCATCAGCATGATCGAGTAGCCGCCGAGCGGAATGGCCTCGAACGGCACGGCGGAGAAGACGGTGCGAAACGTTGCGTTGCCCTCCGCCGGGTACCTGAGCATGCCGTAGTAGTCGACCGTCTCACCCCCTGCCCCCGACGCCCCGTAGCCGGTGTTCACGAACACGCCGGCGGCGGCACTGTCGGGCAGCAGGTCGTCCGAGTAGTTCGTGAATCCGGAGGGAAACGTGAGGTTCAGGTTCAGACCGTCGGAGATGGGATCGCCGGGGACGCCGCCGATGGAGGCGACCGACTGATCGTTGTCGTACCAGCTCACGTGCAGGTAGTCGGTCGCGAAGGCGTCGAGTCCGTTCTCGTAGAGGTAGTCCTGGCTCGAGAGAAAGAGGCTTCCGCCGGAGTCCAGGTACTGGCCCAGGGTCGCCCGGTCGGTTGCCGTCAGTGTTCCCTCGTAGTCCTGGCCGGTGGTCCAGATGACGACCCGGTAGTCGGATATGTCTTCGTAGGCGGGTGCCCCCTGGGACAGAACCGACCAGGAGTCGTAGGCGAGATCCGCTCCGTCGAGCGAGAAAGTGAAGTACTGCTGGTAGTTCTCACCGTCGTCGTCGACCAGGAGGATCGGCCGGGTCCCGATCATGATCCGGAACGAGTCCTCGAAGGCCAGCCCGCCGTCGCAGGTGATGGAGAGGGCAAGGGTGGCCGACTCACCGGTCTGGTGGCCGGGGGATATGGTCATGACGTACGGTGTTATTGTTTCTCCGCTCTCCCCTGCCATGATGTCGGGATAGAAAGCTTCGTCGACCGGGAATGTCAGCATGGTGTCCGGCGAGGACAGAACCGCCGTCACTCCCGTCGCGTCGATCGTGCCAATGTTGTCGAGCGTGACCGTGATCTCGATGGTCTCACCCGGATCGAATGTCCCGTCGCCGTCGCCGTAGGTGGAGTCGCTTGCGGCGTGATTGCCGTAGATCAGGATGACCGTGTCCGGCAGCTCCACCGTGGTGACGGCGTCGATGTCGCAGCCCGGGTACCAGTCGTACGGGCTCCCGTCATCGTCGTCGACGATTTTCACGTAGCGGGCCGACTGGAATCCGCTCCCGTGGATGTCGAACGACTGCGTCCCTTCCCCCTCGCCGAGCCAGGTCCAGGGGCCGACGAACCCGTTGCTCAGGTACACGGTGTAGCCGTCGTCGGATCCCTCCTCGTGGACCGTGAAGTCGACACCGTCGATGTCCGGGATCGGACGACCCGGTCCGAAGTCGAGGACGATGTTCCCTCCTTCCCCGAGTGAGGCTGAGACGGTGTCCGGCCAGCCGAGGGCCCAGTTGGCATTGGTCGGGTTCTTCTCGTACTGGTCGGGCCAGCCGTACGGATCGAAGAAGTAGCAGGAGACGACCTGCGAGGGGTAGTTTCCGATGCCCGGCCGGAGTGACACGTCGAGCTGTGTCGTGCCGGTCTCGGGGACCGTCACTCCCGTCACGGTCGTGTCGGCGTATCCCGGTGCGCTGAAGGTGACCGTGTATTCCCCCGGAAGAAGCAGGCGATGGTAGTCCCCCCGTGACGGATCGGTGTACCAGGGGTACCCGATTTCCTCCACGGTGATCATGGCCTCGAGCGGATCACCGGTATCCGCGTCGGTGACGACACCTTCTATTCCTTCGTCGGTGTGATCCATGAGAGCGATGATCGCGTCCCTGTTGAGGTCCCAGACTCCCTGGATGTTGGAGTTGGCGAGCTCGATGGTCCAGTCGATGCTGCTGCGGGAGCCGTAGGACCAGTCGTTGCAGTCTCCGTATGTCTGGTACCAGTAGTAGCCGTGGACGACCCAGTAGCCGTTGTAGGAGCCGTACTCCTCGGAGAGAAGGGAAACGATTTCGTCGTCCGGCGTCGGGACGCTCGAGTAGTTCCAGACGTAGTTGACGATGTCCCCGCTCGTGTGATACGAGAGGGAGAGCATGAAGGTGTTCGCGATGCCGTGGTTCCTGATCGCCTTCGTCTCGGGCTGTGAGAAGTTGCCGGGGGTGAGGCCGTTCCACATGTAGCCGTAGTCGCGGTTCAGATCGACCCCGTTCGCGTTGTACCGGGTGGGATACGGGCTAGCCATGCGTCCGTCGGGATTCATCATGGGAATGACCCAGATCTCGGTGTTGTCGACGAGGTGCGTGATCGTCGAGTCGACACCGTAGTTGTCGGTCAGATGCTCGAGCAGGAGCAGGCTGACCTCGGTGCTCATCAGCTCGTCGCCGTGGTGAAGGCCGATGACCCTGAACTCGGGTTCGGTCTCTTCGATGTCCGGGTTGCCCGTTACTTTCGCGGCGCGTATTTCCCTGTTTTCGACGGAAAAGCCGAGGTTGTAGAGTCGCACGATACCAGGGTGATCGGCGGCAGTCTGGTTCAGGAACTGGATCGTCTCGTCGTAGTCGTGGAAATCATCCTCGAAGTCGAGTCCGACGGTCCCCTTGATTTTTTCCTGCTGACTGCCGTAGATCACCTCGTAAGAAGGAGCTCTCGATGAGAGCTCATCGAGCTCGGATCTCAGGATCACGAGATCTATGTAATCCTCCCCGCCGCCCGTGACCGTGTAATCCCGGACGAGTTCCGCGGCGAGGTTCGTCGTGCGGTCGACCGGTACCCGGACGTAGACGACGTCGGGTGTCTGGAAGGCGAAGAGACATGAAGAAATCCACAGGAGTGACAGTACAGTCGTGACGACTCTCGTCTTCATGGCGGCTCCTTTATGCCGGATTGCAGCGTCGAGTGTTTCGTACATTATAACACATTTTCGAGGACGGTGTCAAAAGTTCCGGTGCCCGGAACAGGGCAAGTCCGGGACCGGCAGGGCGGGTGAGCGGACGGTGTCTCGACGGACGTCAGTCGCTTTCCATCGGATTGTAGTCCTCCAGGAACGGGAAGTCTTCGAGATCCTTCGAAAAAGCAGCACTGAGGTAGGAGTCTATCCACCAGAAGATGTCCTGCCGGCGCACCGACTGGCGGAGCTTGTGCATGCGGGACCTTCGTTTCTTCTCCGGCATCTTGAACGCCTGGTAGATCGCGCTCGCAGTCCCTTCGATGTCGTACGGGTTGACGGTGATCGCCCCGTTCTGGAGCTGGGGCACCGCCCCGGCGAACTCGCTCAGGATCAGCACTCCCGTCTCCTCGAGGTTCGATGCGCAGTACTCCTTGGCCACGAGGTTCATGCCGTCCTTGAGCGGCGTGATGAGAGCGATCTCGCATGTCCGGTAGTAGGCGAGGAGCTCATACCGGTCGAGGTGCCGGTAGATGTAGTGGATCGGAACCCAGCCCGACTGTGTGAACTCTCCGTTGATCTCGCCGACGAGCCGCTCGA
The DNA here is from genome assembly GCA_964566685.1 of uncultured Gemmatimonadota bacterium. Taxonomy (GTDB): domain Bacteria; phylum Gemmatimonadota; class CAZMKB01; order CAZMKB01; family CAZMKB01; genus CAZMKB01. The sequence goes on along the minus strand of CAZMKB010000195.1, from coordinate 253 downwards.
TCTCCTCTTTCAGGATGTTGTACGAAGGGATGTCCGACCTGCTGGGGACCACGACCTGGATGAACGTGACGTTGCGGTGAAGCTCCGGAAACCGCTCCAGGGCGTTTCTGAACGCCCGCAGCCGGAACGGAATTCCCTTCGTGTAGTCGAGCCGGTCGACACCCAGGATGAGCTTCCGGTCGGGCAGTTCCTCGTGGATGTACCAGGCCATGTCGGCGACCTCCTTCTTTTCGGCCGCCTGAGCGAAGTCATT
>CAZMKB010000194.1:1138-7051 GCA_964566685.1 uncultured Gemmatimonadota bacterium | reverse complement strand
GAAAGATGATTTTGGTGATGAGGTGGCATCAGGCATTTACTTCTACGTTATGAAGGTCGGAAACAGTACTTCCACAAAAAAGATGATAGTTCTCAAGTGAGTGCCTCCCCCCTTCCCCCACCCGCCGTCACGATACTGAGAGAGAGTCGGGACCGGCGTCCCGCCATCGACGGGACTTTTTCCCGGGATTCCGTTGGACGGGCTCATCGTCATCCGGGAGAGAACCGCCACCTGACCAGGATCTGTGGGAACATCCATGCCCACGGTCCGGAGGAGCTCGATCTCACCGACTCGGAGCGAAATCTCGTCTGCGGGGATCCGCAGAGTGAAAACTGGCAGCGGATTCCCTTCAACTAGGCGGAGTATTTCCTCCGGGGCTCGGCGTCGACACCGAGGGCCTGGTCCGGACCAGGGCCACCTACGAGCACTCCCGCCTGGGCAGGAACGCATCGACCATGGAGGACACGGCGGAAGCGTCTTTTCTCGAGCAGCGATTGACCACTGAGCTGCGGTGGTACGTTCTCTCCGATCCCGCTTCCCGGTTTCACCTCCTGCCGAGGTTCGAAGCGAAGAGGACCGACGAGGAGAACTACGAGTATTTCACCGCCGACATAGGACTGAAACCGGCACTGAGCCGCGACAACCAGTACATGCGGGTCGATGTGCAGGGAGGTCCCGCCTACCACTTCGAGGGCACGCTGGTCGGAAGCGGTCCGGAAGGCTCCTTCTTCCTCACCCTCGACTCCCGAACCGATCTCATCACCCACCTCTTCGAGTATTACATCACGGAGCCCCAGTCCGGCCGGCGTGCCTCCCTGGAGACGTCGTCGCGCATCGAAGGCGTGCTGTCCGACCTGAGCGCGAATCGATTGGCCGAGGCCATGGAGAAGAGCGGGCGTGCCGGCATTGCCACGTTCGTGATGCGGGGAAGAGAGTACATCGTGGCCATCATCTCCGAGGGGGCATCCTGAGAGCACAGACGCTCCGCTTCGCCGACGGGATCCGGTCAGCCGGAGACGTCGGTCTTCCGCGGGTGAAGGATGCAGAGAAGAAAACCGTCGACACGATGAAGAAGGAAATCGGGAAGCTCTCCAGAAAGACGTTCGAGGTGGACGTCCTCTCGGATCCCTATGCGGCGCGGCTCACCACCCTGGTCGAGCGGAAGTTCGAGTCGGGCGAGGGCGTGGTCTCGAAGGAGAAGATTCCGGAGGAACCCGACGGCGGCAAGGTCATTGATCTGATGGAGGTGCTGAAGAAGAGCTTCGAGGCCGAGGCCGAAGAGAGCTCCGGGAGGAAGCGCGGAAAACCGGGTCGCGGAAAGAAGAAACGGCCGGACCTCGACCGGAAAACGAAATCGGAGCTCTACGACATGGCGCAGGATATCGACATCCCCAACCGGAGCAGGATGTCGAAGGATGAGCTGATCAGGGCCATCAGGAAAGCCTCCTGAAGTCAGCGCAATCCCAGCTCTTTCCTCATCCGCCGCGTGATCGACTGTCTCACGCCGAAATAGCCGGACCAGGGGTCGCTCTTCAGGGCGGCCAGCCTGCGGGGCAGGTTGGCGACGGTCCAGGCGTCCGGCCCGGTCGCCCGGGACAGCTCGTCCCACCTGATGGGCGTGGAGACGGGGGCGTTCTCCCTGGCCCTCGTCGAGTAGGCGGCCACGGTCGTCGCGCCGCGCCTGTTTCGCAGGTAGTCGACGAAGATCTTCCCCCGCCGCCCCGCCTTGCTCATGCCGGCCGTGAAGCGTCCGGGTACGAGACGGGCCAGGTCTCTCGCCACCGCTTCGGCGAACTCCCGGAGCTCATCCCATCCCGTGCGGCGCACGATGGGAACGACCAGGTGGAGTCCCTTTCCGCCCGACGTCTTCAGGAACGATTCCAGCCCGAGGTCCTCCAGCCGCTCCCGCAGGAATCGCGCGGCCCCGGTGACGTCGTTCCAGCCCAGCCCCGGTCCGGGATCGAGATCGAAGGTCAGGATGTCCGGCGCCCCGACGTCGGACTCCCGGCTTCCCCATGGGTGGATTTCGAGCACGCCCATCTGCACGAGGGAGACCAGCCCTTTCAGGTCATCGATGGCGAAGTAGTGCACCGTCCCCTTCTTCTCTGCGACCGGGACTCCGCGGATGTGATCCGGAGTCGATTCCCTGACGTTCTTCTGGTAGAAGCACGGTTCGCGCCGGCCCTCCGGGCAGCGCAGGACCGCCAGCGGCCTTCGGGCGATGTGGGGAAGTATGTAGTCGGCGATGGAGACATAGAATCCGGCAAGGGTCTTCTTCGTGAGCCCCTGATCGGGGTAGAGAATCCTGTCCGGGCTGGACAGCCTGACACCCTCCACCACGGCGTCGGTCGGGACTTTCTTTATTCCGGGGGCGTTCGATGCTCTCCGGCCCCGCTGCTTCTTCCCGGACAGGCCCGCGCCTGCCGCGGGCTCCCGGACGATATCCCGTGGGGATCTCTCCTCCCGCAGTCCCTTGAACGAGGGATGGCGCAGGTGTCCCTCGCCGGTCCACTCCGTGAACTCGACCTCGGCGATCAGCTCAGGCCTGATCCAGTGGACCTGCCGGGCGTCCCCTCCTGCCGGGGAATTCTGGAAAGGTGGCTCGTCCTGTTCCAGGGGAGGCAGCGTCTCCGCCAGGAGCCCGAGCGTCTTCCGGCTGAAGCCGGTTCCCACCCGGCCGGCATAGACCAGCGTTCCGTCCCGGTAGTAGCCGAGGAGGAGGGCGCCGGGGCCGGTTCTCGGTCGCGACGGCTCGGTGAATCCCCCGATCACGAACTCCTGTCTGAGGAGGCACTTGACCTTCAACCAGTGCCGTGAGCGTTTCTGGTGGTAGGGGCTGTCCGCGCGTTTCGAAACGATCCCTTCCACGCCGAGACGGCAGGCTTCGCGGAACACCTCCTCCCCGCGGCCCGCCACGTGGTCGCTGTACCGGACGGCATCGGACGGCCGTGCCTGGTGGATCAGGGATTTCAGGAGTTTTACCGCTCGAGGAGCGGGGTCCGGGAGAGATCCCGGCCGTCGCAGTGGGGAATGTCGAACAGGTAGTAGACCAGGCGACCGGAACCACGGCCCTTCACGATGTTCTGAAGCGCCTGGAAATCCGTCGTGCCGTCCTCGCGAAGGACAACCATCTCGCCGTCCAGGACGGCCTCCCGGGCTGGAAACGCCCGGAGGGCACGGGCGACGGGGGAAAAACACTCCGTCCAGTCCCTGCCGTTCCGGGAGACCAGGCTGATCCGCTTTCCGCGGATGAAGCAGAGGATGCGGTAGCCGTCGTACTTCAGCTCGTGGATCCAGTTCTCCCCCGCGGGCGGCTCCCGGACGGGTGACGCCAGCTGCGGCTTCATGCCCTCCGGCTGGACTGCCCTGCGGGATCCGGTCAGGCCGGCCGGGTCGATTTTCTGCTTCTTTCGGGGCAAATCCCCCTCTTTTCTTTTCTCGTTTTCAGGGAGAAGCAGGCTCTCATCGCCGTTGCCTTCGTCCGCACCACCGGCTGCGGCATCGGATGAGGAAAGACCCCGTGACCGAAAGAAGCCCGGTCGTGGCTCGCAGAGAGATCCGGTATCCTCCACCCGGATGAGCGCCGGTCCGGAAATCGTGTGCCCGTTCACGGGGAGAGTAGGTACCGGCAGGCCTGATTTCAACGGTCGGAACATTTTCTCTTTGACCCCGGGCCGCCGAGGTGTTATATTGTCCTGACAGAAGCCGGACCGGCGCACTCGAACGGATCGTCCCGACAGAAGGCAACAACACTCGGCCACGGTATGCAGAAGGTAGCTCTCGTCCTCGAAGATGGATCGCGGTACGAGGGATATTCTTTCGGCGCCCCGAGGTCGGTTTCCGGCGAGGTGGTCTTCGCCACCGGCATGGTCGGCTACAACGAATCGCTGACCGATCCCAGCTACCGCGGCCAGATCCTCGTCTTCACCTATCCCCTCATCGGCAACTACGGCGTGCCGGGCGGCCAGTCCGACGACGGACTTCCCGCCTTCTTCGAATCGGACAGGATCCACGTCTCGGGCCTCGTCGTCTCACATTACTCCTCGTCCCACAACCACTGGAACGCGGCCCGGAGCCTCGCGGACTGGCTCCGGGACGAGGGCGTTCCCGCCGTCGAGGGCATCGACACGAGGGCACTCACCAGGCGGCTTCGCGAGAGGGGAACCATGCCGGGGAAGCTCGTCATCGACGGGGACACGGAGTTCTCCGATCCCTCCCGGGAGCACCTGGTGCGGCTCGTCTCCACGAGAGAGCGGACCGTCTACAACCCGGACGGCGAGCCCGGCGTGGCGCTCGTCGACTGCGGCACGAAGTACAACATCATCCGGAGCCTGGTGCGCCGGAACTGCCGTGTGGTGCGGGTCCCCTACGACGACGATTTCTTCGACGAGTCCTTCGACGGCGTGGTCGTCTCCAACGGGCCGGGCGACCCGAAGCAGTGTCCCGAGACGGTGGCCCTGGTCCGCCGCTGCCTCGAGAAGGAGATTCCCACCTTCGGGATCTGTCTCGGAAACCAGATCATGGCGCTGGCCGCCGGCGCCGACACCACGAAGCTCCCCTACGGGCACCGGAGCCAGAACCAGCCCTGCCTCCGGGTCGGGTCGAAGCGCTGCTACATCACCTCCCAGAACCACGGTTACACCGTACGGGAGGAAACGCTCCCTGAAGGCTGGGAGCCCTGGTTCGTGAACGTCAACGACGGCACCAACGAGGGCATCAGGCATGGAAGCGGGATCTTCTCCTCGATCCAGTTCCACCCGGAGCACTCGCCGGGACCGGTGGACACCGAGTTCCTCTTCGACGAATTCATCGGGATGATCGCCTCATGAAGAAGGTCCTCCTCCTCGGAAGCGGAGCGCTCAAGATCGGCCAGGCCGGCGAGTTCGACTACTCCGGCAGCCAGGCCATCAAGGCCCTGAAGGAGGAGGGGCTGAGCGTGGTCCTGGTGAACCCCAACATCGCCACCATCCAGACCTCTGAGGCGTTCGCGGACAAAATCTACTTCCTGCCGGTCACGGAGCCCTTCGTCAGGAGAGTGATCGAGAAGGAGCGCCCCGACGGCATCTTCCTCGGGTTCGGCGGCCAGACCGCCCTCAACTGCGGGGTGGAGCTGGCCGAGTCGGGATTTCTCGAGGAGCAGGGCGTCCGGGTCCTCGGCACCTCCATCGAGGCCATACGGGACTGCGAGGACAGGAAGCGCTTCGTCGACCGGCTCCGCCAGATCGACGTGAAGGTGCCGCGCAGCACGGCCGTGACTTCCGTGGAGGAGGCGCTCGAGGCGGCGGACCGGATCGGTTACCCGGTCATGGCCCGGGTCGCCTACGCGCTGGGAGGTCTCGGCTCCGGTATCTCCTACTCCGGGGAGGAGCTCGGGGAGCAGGTCGGGAAGGCCTTCGCCTTCACCAGGCAGGTGCTCATCGAGGAGTACCTGGACGGGTGGAAGGAGATCGAGTACGAGGTGGTGCGCGACGGCTTCGACAACTGCGTCACGGTCTGCAACATGGAGAACTTCGATCCCATGGGCATCCACACCGGCGAGAGCATCGTGGTCGCCCCGTCGCAGACTCTCTCGAACCGGGAGTACCACGCCCTCCGGGACGTGTCCATCAGAGTCATCCGCCACCTCGGCATCGTCGGCGAGTGCAACATCCAGTTCGCCCTCGACCGCGGGAGCGACGACTACCGCGTCATCGAGGTGAACCCGCGCCTTTCCAGGAGCAGCGCACTCGCCTCGAAGGCCACCGGCTACCCGCTCGCCTTCGTCGCGGCCAAGGCGTCGCTGGGCTACTCGCTGGTCGACCTCGGGAACTCGATCACCCGTGTCACGAAATCCTGTTTCGAGCCGGCCCTCGACTACGTCGTGGTGAAGATCCCGCGCTGGGCGTTCGAGAAGTTCCCCGAGGCCGATGAGAC
>CAZMKB010000194.1:0-1128 GCA_964566685.1 uncultured Gemmatimonadota bacterium | reverse complement strand
TGAAGAGCGTGGGCGAGGTCATGGCCATCGGCAGGAACTTCGAGGAGGCGCTGCAGAAAGCGATCAGGATGCTGCAGGTGGGCATGTACGGCCTGGTCTGCAACGAGATCGAATTCGACGACCTCGAGCAGAGCCTCCGGACCCCCACCGACCAGCGCATCTTCGCCGTCGCCGCCGCGGTCGGCAGGTACCCGGTCGACGGGATCCACGAGCTGACCCGGATCGACCGCTGGTTCCTGTACCGGATAGAGAACATCGTCCGGACGGAGGAAGAGATCCGGGAGGGCAGGGAGGGGGCGCTTCCGCCGGAGCTCCTCCTGCGGGCGAAGCAGCTGGGGTTCTCCGACAAGCAGATCGCCATCGCCCGGGGCGTGGACGAGCTCGACATCAGGACAGCGCGAAGGAGGGAGAGGATCGAGCCCGTCGTCAAGCAGATCGACACCCTCGCGGCGGAGTACCCGGCCCGGACCAACTACCTGTACCTGACATACAACGGGACCGAAAACGACATCGACTTCGGCGGGGACAACGCGGTCATCGTCCTCGGTTCGGGTTCCTACCGCATCGGCTCGTCCGTGGAGTTCGACTGGTGCTGCGTGAACGCCGTCCTCACCCTGGAGAAGCTGGGCTACCGGACCGTCATGGTCAACTACAACCCCGAGACGGTGAGCACCGACTACGACATCTGCCACCGCCTGTACTTCGACGAGCTCAGCTTCGAGGCCGTGGCCGACATCGCGGAGAAGGAGAATCCGCTGGGCCTCATCATCTCCATGGGGGGACAGATACCGAACAACCTGGCCATGAAGTGCCACCGGTACGGCCTGCGGGTGCTCGGCACCTCGCCAGAGAGCATCGACGCCGCCGAGAACCGCCACACCTTCTCGGCCCTCCTCGACGAGCTCGGTATCGATCAGCCGGCCTGGAAGGAGCTGACCGACGTTGACGAAGCCCGGGCCTTCGCCCGGTCCGTCGGGTACCCGGTCCTCATCCGGCCCAGCTACGTGCTGAGCGGCGCGGCCATGTCGGTGGCCCTGGGAGACGGCGAGCTCGAGCGCTACCTGGAGCGGGCCTCCCGGGTGAGCACGGAGTACCCCGTGGTCATCAGCAAGTTCATCGAGGACGCGA
>CAZMKB010000193.1:0-7141 GCA_964566685.1 uncultured Gemmatimonadota bacterium | reverse complement strand
AGACGAGGTGGCCCGGTTCGTCGTCGAGCAGGGTTCCGGCATTGACGTCGATGAGATCGGCACCGGCTTCGCGCTGTTTCCGGGCAACGTCGATGATGTGCGCGCCATCCCGGTCGGCGATAGCCGCTCGAATGCGCTCTCCGGTCGCGTTGATGCGCTCGCCGACGATCAGCATGCGCGGAGCCTCCCTTTAGCACGTCGAAATCGCATGAAAAGCTCGGGCCAGCCCGAATCATTCAAACCATTTCGATTTTGGCGGCCGCTAACGGACTGCTGTTCCTGTTGACACGACGGCCCGATCGCTCGGGTGATCCGTCGCCCCCTCGTCCGTGCGGTGGGACGCCGTGCCCTACGGTTCAGAGATGCCCGGTACGGTGAAGCCTCTCGCCTCGAGAAAGAACCGGTGCGTCGCCCGCCCTTCCGACGGATGATCCAAATATAACGTGACGTATTCGCCCTTTTCAAGGTGGACACGCTCGCCGTCGTCGTGAAGCAGGAGGTGGGTGACGTCAAGCCCTTCATCAGTCAGGGCACGATCGAGCCGGGTGACTGCCGGGGGCACGGCCTCCGCCGCGGCCAGGAAGAGCCGGTCGATTGCCAGCGGAGAGTTCCACACGATCCGCAGGCTCATGTCTCTCCCGAAGTTTCGAATGAACGGACCGAGGTCGATCAAGTTCGCCGATTTTCCCCTGACGGCTATCGAGGAAACAGGCGTCCAGGTGCCTGACCGGTCCTTTCCTCCCCGGAAGAAGACGAGCGGCCAGACGGCTTTTGCCGGCGGATCCTCGACGGGGCCGTCGAGGATCCCGAGGAGCGTGTCCCCCTCTTCGCCCGATTCACCGAATTCGAGAACGAGCTCGTCACCCGGCTGTCCGGAAAAGAGCACGCCGTCCTCCCGGGAGACGGGCCCGAGCACGTCCGTGCCCTCGCGGGTGAGGGCGGTGAGCGGATCACGGCGGTGTTCGTAGAGCGCGATCCCTCTCTCCGTGACGATTCCTGGCATCCTCTCCCCGCCGCCCCCGTCTTCGATCACATGCAGCAGAACAGCGTCGAGGAAGGTCGTGTCCACGCTGATCTCTCCGATGCGAACGGCCATCGGGCCGTCATCCGACCCGGACAGGACGCCGAGGTCGACGATGTCGACCGCGTTCCCGCGGGAACTGCCGACCTCCGGCGCCGTGAAGAGATAGGCTTTCCTCCTCCATCCGTCGTCGCCGTGGACCGACAGGGCGGCACAGCCGTGCTCCTCGCAGTCACCGTGAAAGTTCACGATGTTCGAGCACAGCGTGTCCGTCCAGTCCTCGATGACGGCCTCCACCCGGTACTCGTAGCAGTTCTCCCATGTCACCAGGGAATCGATGAGCATCGTGTCGGTTACTATGTCCGACCAGTGGATGTCGAACCACACCGACCAGCCCGGCGGCTGGCCGCCGTCGTTCCTCGAGCCCGGCGGGCAGCGGTAGCGCTTGGAGAGAACGTACCGGTCGAATCCCACCCCGCCGGGGTCGAATGACCAGGAGAGAAAGTGTGCGTGGGGATTCCCCCTCTCCGCTCCGGACAGGACCGGGGCGGTGACATCCCAGCGCAGGTCCAGCTGGATCTCGTTCGAATACTCCGAATTCCCTCCGAAGGTCCGGTGGGCGCACACCCGGTAGCGGGCGAGGCCCTCGGCGAGCGGTGTGTCGGTCCAGGTCGTCGTGTTCTCCGGGAGGACGCCGACGACGCTGTAGGGACAGGTGCCCAGCGATCGTTCCACGATGTATGCGTCTTCCACCTGCGAACGGTCGTTCCAGGTGAGGGTGACGGCGTGGCTGTTGCCCGATCCCTCCAGGTTCGACGGTGACCGCGGTCCTCCTTCGTCTCCCGATACGCCGAAACGGATGATGTCCGTGAAGGCGTGATCGTCTCCCCGCTGGGCCTCCGCCTGCAGGTAGTAGTTCCCCGGCGCCGAACAGCCTCCGTAGAGGCTCCCGCCGTCCCAGCAGGATGCGATGAGCTCCTCCGAGGCGCAGAAGGCGGGCAGGTAGACCTTGTCCACCACATCCCCGGCAATCGAGTAGATGTGAGCGAAGACGTTGCCGCCGTACGGGAGGTCCAGGTACAGGAACTGATCGCGGCAGTAGCCCATGGGTGAGGGTACCGCCCCTCCCAGGCGGAACGACACGTCCACGGGGAGAGTCGGGCCGGTCGAGCAGGTGAACAGCTTGTTCACGATGGTCGACGGACAGTAGTCGCCGGGGTTGTAGGGCTCGTCGCCGCAGAAGTGGCGGAAGTCCCACACGGGACACGAGGCGAAGTCGAACATGCCGTTTCCTATCTCCGCCACGTCGGTGATGAACGGATAGTCGACCTCTCCGGCGTTGTACAGGTGCCAGTACTGATCCGCCTCCGGTGGAACGAGCCAGCCGTCGTTCATGACGTAGACGGCCTGGCACTCGTCGAGACAGTACCAGCGTTCCGGGTCGTTACAGATGCTCAGTGAAGTGTAGACCGCGTGACTGTTCTTCGAACAGTAGACGGCGTTGCCTTCTTCGTGCGAGAAGCTGCAGCTCTCGATCGTGTACGAGGGGCGGTAATCGCAGACCGGGATGCCCGCGTGAGCACAGGTCCTGATGGAATGGGCCCGGTAGCCCAGGGGGCAGGAACCGTCCTCGAAGAGCGTCAGGCTGAAGGTTTCGGCGTCCCCCTTGTGGACGATGCCGCCGCAGTCGTCGTAGAAGAGGAGGACGTAGGTCAGGCTCACGATGCTGTCGACGCCGGGAGCGAAGGGTCTCGCGTGGTAGAGGATAACGCCGGGCCCGGCGCAGGCCTCCTCTTCGTGGAAGTAGATCCTCGGCAGGAACGATTCGGCCAGGAGCTCTTCGGTGTCGTCCGGCAGGCCGTCGTTGTCGAGATCCGCCCCGTGGAGCAGGGGTGCACAGAGAGCCGGGAGTGTTGCGAGCAGGAGTACGGTTTTCATTGGACCTCCCCGTTACAGGATGACCGATCCGGTCGTCGGGGAGGAGGGTCGCCCGGGCAATGGCAAGAACCGTACCCGGTCCGGATTGGTGCGGAATGAGCACTGTCTCTGAGAGTTCGGCGGGATCTCAGGACCCGTGCTGGATCGAACACATTCCCTGTAGGGACGAAATCAGGATGGATTGTCGTGGAGATCGACGAATCGGAAGAGCGCTTATTTCCCCACCGGGCGCATCCTGTAAATGAATGACCTCGACAGTAGACCACGCGACGGGATGGGAGGGTGGAAATAGGTCCCTTCGACGTAGTCGGCGTGAAAGCCGGCGAATTCAGCCAACTTATTCATTGCCTGTCTCGTCCAGGAATAGATGTGTCCCTGACGGTCTTCCACTCTGAAGATATTCCAGAGGATTTCCTTGAAGTGATAGGGATTCGGGACGGAAAGAACGAGTGTTCCTTCCGGGAGGAGTATCCTGTGGATTTCCTGCAGTACGGTGAACGGTGCCCGGGTGTGCTCGAGAACTTCGATGCAGAAGACGTAATCGAAAAAACCGTCTTCGAAGTCGGTTCCGTTGCTGATGTCCCCGGTACGTATGGTTTCTCCCGCAAAGGAGGGGGCGATGTCTATCCCGTGATATTCAATGTCAGGAGGGATGAACAGTCGAAGGCGGCCATCCCGGCAGCCGACGTCGAGGAGTTTTATCTGTCCGGAAGCGGGCATTGCCGCGATCCGCACAGCTTTGCGGAACCGCAGGTCTTCTTCGCGATAGCCGCGCCAGCCGGTTCGCTGTTCATAGAATTCCTGGAGGTTTTCTGTCATCTGAATACAGTGCTGAACTCGAGCTTCTGCCCGTAGAACTCCGGCTCACAAGACTATGATAATCCGCATCTTCCCATTGGTCAAGCACGCAAAACGAGCATCGAACATCCTCGCTTGACAACAAGAACAAATTCGGGTATACTGAAATCGTTCACTGCCCGAAAGCCTTACGTAACAATCCGCAGCAACTTCTCACCGGGGGTAGAGACATGAGCACAAAGAATCTTTCCATCACCATTTTCCTCGCCTGTACGTTCCTCGTCCTCGTCCCTGTGAAACATGCAGAGGGTGTTGACACATGGATCCCGATCCTACCGCTTCAGAGGGCAGGACATGAAATCACGGTGGATACTGCGAACAGCCGGCTCATCATGTTCGGTGGTGTCAACTGGGAAAATTATCTCAATGACACCTGGTCCGTCCAGCTCAGGTCCGGTGTGCCTTTCTGGAAGAAGATCCCGGGGGGATCCACTCTTCCGCCGGGAAGGAAGCTCTTCTCTATGATCTATCATCCGGAGAGACAGAGTATTGTAATGTTCGGGGGCTATGCGGATGCCTACTTCAATGACACGTGGGAGCTTCAGCTGGAAAAGGGACAGGAACAGTGGGAATTCCTGACTACAGGGGGATTTCCCCCCTATGCACGGGATGGACACGTCGCCGTTTATGATCCTCAGGGGAATCGCATGATCGTCTTCGCCGGAAGAATGAGCCCGACGATGTATCTCAACGACACCTGGATTCTCGATTTCGACTCCATGACGTGGGAATTCCTTTCCATTGCCGGACCGCCAGCCCGGGCCAATTTCGAGGCTGTGTACGATAGCAATGCTCATCGAATGATCATCTTCGGCGGTGAGGCTCCAGGGTATGTTTATTATAACGATGTCTGGGCGCTCGATCTCACGGAAGGAGAAGAGGAGTGGACTGAGCTCGATTGCTCCGGGGATATCCCGCACGGAAGGTCTTCCCTCTGTCTCGAATTCGATCCGGAGGGAAGCAGTCTGATCCTGTTCGGGGGACAGTGGTACAGTGGAGGAGCCTTTTTCTACGCGAACGATATCCTGACTCTCGACCTCCTGTCCTGCGTCTGGGAAGAAATCTCTTTTCCCGGGAAAGAACCATATGCCCGCCGCACCGCTGCATCAGGCCTGATGAAACTCGGGGGAAAGAATTTTCTTTTCATCCATGGCGGGAGCAGGGCCTACAGCGATTTCTTCGGAGATGCCTGGGTCGCCGCGTTCGATTGATCGACCGGACAAATCGTGGAAAGGAGATAGACAATGCGTTCACCGTTTATTCTTCTCATCACGGCCTGCTGGATCCTCGTTCCCGCCGGCCTCCCGGCGGACATCATCGAAGTCCCTGATGAAGCCCCGACCATACAGGCGGGGATCGACCTGGCTGCCGAAGGAGATACCGTACTCGTTGCAGAGGGTACCTATCAGGAAAACATCGACTATACAGGAAAAGACGTGTTCGTCACGAGCGGGTTCCTGTTCGACCAGAACAAGGAGATCATCATCTCCACTGTCATCGACGGTCAGGGAGAGTCCGTCGCGACCTTCGAGAACGGTGAGACAAGAGACGCCGTTCTCTATGGATTCACCCTGACGACCCAGGGAGACTACTGCGTCTACTGTGAAGCTGCTTCCCCTACCATCATGTACAACAGGATCATCGACTGCTCCGTCTATCACTGGGGGGCGGGGGTTTCATGCTGGAATGGTGCCTCTCCTATTATCAGTCACAACGTTTTCGCGGACGACTTCGCGTATCACGGAGGAGGAGCGGTCTTCGCATACTACTCCCAGCCAGTCATCAGGCACAATGTGATAAGGATGTGCGAGGGTCAGTACGGAGGAGCGATTTGCAGTGCCTGGTACTCCGAGTCGCTGATCGAGAAGAATATCATCACCGACTGTCGTGCTGATGCAGCCGGTGGTGGTATTCATCTTTCGAGCAGGGCATCTCAGGTACTGAACAACACGATCATCAGGAACAATTCTTCGAGGGGCGCGGGAGTTCACACGACGGATTATGCCACGTCCGTCATCAAAAACAACATCATTGCGTTCAATGAGGATGGAGCGGGTATCCTGGTCAGTCACTTCTCCGAGCCGGTCGTTTCATTCAACGATGTGTACGGGAACGAAGGGGGAGATTACGGGGACTGGGAACCGGGGCCGGGAGACATCTCCTGCGATCCCCGATTCAGGGACTCGTCACCGGCTGATGTGAACCTGTCGGCGCTTTCCCCCTGTATCGACGCCGCCGACCCTGCCACCGAAGTTCCATGGTTCGGAGGAGACAGGCGGGACATGGGAGCGCGGGAATACCACTACCTGAACCCGGGTCAGCTGCTCTCGTTCTCGGATACTCCCGCCGAGGCTGAGATCGGTTCGACGGCTTCCTGGGAAGTCATGATCACCAATCCCTTTGCTCACCCGATCACGTTCGACGGCTGGGTGGAAGTGAGCGGTCCTGAATGCGGGATACTCGGGGCACTCTATGATATTTCACTGCCGGCTCATGGTCACCATGCGGGCATCCTCGAGGTGTTCTTTCCTCTCTACCTCTCGGAAGGAGATTACGTCGTAAAAGGCCGTCTCGGAGTGCTCGGGGACGAACTCTGGGACGGTGAAGTGTTCGATGTGGAGCTCTCTTCGTCCGCGAATATCGCCGGGCAGTAGCCGAAGACTGTTCCGTTCAGGTTCGACGATTCACGCGAGCCAGATTCCCGATCTCTCCTCATGATACGGGGAGGTCGGGAATTCTTTCTTCCACGGGAAGCTCCCTGTCATACTCCTGACTCCTCTGAAGTGGTTCCTCCTTCCTTGCGATGATCTGCATTCCGGACGTAGATTACCTTATGTCCGTGATCTCAGGGAGCGAGTCCGGCAAAAGCTCCGAACCGACATGAAACAATCGACGCTTCGAGGAGATATATATGAGAGGAAGAACAGGGAAGGTTCCGGTCGTGGCAGCCGTCGTCCTGGGTGCGGTTCTCGCGGCCTGCAGCTCGACGACGGTGACCGTCAACATCGATGCTCTGAGCTTCATTTCCGAGGACGACCGGCTGGTCGAGTACGGAGAGAACCCGGTCATCCCGCCGGTCGGACCTCCCGTGTCGGTGCGGTCGCCGGTCTACCGGGTGCCAATCTCGGGAGAGCTCGAGAACGTGACCGAGATCGACGAGGTCGAAATTGCGGTCGATGTCGAGGTCGACAACGATACGGGGTCCGCGAACGCGACCTTCTCTTTCTTCGTCGCCGGGGAGGACGAGGATCCGTTCGAGACGCCGCCTCTGCTGACAGGGGATCTCGTCATGGCGCCCGACACGACCTACACCGCCTCCTATCT
>CAZMKB010000192.1:0-7197 GCA_964566685.1 uncultured Gemmatimonadota bacterium | reverse complement strand
GCTACATCGTGGCTCTCCCCCGGACGGCCGGAGAGCTCTTCCCCGACCATCTCGATTTCGGCCTGGACCTGGCGTTCCTGGTGAGGAGGATCCAGGATGAGGGGGATGATCCGGGCTCGCCGTTCTTCCTGAAAGTCGGACAGACTTCCGCGGTGGCCGGCCACTCCATGGGCGGCGGAGCGAGCCTCCTGGCGGCAGCGGAGGAATCCGGTATCACCGCCGTCTTCAACTTCGCCGCTTCCGAGACCAGCCCCTCGGCCATCGGAGCGGCTTCATCGATAAGCGCTCACGCTCTGCTCTTTGCAGGATCTTACGATTGCGTGACCCCTCCCGGGCTCCACCAGGTCCCGATGTACGACGCGCTCGAATCCTCCTGCCGGATCCTCGTCGAGATCACCGGGGCGAGTCACTGCCAGTTCGCAGACGAGAACTTTCTCTGCAGCCTCGGGGAGCTGGGCTGTGACGATCCGCTGATCGGACGGCAGGTCCAGCACGAAACGGTGAACACGTTCCTTCTCCCCTGGCTCGACTTCGTCCTGAAGGACGATGGTGCACGATGGCACGAGTTTCTGTCGCTTCTGGCCGAAAGCGACGACGTGGTCTCACTCCAGGATTGCCTGATCATTCGAACCGGGAGGACCGCGGGCCGCATCAGGTGATGTCCACGGCCCGTCTGCCGCCTGAGAACTGTCGAATACGCAATTCAGGACGATCTCGACTGAACCCCGGAAGCAGACGTCGAACGACTCATTCGACTTTCTACGCCATTGACACGCACTGTCGAGATGATATACTCATCGTGTCGGGTAGAGCGGTCTGCATCATGTATCGTACCGAGCAGCCGGCGGACTCGAGGGGGGGCTGATCGGCCGGCAGGGCAGAACAGGGAATAAGGAAAGGATGGAGAACCATAAAGAAGATGAAGAGGATCTGTCTGTTGCTCTTGAGCATTATCCTTATGGGTGCGTTCGGAGCATGTAACGACGAAGGACCCGCCGAACGTGCCGGGGAAAATCTGGATGAGGCTGCGGAAGAAACCGGCGAAACGCTGCAAGAGGGAGTCGAGTAGACGGGTGAAGCGGTAGAAGAGGTCCTGGATTCCCCCGGAGTCCTCCGGTCACGTCAGCCCGGATCGGAACCGAGCAGAATCACCGCGACGACGGCGAGCACCATGGCAGCGAGAGCCCGCCGGCCGAACCGCTCGTGCCAGACCGTGTAGCCGACCAGGGTCGAGAGCATGATGATGCCCACGTTGTTGAGCGGAAAGGCGATCGAGCCCGGCAGAACCTGCAGCACCTTCAGGATGAACCAGGCGGAGGCGAAGTTGGGGATGCCGAGGAGAATGCCGCCGCCGATCACCCTCCTGTCGACGGATCTGCCCCTGAAAAGTAAGAGCCCCAGGCTGTACACGCTCGCGACGAGGAAGACGAGCAGGACGAAGCTCATCATCATGTCCTCGGGAAACGTCGATTCGAAGATCTTCAGGCTGAAATCTCCCGATCCCATCAACAGAAAGAGGAGTGGCGGAAGGTAGAGGTCCGCCCGGTCCGGGTTCACGCGCGTTCCCGATCCCCGCCAGCTGAAGAGGTAGATCGCGACGAGGGCGAGGACGAGTCCCGCTGCCTGGAATGCGTCGATGCGTTCGGAATAGATGACGATCGAGCCGAGGGCAGGGATGACGACCGAGAGCCGGGTGACGGTGACCGGGATGGCCATGCCCAGGCGTCTCACCGACTTCATGTACACCAGGAATGCCGTCACGAACAGGAGTCCGGCGGCTCCGCCGATCCATGCGAGCTGCCGGAAGTCGGCGAGGAGGCCTGTGCGATCCGCCAGGAAAAGCGACAGGATGCTGGCCGTCAGGTAGTTGAACAGCATAACACCGTAGCGGTCCAGGTCCCGGGACTCGTTCGTGCGGATGACGATGGCGATACACACGCTCGAGACGATGCTCAGAATGAGGAAGTGCATCGGAACCGGATCCTCCGGACGACTGTGTTGAGGCGGCCTGCTGTGACCAGAGGAATTTACGGAACATGCGCTGTTTTAACAACACCCGGAGAGAACCGATCCGAAAGGTCCGTACATTCATTCCCGGGGAAAAACCAGGTCCGCTGATTGAATTCGGCTCATCGGAATCCGGCGATGTTGAAGGATATGACAAGGGAGAGCATTGTCCGTCAGTAGGTGATAGCGATAACGATGGCTGTGCCGTGCCTGTCTGCGGAGGTGCTTGCCCGGCGTGGAGTCTCTCATTCGTGCAGGTCCAGCGGTATAACAAGCTTGTCGAGCTGCTCGAACGGTACCGATCCCATGATGAGAATCATGTCGCCGGCGCCTGCGCCCGTGGGTTTGGCCCGACCGCCGTGTCGTGCGGCCCAGATCCTGATGTTTTCGTGGGCGGGCAGCGAGTAGGGGATGCCCGCAGCACGGGCGCACTCCCGAATTGCCCGGTCGAACTGATCGAGAAGCTCGTACTGCTTCTCTGTCGATGTTCTGAACCAGGAATCGGCGAGCCTGTCGCTCGCCTCGATCAGTTTGTCGAGAAGTCCGGTTTCGCCGGCGTTTCCATCCTCGAGCCACCCGTCGAACTGCCTGACGAGTTCTCTCGTGTCAGCGGGTGAGCCGCTCCAGATGAGCGCCATGGGCGGGCAGTTCTCTCCATTTCCATTCATTTCGATGGGGGTGGCTTCGAACGAACTGCCGTTTGAGCGGAACTTGATCGGAACCCCGTAGGCACAGGCGACGACATCCGCTCCGCTGCCTATCCCCCACTGGACCTGCTTGTGAATGCAGAACGCGTGTTTGGCTGCGTCCTGACGCTTTTCCTTCCAGTCGAATCCCGCGCAGGCGTAGCGCATGGCCACGACACCGACCACCTCGGCCGATGACATGCCCAGGCCCAGCTTGAAGGAAGTGCCCCGGTCGTTGACCGCAAAGAACTGGCTGTAGTCGATGTCGATGTGGGGCACGCCGTTCTCGCGTTCGTGTTTGGCCAGCTCGATAATGGGGTACCTCCTGGCAACATCGACCATTCTGGTATAGGAGGCCGCCGGCGGATCCTTGGCCCTGTTGAAGACAAGATAACGGGGAACGGGCAGCATCACGGCTGTGGCACCGTGGAGGACGGCGTACTCCCCCGACAGCATCACCTTCCCGGGAATACGTATGGGTTTCACTCGCATGAGATGACCTCCGCTCCACCTGCCGGACGGCTGCTCATGACATCATGGACACCCCGGACTTTCACGGCTTCACTTGCGATGTCGTCCAGGTCATCGAGTCTTCCCAGCAGCGCTACGTGGTGTCCGGCGTCTATGGTAAAATAGGTTGAAAGACCTCCTTCTCTCCACTTCTCCACCATGTGTATCAACCTTATGGTCGTATCTTTCCAGTATATCAGAGAGGGCCTCGTCGCTATCATGCACGCGTGCATGGCGAGGGCGTTCGCCTCGGCGATGGTGCCGACTTCTGTGAAATCCATTCTCTTTGCCGCTGAGAGCATGTCGCGGTAGTCCTTCTTCGCCTGTGCCACCCACTGCCTGTAGTAGGGTGAGAATCTGCGGCTCAGCTCCATCCCTTCCCGAGAGCTCACGCTCTTTTCCTCTTCACCGGCTGTTACGATGACCATTCCCCAGGGGATTTTGTCTGCCGGCTCGAGGAGCCGTGCCGCCGGGTCTTTCCCGACCGGAAAAGCCGACAGTCCTCCGGTAACAGACCGTGCGGCCGAACCGCTCCCGGTCCTGGCCAGCCTGGTGAGCTCGCGTGTATCTATCTTCCTGCTCGAGAAAGCGCCCAGCGCCAGGGCGAGCGCTGCAAATCCCGACGAACTCGACGCGAGCCCGGCCTTCGCGGGGAAGCTGTTCCGCGTCGAGATATCGAAAAAGCCTTCTATGAGCCCCGTCGTTCTCCATCGGTCTATGTAGATTTCGAGACGCTTCCGTGACTGTTCGTCGGCCTCCTCACCATTCATGATGATACTGTCTGTGCCTTCCGGGGATCTCGTTATCTCTGTCTCGGTGAGGAGCTTCTCGAGCGCCAGCGATATCGACGGCGTGGCCGGCAGGTTGCCCGGACCTTCGCGTTTCCCCCAGTATTTGACAAGGGCTATGTTCGCGTAAGCCCTCGTTCTCACCCTTGTGATCATGCGGATGCTTCTATGGTAAACGGATAGACCAGGGGAAAGTGCCTGGACATTTCCCTGATCATGTCCTTCTGTCTTCTCGAGCCGATGAGGGCGATGACTGCCCCTCCTCCTCCCGAGCCCGTCATCTTCGCACCCAGCACTCCATGGCTCATGAGCACTTCGACCGCCCTGTCCAGTGCAGGTGTTGACACGCCGAGTTCCACGAGGAGCTCGTGGTTCCGTATCATGAGAAGACCGGCCTCGGCCGCGTCGCCGGTGCCCAGGGCGATCGCTGCGTCGGTCGTAATGTCCCCTATCTCCGACATGATGTGGTCGACGGCTTCCGTGTCCGCTTCCCGCTTTTCCCTCACCTGCCTCACCATGTCGAGGGTGCGGCCTCCCGGTTCGACGATGCAGGCTATGCCCCTGACCGGGGAAGGGATGCGAAGTGGTACGATTTCTCTGGGCGGCCCCTTGCGGAACCAGAGAGGACCGCCTGAAATCACGGTGGCGGCATCCACGCCGCTGGGATTGCCGTGGAAGATCGACTCGAGCAGCTGTACGTCCTCGAAGAGACCGTTGAGGCCGTTCTGTCCGGAGTCGAGCTTGCTGTACCTTCTCAACGCCCGGCACAGTGCGACCGAGAAAGCCGCCGACGACCCGAGCCCCATGCCCGGCACGAGCTCCGATGCGACTTCGATGGCAATAGGCTCGTTGTCGAGTCCGTAGAGCTTGAGTGCCGCGTCCGCCGCGTTGGAGAAGGGGCTCGTATCATGGTTCTTCCCGCCGGAGGGAAATATCTCTTTGAGCCTGGGCTCGGTGAAACGCGGGCCGTCCGGGTCTTTTCCCACGCTTATCTTGAGACCCACATCGATGGTGGTGGTGATGCCGGGTTTGTTGTAGACGGTGGCATGCTCGCCATAGAGAAGCACCTTGCCCGTGGCATAACCGGTGACGATGTCCTTTCTCTTCCTGATGACAGGGGAGGTTTTCTGCAGTTCCCGGTAGATCTCTGTGGCGGCATCCGCCCTGAATTTTCCTCTCTCTATCATAACCTTGGCGACCGCGTCGATGTCCTCTTCCGGTACGCCTATGCTCAGAGCGATGTTTCGAGCGTGGAGAGCCATGTGGCCTTTCTGGATGCCCACGGTGCTCAGCGCGAGGCAGGCGGCGAAGTTCTGGGCCAGCCCCACCGCTGCGAGCAGTGCTGCCAGCTCGCGGGCACTCTGCACACCGCTGATCTTTCTGGCGAGCTTCACCCCGGGGTGCGAGTTGACGACTCCGCCGACCCAGCCCACCTGGAGCGGGAGCCCGAGCTTCCCCACCAGGCAGCCATCCTCGATGGTGAAGCTGCTGAGCGAACGGTACTGGCCGTCGCGTGCCGCGTAGGCGTGGCCGCCGGCTTCGATTGCCCGCCAGTCCTGGCCGAGGGCGAGGGCGGCTGCGCAGAGCCCGTTGAAGATGCCCTTGTTGTGAGTGGTGGCGCGGTAGGGATCGACTTTTGCGAAAGCTCCGGCTTCCACCAGCCTCTTCCCGACCTCTTCCCCGTCCATGTTCTCACACGCCAGGTTCTCCAGCGGGATCCTGAATTCCGCCCGGGCAAGCCTCTTGTCGGCGAGGTTCGAGAGGATGCGCAGGTTCACCCTGCCGCCGGTTATGTCTTCTATCATGGGTGCCGCTGCTTCGCAGGACGAGTTGACGGCGTTGGCGCCCATCGCTTCGCACACGTTCATGAGTAGGTGGATGATGAGCATCTTGCCGACCTCTTCACCGCCGTCCAGCACCCTGGTCTCAACATCGAAGACACCGCCGCCGCGCTCGATCATTTTCCCGTTTGCGCAGTTGGCCCGTTCTATGATTTCCTGCTTCTGTTCGTTGATCTTCTCCGCCGCCGCCTCGGGATCATCGATGTCCACGACCTGTATCTGTCCGATCATGACCGGTTCATCGACGCTTGTGGTAAAGCCGCCGCCCTTCCGTGCGATCATGGCGCCCTTGGAGGCGGCTGCGATGATGGAGGGCTCTTCGATGGCCATCGGTACGATGTAGTCCCTGCCGTCTACGAGGAAGTTGAGGCCGAGGCCCATCGGGAGATTCATGATGCCGACGCCGTTCTCGACCATGTTGGCCGCCCTGTCTATCTTGAGGGCGCTGCCGTCTCGCATCCTGGCGGCTTCGTCTTCCGAAAGATCGAGCAGTTCGGAGATGATCTCCAGCCTCTCCTTGACCGACAGGCGGTAGAAGCCGGGGATCCGGGAGCTGGGCTTCCCCCGCTTCTTTTCGTCGATCCTCGTCGCAGCCCTCGTGCTGACTTTCTCGACTTTTGTCGTGGCCATCTCACTCCTCCCTCGTGTCGAGAGACAGGCACCACTCTCTCAATGTACCGGTATAAATGCGCGGAACCGATCTGAGAGCCGTCACATTCGCCGCTTCCGTGAGCAGCATGGCGGTTCTCAGTTCCTGCTTCATTCTCTCTACGAACAGTGAGGCACCCTCTGGCCCGGCTTCATCGAAAGCCAGGAGGATCGACCTGGCGAATCCGGCGATGTCGGCGCCGATGGCTATGGCCCGGGCCACGTCCAGACCGTTGAAGATCCCGCCCGAGGCGATGATCACGGCCCGGTCTTCGAACGTTCTGCGTGCGCTGATGACGCTGAAAGCGGTCGGCAGTCCCCAGTTCGAGAAGGTCCTCGCCACGTGGGGGGTGATGTCGCCGCTCGCGCGGTATTTTTCGACCTTCGTCCAGGAGGTCCCGCCGGACCCCGCGACGTCGATGTATCTCACGCCTATGGAATTCAGTTTCTCGAACGTCGCCTGTGACATACCCGCGCCTGTCTCCTTGACGAGTACGCGACCGTCGAGCGTGTCCATGAGCTCTGCTATTCTGTCGAGTATCCCCCTGAAGCGGCGGTTGCCCTCCCGCTGCATGAGCTCCTGCGCCGGGTTCAGGTGGACACAGATACCGTCGGCATCTATCCGGTGTACCAGGTCCGCGATGGTTTCCGCCGGGTACTCGGTGAGCTGGACGGCGCCGATGTTGCCGAGCAGCACGCCGTCGGGGATGTGCCTGC
>CAZMKB010000191.1:0-7218 GCA_964566685.1 uncultured Gemmatimonadota bacterium | reverse complement strand
AGCGAGTCTCCGAGGGGTACATTCAGGAACAGGGGTGAGCCGTCCGGGTCGTCGACCGTGTAGGAGAAAAGCCCCATCTCGAGCCGGGAGCCCATGAACTCGGTCGACACGTGGGTATAGTCGGCGCCGATCTCGAGGTTGTGTCGCCCTTCGCCGCCCATCCGCTGAAACGACACGGCTCCTCCCGCTCCAAGCTGCCAGGCCCGGTGGTCGTAAGGAGCATAAGGGCTCGACCCCAGGAAAGCGGAGGGGAAACGAAGCACCGATGATTCGGGATTCGTGGCAATGGACTTCCGGCCGAACCAGCCGAAGGTTCCGGTCAGCTGCGTGCTCACCCGGGACGAATTCTTCCAGTTGAAGATGCCGGCCACCATGTGCTTGTCGAGCTCCTCCCAGCGCGATGCCGACAGGGTGATGTTACCGCCGGTGTCGAGATACTCGAGCCGCGAATCCTGGAGATTGTAACGGAGGGTGAGGTCCTTCCCCTCGACGAACCGGTGGTCGAGCTTGAGGAGCAGCAGGTCCTCTCGCGCCGGCCGTGCATAGGCGCGTTCTTCCACGGGAAAGGCACCGCCGGTGTTGACTGTCAGGTACTCGTCCTCGCCGCGGGTGCCTTCATAGGCGGCGAAGATGTGGGTGCGGTCGAGGGTTACGGGGCCCCCGATCGATGCCCCGAACCTGGCGGCAAAGAGCTCCGGCTTCGCGGTTCCGTCTTCCCGTGCGAAGTGGTCGTGGGCGATGGTGTTCTCGTTGGAGAGGTAGGTGAAAACCGAGCCCTTCCATTCGTTGGTCCCTGACCTGGTGAGCACGTTGACGAAGCCGCCGGCCGTGCCGCCGTTCTCCGCCCCGAATCCGTGCACGCCGATCCGGAATTCTTTGATCGCCTCCTGGGGGAATTCGACGGCCGGGATGCCTGCGGAATAATCGTTGTTTTCGACCCCGTCGGCGTAGAACGCGACGTCGGATCCGTCGCGCCCGCCGATGCTCAGAATGTCGAGGTCGAAGACCTGGATTCCCTTGATCGAGCCACGCTTCACGCCCGGTGCCAGAACGGCGAGGTTCTGGTACTCGCGCCGGCTGTAAGGCAGGTTGTCGATCTCCTCCTGGTCGACGACGTAAGAGACACCGGTCGTCACGTCCGCCGCCTGCGGCCGGCGGGCCTCGACGACCTCTCCCTCGAGCTCGTAGAGACGAAGGAGCGCGAAATCGGCCCGGACGACCGATCCGACATTGAGCACGAGATCACGTTCCAGCGGCTCGTATCCGGCGGGAGAGCAGCGTATGATGAACCTTCCGGGTGGAACGAAATCGAACCGGTAGCGTCCCTCTGAGCCCGTTTCGACCCGCCGCTCCGCCCCGGTCTCCGTGCTTCTCATCGTCACGGGAGCACCGGCGACCGGCCCGCCGAGGGTGCCGGTGATGCGTCCGTACACGGTTGCGTCCACCTGCTGGGCAAGGAGATCCCTGGATCCGAGAAGGCAGAGAAATGCCACTGCCAGGAATCCCATCACACGAAGGCGAAGACCGGACATCGGCCCTTTGTCCTCTGTCCAAAAGAAATGGGGCGGCCCGGGTGTCTTCAGGGGCCGTCAGGGTCGTTCCCATCAGTCGGTCCGCCCGCCGGAGGTGCTCTGAGAGCGGATCCGGATACCATCGGTGGGTAGTATAACATGACATCACTGGTACGTCAATGTTTATTCAGTTTTTTCGAAAATTCCTTGAAGGAAGTCCGACGCCGGGCTATATTCCACAGGTACGGACATCTTCTCCTTCAGGGAACGAACTTCTTCGTGCCGGGAGAGTAGCGGTGAAGAGGAAAAAGAACGGACATGGTGCGACTACACTCGCCGGGATGTTCCTCTGTGCGGCTCTCGTCCTGCTTCCCTGCCCCACCGGCCCCCTGGCGGCCGGGGCCGCTCCCCATCCCCCGGAAACACCGTTTCCTCTCGACGGCGACACCCTCACCGTAAAGTCCGGTACCGAAAAAAGGGCCCCGGCAGAAGATCTTCCTGCCGGATCGCCCGAACCTGCCCCCCGAAACGAGGGAGAAAAATCGCCGGGGCTCTTCGCCGCCGATCCCGACACGCTGGACCACGAAGAAGCCGTTGCGCTCCTCGACAGCATCCAGGTGATCATGGCTTACACCTGGTACAGTGGAAACATGGACGCCGCGAAGCTCATGAGCGGGCGCCAGCTCGCCCTGGGAGACTCCCTCACCCGGGAGCTGGGCGACAGCATCTTCCTCGACATCGCCCGGGCCGGTGACAGGAGGCTCGAGTATTCGCAGATCGAGCCCCGCATGGTCCTGGAATCGATGAGCAAAACGGCTTTCATCGACTCCCTCGAAAAGGTGCGTGATGCATACCGGCGCCTGGGCATGATAAAACAGGAGATCGTCACCGGTATCATCATCGGCCAGTTCCAGCTCGCCATCGCGGAACCAATGTACCGGGAAGCTCTCGACGTCTTCTACTCGGCATTCGAATCGGCACGCGAGAACGGTCTCACGGCCTGGCAGTCCCACGCTCTCACGAGCCTCGGACAGTTCTTCAACTGGGTACCGCGCCGTGACCTCGCCGAAACCTTCTTCGAAGCCGGGCTCGAGCTCGGCAGGCAGTCCGGGGACGTCCTCGCCGTGTACCGCTCGCTGTATCATCTGGCGAGGCTCGAGCTCCAGGAGAACAATCCCGGCAGGGCGCTCGAGAAATTTACCGAGCTCCGCGAGTTCATGGAAAAACACCATATCAGGGAAGGCGGGTATTTCACCTACAACATGGGCAGGGCGCTCCTGATGCTGGGCCGCTACGAAGAGGCACTTCCCCAGCTGGAAGAGGCCCTGTCCTGGGTCGAGGAGAAAGGCTTCAGTACGGCGATCCAGGAGGTCAAGAACTCCATGGCCTCCATCTACGAGGAAACCGGACGGCGCGAGGAGGCGGGGGAGCTCTATCGGAGCATCGTCGACGGGCCGGAGGAGTGGTGTATCAGCCAGCATTCCTGGCAATCCTCATATCGGCTCGGGGTGATCGCCGAGGAAGAGGGTGAACTGCAGGAAGCGGCGAGGCGCTACATGCAGGCAGTCTCCTGCATCGAGAGCCAGCGGCACCGCATGTCCTTCGGCGAGCTGCAGCACGTCTACCTCGAAGACAAGATGCTTCCGTACGAACACCTGATCGATCTTTTCTACGACCTGTATGAAGAGAGCGGCCGGGATGAAGAGTACGCCGAGATCGCACTCGAGTACTCCGAGCGGTCGAAGATGCAGGCGCTCATGGACGAGACGGGGACCGAAGGAGAGAGCGAGGTGTTCCGTGAGCTTCTGGCGGAGCAGAGCTCACTCCTCGAACGGATGAACGAATTGAGGAGCGATATTCTCGATCCTTCCATCTCGAGACAGGAAAAGTCCCGGCTGATCGAGAGCATGGAACAACTCGAGCGCGACCTCCTCGGCACGAAGCTATCCCTCGATCTCCTGCGTCCGGCCGGAAAATACCCGGAAAGTCCGGAGATGGCCCATGTGCTGGATCTGGTGAGAGAGCAGGCCGTCGACTCGACCACCGTGCTGGTCGAATACTTCATGGGGAGCACGTCGACCTTCGGATGGGTCGTCACCGACGACGGCATCGTCATGGAGCGGCTCGTGCACGTCCCCACCCGGCACCATCCGGCGCTCCTCTACCGGGATCTCCTCCTCCAGGGGGAAAAAGAACACGCGGCGAAGATAGGGGCGCGGCTGTCACGCGACCTCCTGGATCCGTTCTCGGGCCCACTCGCGGATGCCGGCACGCTCATCATCATCCCCGACGACGTGCTCTCCTACCTTCCGTTCGAGACGCTCCCCTGGCCGGCAGCTCCGGGAGAAGGCGGCGGATCGCCGCCCTGCCTGGTCGAGCGCTGCGACGTCGCCCTCGCCCCCTCCATGAGCGCCCTTCTCACTCTCCAGGAGAGATCGGGCTCCCCGAGCGAGCCGGGATGGACCATATTCGCGGTGGGTGATCCCGTCGGCGGAAAGGAAGAGCATTTCCTCGACAGGCTCAGGACGTTCATTCATGAGATCGTGGAAGGAGAGGACGAGCCGTTGTTCGTGCTCGGAAACGAGTACTTCACCCGGATCAGGCACACGAAGCGCGAAGTGCGCACGATCTCATCCATGTTCCCCTATGATCGAAGTGTGGTGCTGCTGGGTCCGCGGGCGACCGAGCGGCAGGTGAAATCCACATCCCTGTCCTCATACGACATCATCCACTTCGCCACCCACGGGATCTATGACGACGAGAATCCCGACCTGTCTGGGCTCATCCTCTCGCAGGGCGGAGACGACGAAGACGGTTTTCTGCTGGCGGGCGAAGTCAGAAACCTCGACCTGGACGGCCCCCTGGTCGTTCTGTCGGGCTGCCGGACGGGCCTCGGTAAGCTGGTGGCGGGTGAAGGGATCGACGGCCTCTCGCGCGCTTTTTTCGAAGCCGGAGCATCCTCGCTCGTCGTGAGCCTCTGGGAGGTGGGAGACCGGGCATCGGCGGATTTCATGGAGCTTTTCTACCGGCGATACCTGGAGGGTCAGGGAAAGTGCCGTGCTCTCAGCGGGGCAAAAAGGAGAATGATCGAGGAGGGGAGAGAACCGCTCGAGTGGGCCCCGTTTGTCCTGATAGGCGATTACCGGTGAGCCAGCTCATCAGAAACCCGGAATGAAACGATTTCCGAGGGAAGCCCCGTCCCGGTTCCGGAATGGTTCCCCATCACTTTCCAGTGGTAGACCCGTTTCGGGACGAGCAGTCCTTCTTCCTCGAGATTCACGACCGTTTCGGTGCCCTCGACATCCCTCACCAGGACGGGCGTGCCGACATCGTCGAACACCACCAGCTGGTACGTGTCGACGTCTTCAGCCGGTTCCCATCTGAACAGGACCGTCTCGCTCTCGACACGGTCCTGCGGGCCGAGCAGGTTGATCTCCCTGCCGGCTACAGAGCGATTCCTGACTCCGCCGCCGTCGCTCTCGAGGAGCACCGCCGATAAAACGACCGCCAGGACGACCGAGGCAGTTGCGGCCAGCGCTCCCCAGCGTCGCCGGGGACGCTCCACGGAGGAGATCTTCTTTTTTCCGCCGAACGGATACAGAAACGGCGCCGTCCGGTACAGATCCTCGAAACACTCGTCGCAGTGGAGCAGGTGCTCCTCCACGAGCGGACTCTCATTCCCTTCGAGAACTCCTGCCTCATAGGCGCCGAGGAGCCTTCTCACGTCGTTACAGTTCACGTTCTTTATCCTGTCGCCCGAATCCGAATGTTGCATAACTTTTCGTTACCCTCCCCCTCTTCTATTATTTGACGAACCCGGAAAATCTTTCAAAAAAATTCGGGACATCCTTTATTATTTTGACCCGCAATGCTCGAGTACCCCGTTTCCGGCACGCATTCCCTATTCCCGGGTTCAGGTGAATCCGCCCGGATACAGCTCCTGCTCACTTCCTCCACCCCCCGTGGAGACCGTACACCGCGCTGGAATCCGATTTCCGGCACTCGGCGAGCACATGCCGTATCGTGTGAATCAGGAAGAGCAGTATGTCGCGCTCCGATTCGAGTTCGGGGAGGGCATCGAGAAAAAGCTGCATGATCTCATGGACGGTTCGTCCGGCTCGATCGGCCTCGGTACTCGAATTCACGACGGAAGTCACGCTCGATTCGATGAGTCCGAGGATCCGCCAGTACCCGAAACTTTCCCGGTCCCCGTCGATCAGAGTATGGAGCGGCGATCTCTCGTTCATGAAATACCGCCTACATCCCTGGTGTCCCGTTCCAGGAGTACATCACCACTATCAGCGGCTCTCGAGGTTTCTGGCTGCGTCGATCCTCCTCGGATGGAACACAAGTATAATTTCATCCCAAGTATATCAGAAATCAACGGGTAATGCAACTTTTCGGGCGGGGCACCTTCCGGTTGCGCTACCAGAACCGGAGGTACGACGGAATCCTCCACAGTTCGAGCCGGCGGTCGATGTCGAGGAGTTTCACTGCGGTCACCCCGACGAAAAGGAGCACGGCGGTACCGACGAGCCCGGCGGTGAGCGGCTCACCGCCGGCCAGTCCCCAGGCGGGGGGCAGGCTTTCAATGAACTCGAGCACCCTCACCCCGGACCCGGGAGTCGCAAGCGTGCGCCAGAGCGTGATCCCGAGCAGGCAGATGATCCCGAGAGTCAGGGCGATCGAACCCGCCGGAAGAACATCGCGCCACCAGTTGATCCGTCGGCGCCCGCGCGAGATCTCGCCGATCCGACGCTCGAGGTCCATGCACTCCCTGTCATAGTCCTCGACAGAGGCCATGACACGGCCCATGAGCCCGGGCGGCGCCTTCCGGGGCGGGCTGGCGCCGAGAGCCCGCTCGAGCGATGCGGCGTGTTCCCGTTCCGTCCGGCAGGACGTACAGACCTCGAGATGCCGCTCGAGCCCGCGGCTCTCTTCCCCGGAGAGGTCGCCGTCCTTCACGATTCTCAGGCAGACCGTGTACACCATGTCCTGATGCTCCTCGACGAGCGCTTCGAACGCCTCCCGGTCCCTCCGCCGGAGTCTCCCGGTCATTGCGCCGTCTCCGCTTCCATGAAGACCTCCGGCAGCCGTACCATCAACATCGAAATTCGGGTCAATAGTTAGACCGGGCGAGAGAGGCCGGTGTTTCACCTCTTGCTTCGATCACCTGAAACAATCCTTCCGCCTGCGTGGTCAAATCCACAGACGGGGGAAGAGCACAGATCCGACTCCTGTCGGACGATCAACCGAAACTATCACCGCAAAGCGGAAGAAGCAAGGAGGAAGCAATGTTCGAAGACCTCATCCCCGGCGTGGTAATGGCATTACTGTTGTCCGCCGCGGTTGCCATCGTTTTTCTCTCCATGTATTACCGGAACAGGAGACACAAGGAGGAGCAGGAAACCATCCGCGTGGCGATGGAGAAAGGCGTCGACATCCCGCCCGATCTGTTCAAGAAGGAGAACGGCGGTAACGGCATGGCAACGAAGCGCAAGGGTATCTACTGGACGATGATCGGTATCTCGCTCTTCATCGCCCTCTACGTCAGCGCGGGGATCCAGGGGGCGGTCTGGGCGCTCGTCCCGTTCGCCATCGGCATCGGGTGTCTCATCGCCTGCCGGTCCGACAAACAGGACAGCTAGTGCAGCGTCTCAAAAGTTCTGCACTCGTAAATGGCAATCTAAGATATGATAATTGGGGA
>CAZMKB010000190.1:0-7220 GCA_964566685.1 uncultured Gemmatimonadota bacterium | reverse complement strand
GGGAAAGTCCTGGCGAGAATTTGCTTGACAAGAGTGGAAAGATGGTGTACAATTTCATTGAACGCACCGGATCGACCTCGTAACCCCCGCAGGGATGCTGTAAAACAGTGATCTGTAAGGATATGACAATCGGCGGGCTTCTCTGGAGCGTTGCGTTCTGCCTGCTGCTTTTCGCCCCCCCTTCCTCCCTCTTCTCTCTGGACAGAAGGCCCAACTTTTCCCCGATCAACACTGCGGTGCTCGAACAGCCCTATTCCGCTCAGGTCGGCGATTTCAACGAGGACGGTCACCTCGACATCGCCAGCAGCAACCAGTACCGGAATCAGAGCTACATCACGATCATGCTCGGCAACGGCCGGGGGGAATTCCCCCTGAAGACGATCGTCCCTCTTTCGGGGAACTTTGTTCGAGACATCCTCCTGACGGATGTGAATGCGGACGGGCACGCCGACATCTGCGCCGTCTGCATGCTCTCATCGACCGTCTCCATCGTCCTCGGTGACGGCCAGGGACACTTCGAGGACGAAGTCGTTTACGAGACCGGCCTCTTTCCCGAATACATCTCCGGGGGTGATTTCGACGGCAATGACCATCCCGATCTCGTTCTCAGTCACTGGAGCACCGGCGATATCAGTGTCATGATGAACGACGGTGAGGGAGGGTTCCTGCCCGGCTGTGACTACGACGTGGGAGGAGGGACGAAGGAGATCGACGTCGGTGACTTCAACGAGGACGACAAC
Source organism: uncultured Gemmatimonadota bacterium (assembly GCA_964566685.1). Taxonomy (GTDB): domain Bacteria; phylum Gemmatimonadota; class CAZMKB01; order CAZMKB01; family CAZMKB01; genus CAZMKB01. The sequence continues at coordinate 6,480 of CAZMKB010000190.1, read as the reverse complement.
CTGGACATCGCGGTGGCGACCATGGCATTCAACGAAGTCATCATCCTGTTCGGCGATGGTGACGGAGACTTTCCCGTCCAGAGGGCGATCGACGTCGACCACGATGCCTATGTAGTGAGGACCGCCTTCTTCAACCAGGATGAGCATCTCGATCTCGCCGTCGGCACGAAACACTCCTTCATGGTCCTCCTCGGAAACGGCACCGGAAGGTTCAGCAGATCCAATAATGTGCAAATATTCGATCCCCACGCGATCCAGGTCGCCGATTTCAACGAGGATGGTTTCAACGACGCCGCGGTATCCATGACGCAATCGGACCTGTTCGAAGTGTTTCTCGGTGACGGAGAGGGAGGATTCGACCATGTGTCGGTCCGGCTGGATCTGCCGGATGCCCCCCGGTCGCTCGACATCGGTGATTTCAACGAGGACGCCCACCAGGACCTTGTCTCAGCCAACGAGGGATCGAATGATCTGACTCTGCTCATCAATCAGGTGGATCTGCTGCTCATCGAAACCGTGAAAACGAGGATGCTCTACACTGCCGGCGAGATGGCGGAATTCACCTTCACCGTCGGCAACCCACAGGATACGACGGTTCAGACGACGCTCTGGTTCACTCTCGAGAGAGGTTCCGACCAGGAGGTCGTCGACCCGGAGCTGCTGGAGGGTATGCAGAATCCTCAGGAATGCACTTTCCTGCCGGGCCAGGAAAGCGAGTACACCGTCACCTATCAGATTCCCCTCGACATCGAACTCGGGCTCTATCAGCTCTACGTGAATGCCGGAGACTACGGTCGGATCATGGACGGTCTCTGGCCCTCGAACACCGGTGACGGGTACTACTTTCCCGTTCTCTGGAATTCCATCGTGTGGTCCTCCGGCAAATTTCCGATCCGTATCATCGAGCATACCGCCGATGGTCATACCGAGCTCCACGAGTCGACAGATTCGGTTATCCCGCCCGAAGATTCCGCTCACTGATCAGGGCGATTGAATTTTCCTCCTCCACAGTCTAATATTCTCCTGTACGGTGCGGGAGATTCTCCGGGTCCCACGACGGCTCGCATCTGTTGCCGGGCGGTACGTGTCCGGTGTCGTGAAAGGAGATCATGATTCCATGAAAGACCGACAGTTCGAAGGAAAGGTCGCTCTCGTGACCGGAGGATCGAGAGGGATCGGCAGGGAAATTGCCCTTCAGCTCGCCTCACGGGGAGCGGATGTCGTCATCACTTTTTTCAGAAGCAGGGACAGAGCCGAGGAGACCGCCCGGGAAATAGAGGGTCTCGGTGTCGGTTGTACTTCCCTGCGTGCGAACATCCGAGACCGCGGGAGTATCGTCAGACTCTTCGAACACGTCAGGGAACAGCCGGGACGGCTCGACATGCTCGTCGTCAACGCGGCGATGGGATACTTCTCGGAAACCGTCGAATTCCCCGACGACAGGTGGGATATGACGATAGAGTCGAACATCACAGCATACTTCGTCTGCGTCCGCCAGGCTTACGAGCTGATGAAGGAACGTGGCGGAAAGATCGTCGCGATCACGAGCTACGGCTCGAAACGTTACATCCCCGGATATGTCGCCATGGGCGCGTCGAAAGCGGCGATCGAGGCGATCTCCAGGTACATCGCCGTCGAGTTCGCGGACGCCCGCATCAATGTGAACTGCGTGTCGGGCGGACCCGTGGACACGGAATCGCTCCGGATGATACCGGACCAGGACAAACTCATGGAAGAGACGATCAAGCGGACACCGACCGGAAGAATCGGACAGCCGGAAGACATCGCACGCGTTGTGGCATTCCTCTGTTCCGGAGACGCCGACTGGATCAAGGGGCAGTCCCTGGTCGTCGACGGCGGGATGTCGCTCCTTTAGCCCGAATTTATCGTATGAATAACTCGGGCTGGCCCGAACGAAGGTCCGTCCGTAAAAAAATTTCGATGAAGATAGCGTATGTTCAGCCCGTGTACTGGCCCGCTGTCGGAGGGTGCGAGATCTACACCCACGAACTCGTCCTCCGGCTCTCGTCGCAGCACGATCTCCGGGTCATCACCCAGATCAATTCACAGCGGACGAAACTGCGCGCGGAGGAGAAATCTCCTTTCTTCGAGTATCTCTGGTTCGCGGCCACCGCGTTCGCACCACTCCACGGCCCGTGGTCCTATGAGGAGGACGGCGCCCGAGTCCACGTCCTCAGGGTGAACCGTTTCTCGCGGAAGTGGCTCTATCCGCTCGTCAGGTACCACCACCGGATGCCCGATTTCTCATTCAACCTCCTCAAAGCCTACTTCAGCAGAAAGATGGAGAGGAGGTTGAAGAAAACGGAGCTGATTCACTGCATCCACGGGGGTGTTTCGTTCCTCGGTCATGCGGCCTATGACATGGCGAGGCTGAAAGGGCTACCGTTCGTCTACACACCGGTGCTTCACCTCATCAATCAGGACTGGATCGCCGATTACCGGAGCGCGACGCAGCGCGGCGAGCCCTTCACCAGGCTTCCCTCTCTGGTAATGACTCCCAGGGGATGGCACGATCCGTACTGGCTGGACCTGTGCAGGAAGGCCGATGCCCTCATCAGCCTCACGGAGTTCGAGAAAGAGTACTTCGTGAGGGAAGGGGTTTCTCCCGAACGTATCTTCCCCATAGGTGTCGGACCGATTCTCTCCGAGGATCACGATGCGAAGCGATTCAGGGAGCGGCACGAGCTGGGCGGGCAGCCGGTCGTTCTCTTCCTCGGTCGTAATCATCCGCTGAAGGGCATCGTCGCCCTCCGGGAGGCGGCCCCGCTGGTGTGGGAACGGCACCCGGATGCCGTCTTCCTGTTCGTTGGTCCTCTCGAAGGAGAAGCCCGGTCCTACTTCGAGAAGAAAGACGACCCGCGCGTGCGTGTTCTGGGCTCGGTCACCCAGGAGGAGAAGACGAGCGCCCTCGCGGCCTGTGATCTGCTCTGCCTGCCGTCGCTGAACGAGAGCTTCGGAATCGTGTTCCTGGAGGCATGGTCGTTCGGGAAGCCTGTCATAGGCGGAGACATTCCACCGGTGCGGGAGCTCGTGACCGACGGCAAGGGGGGGTTCCTCGTGATGCCGGAACCGCGGCTGATCGCTGAGCGCGTCTGTACGCTCCTCGAGGACAGAGAGCTCTCCCGGAGGATGGGCGAGTGGGGGCGTGAGAAGATCCTGAAGGAATACACGTGGGAAAGGATTGCGGAGAAAATGGAAAACGTGTATTCTCAGCTGAAGAAGGAGGATCTTCCGCTCAATCCCGTACGCTTCGAGGACAGGATCGCGTGAACGGCATCGATCTCTCGATCATCATCTGTGCAGGAGGTCTCGGCATCTGGGGCCTCATCAGGGGCCTGACCAGGATGGTCATGACCATCCTGGCGATCTTCGTCGGATTCATCTTCGCCACCAGGAGCTATCACGTGATCGGCGGCTGGGTGGGCGGGTTCGTCGGCAGCCGCTCGCTGGCCATGATGATCGGATTCATCATCGCGTTTCTGCTGATCGTGGTTCTCTTCACGGTCATCTCGACCCTCATCAGGAAAGCGCTCGATTCGATCAACCTGGGGTGCCTGGACCACGTGCTCGGGGGAGCGTTCGGACTCGTCGGCGGAATCCTGCTCTCGTCGATCGTCATCATCGCGATGGCGCTCTTCGCGCCGGATCGTGAGGCTGTTCTCAAGAAGTCCCACCTCGCACCGTACGTGATCGAGTTCTCCAGCGTGGTGGTCCGGCTGATCCCCGAGGATCTCCGGGAGGAGTTTCTCGAGAAGTACTACGACCTCAGGCGCCGGACGGAGGAAGAGAAGTCAGTGGCGTTCGCGTCCGAGCTCCCTGCCCACGACGATTGCGCAGGCGATCGCCACGCACCCGATACCCGCCCCCTGTAGCACGTTTCCCAGCAGCAGCTTTCCCGTCGAGAAGAGCACCGAGTACACGAGCAGCGACCCGGTCCCCCAGAGCAGCAGGGGTTTCCCCATGCCCGCCCACGGACGGCCGACCCCGTGCGCCGGCGGTTCGGGAGGTGTGAGGAGCGTGACGCCGATCCAGACGACGGTGGTGGAGGCCGTGGTCAGGATGAGGAGCAGTGCGAACCGGCCGGGATCATCGGTGCCGAGCTGCAGGAACCGCTGAATGGTGAGAGAGAAGACGAACGCCGCGGCCATGGCGGAGATTTCGCTCCAGGCGTTGATCCTCCACCAGAACCAGCGGAGAATGTACACCGGCCCGGTACCGGCTCCGACGGCGATCAGGAACTTCCACGCTTTCTCCACGGAGCTCATGTACATGCTGACGACTGCAGCCAGGAGGACGAGAAGGACGGTGCAGAGCCGTGATACGAGTACGTAGTGCCTCTCACTCCGGTCCGTCGCGAGGAAGCGACGGTAGATATCGTTGACCAGATAGGAGCTTCCCCAGTTCAAGTGTGTGCTGATGGTCGACATGAACGCCGCGAGAAACCCTGCGAGGAGCAGGCCGCCGAGCCCTGCGGGAAGAACGTCGACCATGAGCCGGACATAACCGAGCTCCGGGTCCTCCATGCGGCCGTAGGCAGCGAGTGCCACCAGCGCGGTGAGGATCCATGGCCAGGGCCTGAGGGCATAGTGAGCCAGGTTGAACCAGAGCGTGCTGAGCATCGACTCCCGCTCGTTCTCCGTCGAGAGCATCCGCTGAACGACATAGCCGCCCCCGCCGGGCTCGGCTCCCGGGTACCAGCTCGCCCACCAGCTCATGGCGATGTAGACCAGGAACGTCCCGATCGGCATCCATGGCGAGTCGACCGGGGGGACGAAGGCGAGCAGGCTGTTCCCGTCGCCGAACCGCGAGTCGAGCAGCTCCCTGAGACCGGCGATGCCTCCCACCGATCCGACCGAGAAGTACGCGAGCGCGATCGCTCCCGCCATGGCGAGGAAGAACTGGAGGAAGTCGGTGAGCACCACTCCCCAGATACCCGAGATGGTGGAGTACAGGCCCGTGACGAGGACACAGGCGATGACGGTCACCCACTTCTCGGTGCCGAAGAGATAGCCCATGATCTTCACCATGGCGAGGATGACCCAGCCCATGATGATGAGATTGATGGGAACGGAGAGGTAGAATGCCCGGAAACCCCTGAGAATCGCCGCCGGTCTTCCGCCGTAGCGGAGCTCCGTGAACTCCACGTCCGTCACGATGCCCGCTCTCCTCCAGAGGCGGGAGAAGAGGAAAACCGTCAGGATTCCGCTCAGTGCCATGTTCCACCAGAGCCAGTTCCCGGCGATGCCGTGCCGCGCGACCAGTCCCGTCACCGCCAGGGGAGTGTCGGCGGCGAACGTGGTAGCCACCATCGACGTTCCGGCGAACCACCACCTGAGCTTCCTCCCCGTGACGAAGAACGATTCCATCGACTCGGAGGCACGCTTCCTGACCGCGAGGCTGATCGCCACGGTGACCAGGAAATACAGGACCACGACGGCGACGTCGATCGAGCCGAGCTTCATCGTTCGTCGTTCTCTCTCCCGGCATCGAGCGTCAATCCCGCGCCGCGTTCGAAACGGCCGGGTATGGTGACGGGAAGGCTGCCGCGGACGGTTGTTTTCCCGAGAAGTGCATTCGCCGCAGCCTGCTGGCTGTGGACGTCGGTGCCGTAGGCTATCAGCGTCGCCGCAACGGGCGGAATGTCGCGGACGATGTACGGATTCCCGAACGAGAGGAGGATGATGTCGTTTTCACGGTGGATAGTCTCGATGATCGACAGGAGGTCGGGAGGCAGACCGGGATACCCGGTGTACGCTCTCACCCGGGATATCACGGTGATGATGAGAATGTCAGCCGCCGCGGCCTCGGCGACGAGACGTCCAGAGGTGAGCGTGTGTACTCCGGGGAGGAGAGACTTCGAGACGTAGGATGAACCGAGGGACTTTCGCATGACGTCGTGGAACAGGCCTGCCCGGGTGAGCAGGCTGTCGCCCCGGAACGTGACCGACAGTATCCGGCCGGCCGTTCTGTCGAGAGGCACGACCCCGCCCTCGTTTCGAAGAAGCGTCAGTGACCGGCCCGCCACCTCGGAAGCGACGGCGTTTCCTTCCCGGATGAGCGTCCGGACGGCGGCCTCGTCGCGGACCGGTTTCGGATGCTCCCGGTCGAGGAGCCGCTTTTCGGCGGTGAGAACCCTCCGGACGGCGGCGTCGAGGGTCTCTTCCCCCAGCTTCCCGGTGTCGACGGCCCGGGTGACCGCGTCGAGGCAGGAGTCGGGGTGGTCCGGCATGAGGAGGATGTCTGCGCCGGCCGTGAGCGGACCAACGCACGGGGAAACGGATCCGGCGTGCTCACGCGCGGCATCCATGACGAGGGCATCAGTCACCACGAGGCCGTCGAAGCCGAAGTCGTCGCGCAGGGTGCCCCGGATGATGGGGGCAGAAAACGTCGCCGGAGACAGCGAGCTGTCCAGGACCGGAACCGCCAGGTGCCCCGTCATGATTGCGTCGACCCCGGCCT
>CAZMKB010000189.1:0-7235 GCA_964566685.1 uncultured Gemmatimonadota bacterium | reverse complement strand
GGTGGCCGGGCGAAGAGTGCAAAAGGAGAGGCAATGAGCAACAGGGCGAATAGTGGAGAGGGAGAGGGAACCGGCGGCCGGCCGAAGAGGACGGGGAAGGAGACTTCGGGAGGCCGGGCGAAGCGATCGGATAACAAGACGACGAACAACCATTCCAGGAGTGCGGAGGGAGACAACGATGACCGCTCGACCCGGGACAACTGAGAACCTCCCGCCCGACCACGAGGAGCGCCGGCGCATCCTCGTGGACCTCGACTCGACCATGCTGGTCGAGGCCGCGGCCGGCACCGGCAAGACGACGAGCATGGTCGGCCGCATGGTCGCCCTCATCCGCGAGGGGAAGTGCCCGGTCGAAACCATGGCCGCCATCACCTTCACCAGGAAAGCGGCAGCCGAGCTCAGGTCGCGCTTCCAGGTGGAGCTCGAGCGGGCGGCGAGGGAAGCGTCGGGCGAGGCGGGAGAGCGTCTGGCCCGGGCCGTGAGCCGCATCGAGCGCTGCTTCATCGGCACCGTCCACTCCTTCTGCGGGCGGTTGCTGCGCGAGCGGCCCATCGAGGCCGGCGTCGACCTCGCCTTCGAGGAGATGGAGGAGGACGAGGACCTGCTCATCCGCGAGCGCGGCTGGGACGAGTACGTGGCGGGCCTCTACTCGGCGGGGAGCCCTCTCCTGGAGGAGCTCCGGGACCTCGGGCTCGAGATCGACCGGCTGCGCGAGCGCTTCATCCGTTTCGCCGACTTCCCCGACGTCGAACGCTGGCCGGCGGGCCACGTGGAGCTCGGTGACCTGGACGAAGTCCGGCGGGAGCTCGAGGACTACCTCCGTCACCTGGACGGCTTGGTGCGGACCCTCCTTCCCGACTACGGCAGCGACGATCTCATGCCCGCCTGTGAGCGCGTCGTCCGCATGGCCAGAAACCGCGACCTCACCCGGCCGACCGACCTCATGGCGGTCCTCGAGGAGTTCGAGAAGACGCCGAAGGTGACACAGAAGTGCTGGCCCGGCGGAAGGGAACAGGCGCTCGAGGAGAGAGCGCGCTGGGAGGAGTTCTCGGTCTCGGTGGCCCGGCCGCTCATCGGCCGCTGGCGCGAGAAACGCTACGAGCTGGTGATGGTGGTCTTTCACCAGGCGCTCGTCGTCTATAACAGCTTCCGGGCGCTTTCCGGCCGCCTCAACTTCCAGGACCTCCTCATGAACGCCACCGGGCTTCTGCGCGGGAACCCGCAGATCCGCCGGTACTTCCGGGCCCGCTTCACGCACCTCCTGGTTGACGAGTTCCAGGACACCGATCCCATCCAGGCCGAGGTGATGATGTACCTCGCAGCCGCAGATCCCACCGAGACCGACTGGAGGAAGTGCACGCCGGTGCCGGGCTCGCTCTTCGTCGTGGGAGATCCCAAGCAGTCCATCTACCGGTTCCGGCGGGCCGACATCGTGACCTACAGCCAGGTGAAGAAGCTCATCAGGGGGAGCGGTGGCAGCATCGTGCCGCTCACGGCCAACTTCAGGACGCGGAGCGAGCTCATCAGCTGGCACAACCGGGTCTTCGAGGAGACCTTTCCCGAAGAGGCCTCGCCCCACTCGCCCGCCTTCCGCCGGATGGAGGTAGGGCGGGAGGAGGGCGCGGAGGGTGAGCTGGCCGGCCTCCGGGTGCTCGAGGTGCCGGGCGGGCTGGGGAGGAAGGACCAGGTCATCCCCTGGGAGGCCGACATTATCGCCCGTACCATCCGCCGGGCTCTCGATACCGGCATGACCGTGCCACGGACCCGCCGGGAGATCGAACGCGGGAAAGGGCCCGAGGCCGTGCCCGGCGACTTCATGATCATCACCAGGAGGAAGGCGGAGCTCGCCTTCTACGCACAGAAGCTCCAGGAGCTCGGCATCCAGCACGAGGTCTCGGGGGGCAGCGCCCTCGGGCAGGTGACGGAGATCAGGCTCCTCGCCGACTGCCTCCGTGCGGTCACCGAGCCCGAGAATGCGGTCTCGCTCGTGGCGGTGCTTCGCGGCGGGCTCTTCGGCCTGAGCGACCGGGAGCTCTACGAGTACCGGCGTGCCGGCGGGGAGTTCTCCTACCGGGCGCCCGTGCCGGAAGGGCTCGACCCGGAGACCGCCCGGCTGTTCCGGGACGCCTTCGACCGCCTCATCCGCTACGACCGCTGGCTCAAGCGCCTGCCCCCGGTTCCCGCCATCGAGCGGATCGCCACCGACCTCGGCCTCCCGATGCGGGCGCTCAGCCGGGCAGGGGGGAGCGTGCAGGCGGGGAGCATCGTCAAGATGTTCCAGCTGCTCCGTGCCTCGGGAGCGGGCCTCCACTCGGTCGCCGACCTGACCGCGTACCTGGCCGAGCTCGTCGAGAACGACGCGGAGTTCGACGGGATCCCGGCGAGGCCGCACGAGACCTCCGCCGTCCGGCTCATGAACCTCCACCGGGTGAAGGGCCTCGAGGCCCCGATCGTCTTCCTCGCCAATCCCACCGGGAAGTGGAACCCGCCGGTGGGCCTCCACGTCGACCGCTCGGGAGGATCGATCGACGGCTACATGGCCGTTCACGAATCGAGCGGATCGTTCTCGAGGAGGCTCCTTGCGATCCCTCCCGGCTGGGAGGAGCTCGAGGCGGAGGAGAAGCGCTTCGCCGACGCCGAGGAGAACCGGCTCCTCTACGTGGCGGCGACGCGGGCGGGTTCGCTTCTCGTCATCCCCCGCTGGAACAGGGGCCGCCGGTACAACTACTGGGACTTCTTCTCGCCGTACCTGGAGGAGGCGGAGCTGATGCCCGACCCCGGGCCGCAGGAGGCTCCCGCCGGTCTCCGGGTGAGGCTCACCCCGCAGGATGCCGCCGGGGCCCGGGCCGCCATCAGCGAAGCCTGGCAGCCGGTCGTCCGCCCGACCTACCGGCGCGGGGGCGTCAAGGAGCTGGCGGTCGGAGCGCGGGCTGCTTCCGGCATCACCGCCGGCGAGCACGGCACCGAGTGGGGAACGGTGATCCACGTGCTCCTCGAGGCGGCGATGCGGAACCCCGGGGCCGACCTCGCGCAGGTCGCCCGGGCCGCCGTCGAGGAGCAGGGGCTCGACTCGTCGTACGCGGAGAGGGCAACCGAGACCGTCGAGTCGGTCATGCGCTCGGAGATCTGGCGGCGCGCCATGGCGAGCGGGAGGCACCTGGTGGAGGTCCCCTTCATCACGTGCCGGGGAGAGCCGGAGGAAGACCGGACCGTCCACCAGGAGCAGACGGAGGGTGATGGGGCCGCCCGCCGGATGATGCGGGAGGACGGGCAGGCCCTCCACCCGTCCGAGGCGGAGTCCGACCGTACCCTGCCGCTCGTTCTCCGCGGTGCGATCGACCTCGTGTTCAGGGAGGAGGACGGCTGGGTGGTGGTCGACTACAAGACCGACGCCGCCCCGGCCGGCGAGCTCCCCGCCCTCGTCGAGCACTACCGGGGGCAGGTCCTGGCCTACCGAGATGCCTGGGAGGAGATCACCGGCGAGCGGGTGAAGGAAACCGGCCTCTACTTCACCTCGGCAGGGAAATATCTGATTGTCGAGTGAAGGTGGACCTCCCGCAGGAACAGTCACCGTCACCTCTGGCACGCGTGTCTTGACAAGGTTGATGTTTTTTAATATATTGTTGTCCATATGGACAACGGGCTTATATAAGGCAACGTATATGAAAGAAAATGAAATACGGAAGCAGTTTCGGGACGAACTCGAAGGCCTCCTCGGTCTTCCGGGACTGAGGATCAGGTACGTGTCGAACACTCACGGCGGGAGACAACCGCAACCTGATATTCTGGCCGATGTGTCCTACGGCGACCTTCGGTTTCGAGTGGTCGGGGAGATCGTCAATCATCGAAGCATATCCGCTCTGAAAGAAAAGATCGACCTGCTGCAGCTGGATGCTCGTAACCGGTCGGACAGAGTGCCGGTGATCGTTGCTCCGTATCTGAGCGATGGAAAGAGAGCACTGTGTCGGGAACGGGGGATGTGTTATATCGATCTATCCGGGAATGTGTTCCTCGTATACCGCAGCATCTATGTCGACCGGTCCGGTTTTCCGAACCGCTTCCCCGAGCGAAGGAAGGGAAGGGGACCCTTCTCGGACAAGGCATCACTAATTCTGAGACATCTCTTATCCTACCATGGCAGGAGCTGGGGCGTTCGAGAGCTGGCCGGGCACATCGGACTCGACCCCGGTTACATTTCACGCATGTTGGTTGAACTCGAAGAGAGGAGGTACATTCTCCGGGAGAAGAGGAGGGTCCGGCTGATCGATCCAGAGCGCGTACTGGATGACTGGGTACATGAGTATAGTTATCGGGACAACCGGGAGTATCGATACTTCTGTTTGGCACAGGATCCCGCCGAGATAATGGAGGACATGCGGCGCTCTGTTTCACAGCGTGAAGAAGATTACGCACTCGGTATTCACGCTGGGGCCTGGCTCGTCTCCCCACATGCCGTCTATAATGAAGTCCATGTCTACCTTTCTCGCAGGGAAAGTATGGAATTGTTTCAAAAACGCATGGAACTGAAAGATGTCGAGAGCGGTGCAAACGTTGTTTTTCTCCTCCCCTATTACAGACACTCGGTATTTTACGGTAAAAGACTTGTCCGGAAACTGTGGGTTGTCTCGAACCTCCAGCTCTACCTCGATCTCTATCACTATCCCCTCCGGGGCCTGGAGCAGGCCGAGCACTTGTATGAACGAGTCCTCGCGCGAGAGTTCGGAATTTCAGGTGAGAATGACTGAGGACTTCAAAAGAGTATTCTTCGAGACACTCAAGCTCCTGAGAGAGTATCTCCCGTATATCATAGTCGGCGGTGGATGGGCACCGCCCATCTACTATCACTATGTATTGAAGAACAAGTCCATCAAACCGATCAGAACGAAAGACATCGATCTGATGGTCAGGCGCGGTTTGCCTGTCATGAAATCAGGATCGGTGGAGAAGATTCTCAGGGAAGCTGGATTCAAAGAGCTGATCGGCGGACATGGTCATTCAGCTGCAGTAAAATATATCTCCAGTATCGAAGGTCAAGATGTGGAAATTGAATTTATAACTGATCGCCGCGGAGCACGAGAAGAGAAGGTTGTGACAGTTCAAAAAGGTTTGAGAGCACAGGCTCTGAGATTCGTTTCCATTGCCCTTGAAAATGTGCTCGGAGTTGAGATCGATGATTGGACCGTAGAAGGAGAAAAGAGACCACTACTCATAAACGTCCCGTCTCCAGCCGCATTTCTCTTTCAAAAAGGCTTGGTGTTTCCTCGGAGATCGAGGCGACTCAAAAAGGAGAAAGATCTCTATTCTATTTTCGAGATACTCGTTCACTGTGAAGAAATCAGGGACCAGATTCTATCCGATTTTTCCAGATTGAGGAGCGAATATCCCTGGTACGCGGAATTCGAGAACAATCTGCATTCACATTTCGAATCCGCCGATGCGAAGGGTGTCGTCATGGTTCGCAACCAGAGGCCACCAGGTGCCTTCCCGGGTCTCATGGAGAATCAATTCAGACAGTATGTCCACGGGATCGTCCGACGATTTCTGGTTGATTTGAGGGAGACACAATAGCATTTTTATACCGGGCCAACATGGCACCAGGGAGGAATCAACGGCGAGTGTGTGAAGGAGGGGCAGGGAGACGAAACAGAAGTGAGAAGTCGAATACATTATGATAACTACTCATCGGTCCCTTTCCTGTACCGTTGCCTGGTTCCTCTTCGTCCCGATCAGGTGCTGCCGAATCATCGCAGTGCAGGGTGTGTTCGAATAAAGAGTGTATGCAGTACCATCTGTGAAAACAGGAGAGACCGGGAAAGGAGTCCTGAAAACTCATGATCATCATCGAGCTGATCATCGCACTCGTTGCATGGGGAGACTCCGAAGACGGGTGGAGACTGCTCCGTCTGGGGTCCATTGCCGTCTTCGAAGCTGCAATCATTCTGCTGATCGTGACTGCCGATCTCCCGGAGTATCAACTCGTAATTTCCATCCTGATCCTCCAGTTCATCGAAATCAGAATACTCCAGGCCCACTCCGACAGGTATATGAAGGTCTGGGGAAAAGTGAAATCATGGTCAAGTGAACAGTATACTCATCTGAAAGCATTCATTGAATCATTCATCTACGAGTATCTCTAGCCCGAGTTGTTCATGCGATTTCGAACAGAATGCTGAGTGTTATCGATAAACAAAGTGGCAGTAAAAAATCCCCCGCGAGAAAGTCGAAAGGACAATTCGACACGACCCGTGACCATGGTGAAAAGGCCGCGGCCTCGAAATATGCCGGCAGCGTGCTTGACAATATTTGGACGATCTGCTACCATTGAGCATGGTTACCACCAGGAATCAGCTTTGCGGGTTCTACGTCAATGTCCTCTAAACTCCAGACCATAAGCGGCACACTCCGGAAAAGCACCTGTCTCATGATACTTCGTCATATTCAGACGAATTACATGGCGAAATTCAGCGGCGAGAGGAAAAACAGCGGTTGGTCGCAGGGAGCCACCCACGAGAATCTGGATCTCCACCAGAGTCTTCGATACATCGATCGTGTCTTCGATGATTATATCACCTATGGGGATCTGATGAACTTCGGACTCAAAGGAAAACGCATCCTGGAGATCAGACCGGGAGACAGCCTCGGCGTCGCCCTGAAGTTCGTCGCGAAAGGCGCGGCACAGGTGGTCTGTATCGATCGTTTCTATTCCCGCCGTGAGATCGCAAAGAAGAGGGAGATCTATCAGGGAATACTATCGGGATTGCCGCCTGAGGACCGGAAGCGAGCTGAATCCGCACTGACACTGCCGGAGGGCGACCTCTCCTTTTCCGCTGACAGAATCTCTTACCTGTCGGGAGTGCCGATCGAATCGGTGGACACCGGCCTGTTCCCTCCCGGGAGCTTCGACATCATATTGTCGAGGGCGGTGATCGAACACCTCTACGATGTCGATCTCGCGTTCGACAATATGCACTGGTTGCTGAAGAGCGGTGGCATGCTCCTTCATAAGATCGATCTGAGATCCCATGCAATGTTCCACGGATCCGACGATCCGTTCCTGTTCCTCAGAATTCCGAACTGCCTGTGGTCACGGATGACCCGATACAACGGGGGGATTAACAGGAAGCGCGTGTCCTATTACCGCGAAACACTCGACAGGCTCGGTGGTTACGAGTACGGTATATATGTCACTCACCTTGTGGGACAGGAGGAAGAACTCATACCCCACAGGGAAATGA
>CAZMKB010000188.1:0-7263 GCA_964566685.1 uncultured Gemmatimonadota bacterium | reverse complement strand
AGGCGGCGGATCGCCCGGCGGCATTCTCGCCGCGGGCCCTCCCGGCGTGTTCCGGTTCACCGCCGAGGACGGCAGGCTCGGAACCGACCCCGTTCCGGTGATCCGGCACCCGACGCTCTTCGTTTCCGACGGGGTCGAGCACCTGGTTCGGATACCCGCCATGATCGACGCCGCCGTCGATTCGGTACGGCGGATCCTCCTCCCCTCGCTCACCGGCCTCGTCCTGTTCGAGAAGGGAGAGGCCGACACGGCATACGTCCCCGCCGACAGTCTCCCCTTCCGGCTCCGGAGTCGTTTCCTCGGCGCCTGGGACCAGGAGATAGACCCGAATACCCTGAGCGTGCGGCAGGTCGTCGAGGCCCCGCGTGTGTCGCAGGGGAACCTCGGCGTCGCCGGTGGGAGCGGCGGCAACCGCGACGTCATTCTGCTCTACGAAGGGGGTATGGAGGGCTACGCCGCCGGAGACGGCGGCTATGCAGATGTCCCCGACGTGCGTTTCGACTACGACCTGGCCCTGAGCACACCTCTCGAGGAAGGGGGCTTCGGCATCGAGTCCGCCGTCCACGACCTGAACGGCGACGGGTTCTCCGACATCGTCGTGACCCGGCAGGAGGGGCGGGGTCTCAGCGGTTTCAAGAGCACCGTCGACGTGTACTTCGGGCCGCTCGGCGGAATCGAGCAGGGCCGGCCCTCGCAGCGCCTGGTCTTCGAGGACTCGTTCTCCTACGCCCTCGACTTCATGGACCTCGACAGCGACGGGACGCTCGAGATGGCCGTGCCGGTCATCAAGCTCGGCGTCTTCGACATCGTCCGCATCCTCACCACCCGCTCCCTCAAGATCACCGTCAACGTGCACCCGATCGGGGAGGACGGCCTCTACGACCGGACGCCCCGATACGTCCAGGAGCTCAAGGTTGGGCTCGACTTCAGCGGCGGTACCGGCGAGGTGGTGGGCAAGACCCTCGATGCGAACGGAGACCGGTACCTGGATCTCGCCATCTCCATCGACCCCGATGTCATCTCAGTCTATCTCGGCAGAGGCGGGGGCGGCCGCCAGTTCCTCGAGCGCGATCCTGCCGCGGAGCTCGAGTCGCTCAAGGGGGTCCAGATCACCACTTCGGACATCACCGGCAACGGCCTCGACGACCTGATCGCGACCTACGGCACCCAGCCAGAGGGGGTCGGCATCGTGCGCCTCTACCTGAACCGCACCCGCCCGTAAATCGAATCTCGGAATTTTCTTGACAAATAGTTTGACGTGCCATATAATGTTCGGTGTATAGAACTCTCAGAGAGGAGGAGGACCGGCTTGGAATCGTCAGAAGCGCTCAGTGCCAGCCTGGAAGATTACCTGGAAGCAATATTCCACATCGTGTCCGAGAAACGGGTGGCCAGGGTGAAAGACATATCGGGGAGACTGAAGGTGAGCTATTCGTCGGTCACAGGAGCCCTCAGAGCACTCGCCGAGCGTGATCTCGTCAACTATGCGCCTTACGAGCACATAACGCTCACGCAGGAAGGAATGACGATTGCGAAGGATGTGGTGCGAAGGCACGATGCACTGAGAGAGTTCTTCGTCAAGGCTCTGAGCGTGGAGGAAAAACTCGCCGAGGAAGCCGCGTGCAGGATGGAACACGCGGTTCCCAAGAAAATCATCGACCGGTTCATCCAGTTCGTCGATTTTCTCGATGCCTGTCCCCGGGCCGGGACGAAATTCATCAAGGGCCTCGGCTATCACTGCCTGCACGGACAGCAGCTGGAGCAGTGTGAGCATTGCCTCACGGCCTGCCTGGAAGAAGTCGAGGAGCGGAAGAACCTCAGGAGCAAGGGGACGAAGACCATGAAGCTGCACGAGCTCGAGCCCGGGAAGAAAGCCAGAATCACAAAGGTTTCGGGAAAGGGAGAGGGCAGGAAGCGGATCGTGGACATGGGTGTGACTCCGGGTTCGTTCATCGAGGTCGAACGGGTGGCGCCGCTCGGGGACCCTCTGGATGTAAAGGTGAAAGGGTACCACCTGTCCCTGAGGAAGGCGGAGGCATCTCAGATCGAGATCGAGATGATCTGAGGAGATGACAGGAGACATTCTTCATTCGGGGGTCGTCACAGGGAGAGCATCATGCCGTTGACAATGGTGCGATCGGGAGATCACGTTCGCATTCGGAACATACATGGAGGCCGCCGTCTCAGCTCGCGTCTGGCAGCGATGGGCCTCGTGCCGGGTACCGAAATCGAGGTACTCGAGGGCGGGTTGAGGGGGCCGCTCCTGCTCAGTGTCAAAGGATGTCGTATCGTGCTCGGCCGTGGAGTGGCACACAAGATCGAGGTCGTGTAGTTTTTTTTCGACATTATGTTAGGCGTGCCAAACATGCTGAGGATCGTCGAATTATCGAGAGGGAGGTCGCTGTTCTATGGAGAAGGAAATCCACGTCGCCATCGTCGGAAATCCGAATTCGGGAAAGACGACACTCTTCAACGAGCTTACCGGCACACACCAGCACGTTGGAAACTACCCCGGCGTGACGGTGGAAAAGAAGGAAGGTACCTGCCGGTACGACGGCACCAGGCTCAACATCGTCGACCTTCCCGGAACATACAGCCTCACCGCCTATTCGACCGAGGAGATCATTACGAGAAACTATCTCACCGGCGAGCGGCCGGATGTCGTCATTGACGTGATCGATTCTTCCAACCTCGAAAGGAACCTGTACTTGGCGGTGCAGCTGAAGGAGCTGGATGTGCCGCTCGTTCTCGCATTCAATATGAGCGACATGGCGAAAGCGAGAGGTCTCGAATTCGATCTCGAGCAGCTTTCCCGGCTGATCGGTGCACCGATCGTACCCACAATCGGTCACCGGGGGAAGGGAATCGAGGAGCTCCTCGGTACGGTTTCCTCCGTGGCATCGGGGGAAAACGGCCATCGGTCACTCGAAGTCGATTACGGGCCGGATATCGAGAAGGAAATAGAAGCGATCCGGAGGATACTCCAAGAGGATGCGAGGCATGAGCCCCGGTATCCGGCCCGGTGGCACGCAATGCGGCTGCTCGAAAACTGCCCCGAGAACGGGGACGAGCTCGATTCTCCCCGGGTGATCGAAGCCGCGGAAGGCAGCAGGGCCCTGCTCGAAACGGTCCTTGGTGATCAGCTCGATGTCGTGATCGCCGAGCGCCGGTACGAGTTCATTTCCCGCCTGCTTCAATCCAGTGTCCGGTCGACGATGGAAATCCGGCAGACGACCTCCGACCGGATCGACTCCATTGTGACGAATCGTGTTCTGGGACTGCCGATATTCCTCGGGCTGATGTACCTGGTCTTTCATCTGACATTCACTCTGGGTGATACGCCCATGATCTGGATCGAGAGCCTCTTCTCCGCCATGGCGAAAACCGCAGCGGCGTGGTGGCCCACGGGGTCCGAGAGCCCGCTCCTCTCGCTTCTCGTGGACGGTGTCATCGGCGGGGTCGGCGGTGTCCTGGTGTTCCTCCCCAACATTCTCCTTCTGTTCCTGGCGATCGCGTTGCTCGAGGACTCGGGCTATATGGCCCGCGCGGCGTTCATCATGGACAGGCTGATGAGAAAAATCAGCCTCCACGGGAAGAGCTTCATCCCGATGCTGATCGGATTCGGCTGCTCCGTGCCGGCGATCATGGCGACCCGGACACTGGAGAACAGGCGCGACCGCATGATAACGATGCTGGTGATTCCGCTCATGAGCTGTGGTGCGCGGCTTCCGATCTATGCCCTCATCATCCCGGCGTTCTTTCCGGCAAAATGGAACGCCCCGATGCTCTGGATCATCTACATGACCGGGATTCTCCTAGCTGTCGTGAGTGCCAAGCTCCTCCACCTTACTCTCTTCAAGGGAGAGCCTTCCCCGCTGATCATGGAACTGCCGCCGTACCGGCTCCCCACTCTCCGAAGTCTTTTTATCCACATGTGGGAAAGATCATGGCTCTACCTGAGGAAAGCAGGGACCGTCATCCTGGGAATCTCGATCCTCCTCTGGGCGATGACGAGTTATCCGAAGAGACCATCCACCGGCAGCGAGACGGGATGGCAACCGATAACCGTCAGCGGAGCACTTTCGCCGTCGACGCAGAAACAGGCGGAATATGACCATCAGGCTCACGACCTGAGCTACTCGGTGGCGGGGAGGATGGGACATCTGATGGAGCCGGTTCTGAGACCGATGGGATTCGACTGGAAGATCGGCACCGCCCTCATCGGCGCATTCGCTGCGAAGGAGGTGTTCGTCTCCCAGCTGGGGATCGTCTACTCGGTCGGCGAGGTCGATGACACCTCGGAGTCACTTCGGGAGAAGCTCAGGAAGAGCTACACGCCGCTGGTCGCATTCTGCATCATGCTCTTCACCCTGGTCAGCACCCCCTGCATGGCGACCATCGCCGTTACCAGGAGGGAGAGCAACTCGTGGCGGTGGGCGCTGTTTCAACTGATCGGGCTCACGGTGCTCGCCTACGTTCTGACCGTTGCTGTCTACCAGATCGGAATTCTGTTCGACATCGGAATGTGAGAGGAGAAACACGACCATGGAAGGACTCATAGCTGCTCTAATCGTCGTTCTCGTCTTCTTTCTCGTCTGCCGCTCGGCTTACCGGTCCTTCAACAGGAGAGACAGCGGATGCGGTTGCAGCGGGAGGTGCCCTTCTCTGAAAAACCATCGTTCCGACAGGTATACTGCCGGCAGATCACATGTCATCAGTACACTGCTCGTCTGCGGAGCTTTCAGTCCTGCATTCGCCACCGATCTGCCGGACACCGACTCCACCGACAATCCGACGATTCCGGGAACGGGGTGGTCGCTCGCCATGACCGGATTCGGCGATTTCGTCTCGACCCTCAGTGAACGGAACGATGTCGATCCCTTCGGTCTCGGACAGGCGGAACTGGAAGTGGGGGTCGCGCCAGGCGACCGAATCGAGATCGCCCTCGCCCTGTCATACCTGGGCTCCGGTGTCGATGCTTTCGGCATCGGTTCCTTCACCTTTGACTTCACGCTGTTCGACAGGAAACCGGGCGACTCCGGCTCGACGGCAGGGATACGCTCCATCAGGTTTCTCGCCGGGCAGTTCGACGTTCCGTTCGGGCTCGACTGGCAGGTGTATCCTTCCATCGACCGGAAGCTGGTCTCTTCACCGCTGGTCGTCGAACACACACATGCGTTCTGGAACGATTACGGCATGCAGTCGTATCTCGAAGCAACCTGGGGCAACGGCGTGTTCTTCGTGACGAATGGATTCGGATGCGAGGGGACGACGATGGACGGCGAAGAGCTTCTCACCGAGAGCGACTATGGAGCAGGCGGACGGCTCGGGCTCGGCAGAAGTGACCTGATCGAGGTAGGCGGTTCCTTTGCACGCATCCCCGGCAGGAACTCGACGCCGGACATGCAGCTCGTCGGTGCTGATCTCCATTTCGTGATCAGGGATTTCGCTTTCAAAGCAGAATACATCGCACACAGCTTCGATCTCGCGAAGAGCAGAGACTTCACCAACAGCGGCTACTATCTGCAGGCTCTCTACTCGTTCGAGAGGTGTTTCGTCGTTTGTCGTATGGACAGCTATCGTGAAGGTTCCGGAATCGACGGCGAACTGACTGGTCTCAGCGGCGGTGCGGGCCTGCTCCTCAACGACATGGTCGAGCTGCGCTTCGAATACCAGAACACCAATGCCGGAAGAAGCAACAGCACTTACTTCCAGGTCGTAATGGGCTTCTGAAGAATACCTCCCAATTGTCCAACCAAAGGCCCTCACCGGTCACGGCCAGAGGCCCAGAACGATGCCGTAGAGCGTGTACTGGGCACTGTGGTAGCCGGCATTGATCCACCAGAGCTTCTCGGAGCGCTGCTCGAACCGGTAGCTGATGGCGAAGGAGCCGCCGATCCAGAAGAGGCCGGCCGAGAAACCGGCTCCGATCGCCAGGCCCATCCCCGGATCCGGTCCCAGGAAGAGGGAGAACACGACCGCGCCGAGAAACGCCCACACGAAGGACACGGCGAAGGTCTTCCCCATGTTCGACGAAGCGATCTGCTCGTCGGACAGGCCCGACTCGCGCTGCCAGGCTTTCCCGAAGAGAGGTGCCGCGTACCAGGTTCCGCCGAGGACGAACGCGAGCACGGCGGCGACGATGGAACCGATCCAGTTGACTGCACTGAGATCCATGAGCATTCTCCATGATCTGAATTGTTCGTTCAATAGGTAACAAGACTACTCGTCATCCTCCGTTCTCCAGTCAAGACTGGACCGGGGCCCCGGGGGACAGTCCTTCCGACCTGCGAGAAGAAGAGATCATCCCCCGCCCGGGGCTTGACGCGGCGAACGGAAAATGGTTTCGTACTGGTGAGGACCTTCGGTCCGGTCCCGGGGTAGCACTCATCGTTGCGTCGGGCCGGACCGTGCATCGCGAAAGGAGGTGAGGACAGTGAAAACAGGGCGACATTCCACGTCCTCCCGGGTGATCGCGGCCCTGGCCGCCTTGCTCGTGCTGGTCGCATCGGGCGTCTCACCGGCTGAGAAACACCGGGTGTCGGGAACAATGACGAGCGCCGTCACCAGGATCGAGAAGATCAACGTCGCCGATACGGAGGACCACGTCATCTATCTCACGCAGTACGAGGGGGTCAACCTCAACAGCGGAGAGCACGTGTTCCTCGACAATGCGAAGGTGATCAACGCCTCGTTCGGCGACCTGGTGAAGGGTAACGGCGAACACTATGGCTACATCACCCTCATGGACAAGGACGGGACGCTCCACGGCAAATGGGAGGGACGGATCACCACGATCGTCTCCCCGGAGGGAGACTCGGTGATGACCTTCGAAGGAACTTACGAGTACACGGGAGGAGACGGCGCGTACGGGAACTTCACCGGAAGCGGCACCTACACCGGAAAATTCATCTCGGAGATCATCTACCAGGTCGACTGGCAGGGGGAATACTCCCCGGGCGAGTGATGGTCGCGCCCGTTGCCGTACCTTGACTCCCTCCGGGTCACGCTGTATTGAACAACCCGAGTTATTCATACGATTTCGAGCAGGAGGTTCATTATTGTCGATAGCCATGTGACAGCACAAGAGTCACGGATCTCAACCAGGCAATCGAATCACACATCTGGCGAGATGGTTTCGTGACTGATTCCAGTGGTCCTGTTCATAAATACAGCGTTGCACCGAGACCGGCGATCCGCCCGAGCCACGAGGCGCGAGCAACCCGGAGGCGTACCTGTAAGGTACGTTGAGGATTGCGAGTG
>CAZMKB010000187.1:0-7315 GCA_964566685.1 uncultured Gemmatimonadota bacterium | reverse complement strand
CTGGTAGAGCTGCGCGAGACCGAGCGTGTCGGCCCGGTTGACGATGAGAGTGTTGGCGTTCGGGATGTCGAGGCCGCTCTCGACGATCATCGTCGACAGGAGCACGTCGATGTCTCCCTCGAGAAACGCGAGCATCACCGCTTCGAGGCGCTTCTCTTTCATCCGGCCGTGGGCGACCGCGATCCGGACGTCGGGCAGGAGCTTCTCGAGCATCCTGTACACCGTGTCGATGGAGGCGATGCGGTTGTGAATGAAATAGACCTGTCCGCCCCTGTCGACCTCCCGCATGATCGCCTCCCTGATGATCTCTTCGCTCCACCGCACGACGAAGGTCGCAATCGGCATGCGATCCCTCGGCGGCGTCTCGATCACCGACATGTCACGCATTCCCATGAGCGAGAGGTAGAGCGTTCTGGGGATCGGAGTGGCGGAGAGCGACAGGACGTCGATGCTGGTGCGCAGCTTCTTGAACTTCTCTTTCTGCCTGACGCCGAACCGATGCTCTTCGTCGATGATGATGAATCCCAGCTCCCTGAAGCTCACGTCCCGGGACAGGAGCCGGTGCGTGCCGATGACGATGTCGACCGATCCCTTCCGGACTCCTTCGAGCACCTGCCTCTGCTCGCTCTTCGAGAGGAACCGGGAGAGCATCTCCACCCGCACCGGAAACATGTCCAGCCTCGACCGGAAAGTCATCAGGTGCTGCTGGGCGAGAACGGTCGTCGGTACCAGGACCGCGACCTGCTTACCGTCCTGGATGGCCTTGAAGGCGGCCCGGATCGCAACCTCCGTCTTTCCGTAGCCCACGTCCCCGCAGACGAGGCGGTCCATGGGACAGTCCTCCTCCATGTCATCTTTCACGTCCCGCGTCGCGGCGCTCTGATCGGGGGTGTCTTCGTAGAGAAAGGCCGATTCGAGCTCCATCTGCCAGGTCGTGTCCGGAGAGAAGGCGAAGCCCTTCACCACCTTCCTCGCTGCGTAGAGGTCCAGGAGCTCTTTCGCCATTTCCCTGATGCTCTCTTTCGTTCTGCTCTTGAGGCGCTCCCACTTCCGGCTGCCGATCCGGTCGAGGGCGGGAGGAGCCGCATCCTCGGTGGAGTACTTCTCGACGAGGGAGAGCCTGTCGACGGGGACGTAGACGCGGTCTCCGTCCCGGTATCGCAGGGAGAGGCACTCGATCTCGCCGTCGCCGGCGCTGATCCGCCGCATGCCTTCGTAGCGGGCGATGCCGTAGTTGATGTGGACGAGATAGTCGCCGGGCTTGATCGAGGTGAACGACTCGACTGGTGCCGCCCCGCGGCACTCCCGGACATACCGGATCCTCCTCGGCCGCCGGAAGATCTCGTGGTCCGTGTAGACGGCCAGGCCGACGTCCGGCACGAGGAACCCTTCTTCGAGCGTTCCCCTGACGAGCTCCAGGTCCCCTTCACGGTCACCGAGCAGCTCCCTGAACCTCTCCTCCTGGCCTTCGTTGTCACAGAGCAGGATGACTTCGTACCCTTCGTTCCTGTGATCCTGAAGGGCCTCCAGGAAGTTCGAGAACTTCCGGTTGACGGGCACGGGGTCGCGGGTGTCGAAACGAAGGGCGGGTCGGGCGCCGGCGGTTTCCGACACGTGGAGTGCGGAAAGAGTAATGCGCTGAAACCGCTCCAGCCTGTCTTCGAGCAGGGCAGGGTCGAGGAGGTCCCGGTCGTCGGACCACTTCGTCCAGAGGCTGAGGGCCTCTCCGGAAACGTCTTCGGGCTCGTCCACGACGAGCAGGGCGTCGGGCGGCAGGTAATCGATCAGGGTGCTCTCGGCGGGAGCGCCTTCTCCTCCTTCGAGCGGGAACAGGGTCGTCCGTTCGAGCAGTTTCTCCGACCGCTGGGTCGCCGGATCGAAGGACCGCATGGACACCACCCGATCCTCGTCGAACTCGACCCTCACCGGCAGGCGCATCCGGACTCCGTAGATATCCACGACACACCCTCTCCTGCTGTATGTGCCCGCCTCCATCACGAGGTCTTCCTGCACGTAGCCGAGGTCGTCGAGCCGGGCGGCGAACCTCTCCATGTCCAGGAGATCACCGGTCTTCAGGTCGACGACGAGGCCTTCGAGGCTTCGAGGAGACAGCAGTTTCTGCATCGCGGCGAGAACGGGTGCGACGACGATCGACCGTTTTCCGGCCAGGAGACCGGTCAGGGCCTCCATCCGTCGCTCCACCACGTCCATGTGCGGCATCTCGTCGTCGAGACCCGTCAGGGACACCGGGGGCAGAGGGAAGACGCACTCCTCGTCGAGCAGTGTTCTCAGGTCCTCCGCGGTCCTCCTCGCCCGATCCCGGGACTTCACCAGGAAGAGAAGGGTGCGCCCGGTCTCCCGGGAGAGAAGGGCGGCGAGGAGAGATCTGCTCGAGCCGGCGAGGTTGGTCGCCTGCAGGTGCCCGGCACCCCAGCGTATCTCCCCGAGGAGCTCGTCGAACGGACGGGAGCGCCCGAATCTCTCGAGCTTTCGAACCAGGTTCATGATGCCGCAATACCTCTAATTCGAGCCGGCGGCCGGGGCCGCCCGGTGTTCACACGCCACGAATCCTTCCGGACACCAGCGATTCGGTCATCATCAGCACGAGCACCGCGGCGAAGAAGAGACCGGACAGCTCCTTTCCTCCGCGCCGCGAGAAGATCGCCTCCTCGAGGCGCTCGCCGGTGCGGACGACCCTGACCTCGCGCGGTGCGTACAGCGAAGCGAGCTCGTCCTCCCCGATCCTGGAGAGGTCGGACTCCCGGGTGTCGACGTTGACGGCGAACACGTCCACGACTTCCCCGCCGCGTGTCACGGTGTAGAACCCCGGTTCCCCGGTTTCGGCAACCACGAGCTCTCCCGGCTCCTCCGCCCTCACCACGATTTCGCTCCCGCCGGGCAGCCGCACCGTGAGCGCCTCGCCGCGGCCCAGGCCGGGGATCTGCCGCCTGGCCGGTATTCCGCAGAAGTGCTCCTCAACCGCATGCCCGCCCGCAGCATAGCGGAGAGTGGCATCCAGGAGCGGTACGAAGAGCGGTGTCGAGAACAGCGTCGAGCTCCCGCGCTCGGGAGCCACCGACCAGACCACCAGTCGCGACCGGTCCGTCTGCCCCCCGACGAGCAGCGGATCTCCTCCCTCCAGGATCACGGTCCAGGCGCCTGCGGCGTACGCGCTGCCCGGCAGCAGATCGATTTCGTGATAGCGTGACACGCTGATTCTCTCCAGCCCCTTCCCGAGGCGGGCCACGCCCGGCGGCGCCCCGGCGCCGATCGGCATCCGGACGGCCCGGAACAGTCCTTCCTCGAGCACCAGCTCCCCACCGGCCTCGAATGGAACCGGGCCACCCTGATACGGTTCGACGCGTTCGGGATGGGGGAACAGGACGAGGCCTGTGCCGCGCTCGATGGCCTCACGGATCCCCTCCCGGTCTGACCAGAACGTGACGTGGACCCTGAAGGGGGGCGGTTCACTCTCCCGCCCCGCCACCCCCGCGCCTTTCACTCCGTTTCGTTCCCCGTCCGGGGCCCGATCTCGCCCGCCTTCGATGAGGTCGAGCGCGAGCCTGAGGGGAAGTGACGAATCGACGCCCTCGCCCCGGCTGATGTGAAGCGGCATCTCGCCCCCGGCGGTGAGATAGCGCACGTCATCGGCGGCGAGCCCGTCTCTGTCGATTTCGACCCGAATCCTTCTTCCCTCACCCGGGTAGGACTCGAGAGAGAAGGCGGCCGGCACAGGTTCTTCCCCCACCGCCCGGACCTCCACTATTCCCTGCATGTCGTCGTCGAAGTAGAGTCTCGGGAACACGGTGGGATCGCCGGGTCGCCCGCCCGCACCGATCAGGGCCGTCACGGACCACGGCTTCTCGGATGCGCCCTCCCTCCGCAGGAGATCCGCCGATCCGACGAAACGGTTCACCGGATCCGGATCGCCGGCCGGCAGGAAGACGATCGGAATGTTTTCGGGGGCGTCCCCCGGCAATCCGGCGCCGAACGATGTTTCCTGAAGGTCAGTGAAGACGTGAACCTCTTTCCAGGGCAGGTCCATCGTCCCGGCGACCGAGAGTGCTCGTTTCAGGCAGTCGTCCAGCGTCCGGTGCACGGCCGCGGGTTCCAGGAGCTCGAGACGGGAGCCGGCCTCGTGCGGCCGGAGCTCGCCGGCGAAATCGAACGGACCGGGTCCGGCCGGCCCGCAGACGAGTATCCGCACCCGGTCCTCGGAGCCGGTGTAACCCAGCACCTCCCGCATCCCGGCTATGGCGCGTTCGAAGCTCGTTTCTCCCGCCGACGCATAGCGCATGCTGAGCGTGCCGTCGAGGAGCATGACGACGGCGGTCGGCTCGTGGTCGCCGATCGACGTCCCCCCGAGCCCCCGCACCACCGGCCGGGCCATGGCGAGGAGCAGGAACAGCACGATGAGGGTTCTCATCAAAAGGAGGAGGATCTCCCGCAGGTTGAGCCGCTCGACATTTTTCTGCCGGGCGGCGAGGAGCAGGGAAATCGAGCTGAACTCGACGATCCGCTTCCTCCTCCTGCTCAGCAGGTGGATGATGATCGGGCCGGCGGCAAGGGGCAGCGCCCAGAGATACGATGGCCGGAGAAAGTCGATGAAGTCCATGGCTCATCCCAGGCGTGACCGCTTCACCAGGTAGCGGGTCAGGCTCTCCACGAAGGGAGTGTCGGTGGAGAGGAGCTGGTAATCGATGTGGGCGGCCCGGAGCTCGCGGCGCAGGGTGTCGATCATCTCGTTCATGGAGCTCACATACTCGCTGCGGACCTCCCAGGGCACGGCATGGACCGTTTCACCGGTTTCCATGTCCCTGAACACCGCTTCCTGATCGAGCTCGAGGCGGCGTTCGACCGGATCCAGCAGGTGGAAAACGATGACCTCGTGGTTCTGGTGCCGGAAATACATGAGGGCCCGCTGAACGTCCCCGGGATCGGTCAGCAGGTCCGAAATGACGACGATGAGTCCACGCCGCCTGATGCGGCCCGCCAGCTCCCGGAACGGGGAGAGCGGGGAAGTCCTGCCCGAGGGACGGGCTTCGCTCATGGCCCCGAGCAGGACACCGAGCTGCCTTCTCGTCGCACGGGGCTCGATCAGGCGCCGCACTTCCTCGTCGAACATGATCAACCCCACAGCGTCCCGCTGCCTGAGCATCAGGTAGGAGAGCGCACTCGCGAGCATGACAGCGTACCTGAACTTCGTTATCGACCCCGAGCCGTACCCCATGGAACCCGAAACATCGAGAAGGATGGAGGCCCGCAGGTTGGTCTCCTCCTCGAACGCTTTCACGTAGTACCGGTCGGTCTTGGCCCAGACCTTCCAGTCGATGAACCGGACCTCGTCGCCGGTCATGTACGGCCGGTGCTCGGCGAACTCCACGCTGAACCCGTGGTAGGGACTCCTGTGCAGGCCGGTGATGAAACCCTCGACCACGAGACGGGCGATGAGCTCGAGCCCACCCAGGCGGGACACGACCTCGGGAGAGAGGTACTCGATACGCTTGTTCTTCCTGTCGGTCTGTTCCATCCCTGATGAATGTCGCGTGTGAATCGCCGGGCACGAACGGGGAGCCGCGGCCGTGGCGGTCAGGCCGGGCGCTTCTTCTCGAGATACCGCTCGAGGAGCGTGTCCACCGTCACTCCCTCGGCTTCAGCGTTGAAATTGGTGACGATGCGGTGCCTGAGCACCGGCCTGACGACAGCCAGGACGTCGTCCTCCGTCGGCGTGTAGCGTCCGAGTAGGACCGCCCGGGTCTTGCTCCCGAGAACCAGATACTGGGAAGCCCGGGGACCGGCACCCCAGGCGACGAATTCCTCCATGAATTCCGGTGCGCCGGGTGCGCCGGGCCTCGTCCCGCCCGCCAGATCGACGGCGTAGCGTGCGACCTCGTCGCTCACGGGAACCTTCTTCACCAGTCCCTGGAGCCGCACGATGTCGTCGCCGCTCATCACCTTCTCGAGAACCGGGAGCGTCCTGCTCGTCGTCGTCTGGACGATCTCGACCTCCTCCTCCGCCGACGGGTAGGAGATGAAGAGCATGAACATGAACCGGTCGAGCTGCGCCTCGGGGAGGGGATAGGTGCCTTCCTGCTCGATGGGGTTCTGCGTCGCGAGGACGAAGAACGGTTCCCTGAGAGACCGCGTGGTCGCCCCGGTGGTGACCTGGTGCTCCTGCATGGCCTGGAGCAGGGCGGCCTGGGTCTTGGGCGGCGTCCTGTTGATCTCGTCGGCGAGGACCACGTTCGCGAAGATCGGCCCGGGGAGGAACCGGAACGCCCGGTTTCCCGTCCGGGGATCCTCCTGGATGATGTCGGTACCGGTGATGTCCGACGGCATGAGATCGGGAGTGAACTGGATCCGGCTGAACTCGAGGTCGAGCATCGCGGACAGGGAGCTCACGATCAGCGTCTTCGCGAGCCCGGGCACACCCAGGATCAGGCAGTGACCGCCCGAGAACATGGCGATGAGGAGGTTGTCGATGATCTCCTTCTGGCCGACGATGACACGTCCGATCTCCTCGTGGATCTTTTCCCGTGCGGCTCGTATCTCCTCCACCGCCTGCTCGTCGGTCCCCGTCTCGGCTGCGGACATTCGGTTCCTCCCTCTTTACATAGTGTCCCGTCTCTCCCTGTACCGATCAGAGCCCGGTAAGGTTCCGGCGAAACAGGTTATATACTACTGACGCCGGGACGGCTTTGCAAGGGATGGGAGGAGATCAGCGAAGTATCCCCAGGAAGACGGGGATCTCGAGTTTCGGCTGGTTTTCCAGGTCGGTGTGAACGACGATGTGCCCGATGGCTTTCTCCTCGAGCCGCTGTTTCAGGCGGGCGGCCAGCTCGTAGTGGGTATCAGCCCGGACGGTTCGTGTCGAGATGTCGAGGAGATTCGTGAAGTCCTCCACTCCGGTGATCCGGAATGGACGCTCGCCTTCGATCGTCAGGACGGCCTCACCGGGTTCGGCGTCTCCGCGCTGCACTATCAGCAACCGGTCGGGAGTCACCCTGACGTCTCCCTCTTTCATCCCGAAGACACGGAGGAAGGACTCTGCCGGCGGATCGTCAGAGGTGATGGTGATCGTCTGCTCGATCGAGCCCGCCCGGATCCCGGGCGCGAGGACGAACTCGAGGACCGGGATCGTGTCTTCACTGGCTCGATACTCCGTGATCTCGCCGCTGATGAAGGGTGACGAGGGCTCGAGACGGACTTCGGAGAGCCTCTCCTCGTCGGCGAGCAGCCCGATGAGCCGCACCATGCCCCTGTAGGAATCCTCTTTCCCCACCACTCCGATGTCGACCACGGCCGGCACGGGAAC
>CAZMKB010000186.1:0-7317 GCA_964566685.1 uncultured Gemmatimonadota bacterium | reverse complement strand
CCGCTGCATCCCGCCCTACATCCTCGCCAGCCAGCGCCACGACGTCGCCCCCCGGCTCACCGAACCCGCCCGCCGGGGTCTCGACCGGGTCGTCGAGCTCGCCGGCCTCACCCGCCTCCCGGAGGACCTGCTCGAACGGTACCCGGCCCAGATCTCGGGCGGTCAGAGGCAGCGGGTCAGCCTCATGAGGGCTCTCATGCTCGATCCCGAGCTCCTTCTCCTCGACGAGCCGCTCGGCGCGCTCGATCCTCTCATTCGGGCCGAACTCCAGGACGATCTGAAATCGATCTTCAGGAAACTGGGCAAGACGGTCGTTCTCGTCACCCACGACATGGGAGAAGCCGTGTTCTTCGGAGACGAGATCGTTCTCCTGCGGGAGGGAAGGATTGTGCAGAAGGGGACGGTCCGGGATCTCGTCGACCGTCCGGTCGATCCCTTCGTCTCGCGATTCATCAATGCGCAGCGCAACCCTCTGAATGAGCTGTGAGTGTGCCGGTGTTGAGATATCCCGCTTACATCCTGATTGGCTCTCTCCTGTGCGGCCTGGTTCCGACCGGTGAGCTCGAGTCCGCCGGCGGAGAGGAAATCACGGTGGGGTCCAAGAAGTTCACGGAGAACGTGATCCTCGGCGAGATCGTCACCCAGCTCCTGAGGTCGTCCGGCGTCTCTGCCGGCCACCGCCGCGAACTCGGAGGCACGCGGGTGCTCTGGGGAGCGATCCTCGCGGGCGACATCGACATCTATCCGGAATACACGGGGACGCTCCTCCGGGAGATTTTCCAGGATGAACAGCTGGCCGACGAAAAAGAGCTGGCGGCCTTCCTCGAGGGAAAGGGTGTCGTGATGTCCGATCCGCTCGGTTTCAACAACACATATGCCATCGGCATGCTCCAGTCCAGGGCGGCGCAGCTGGGCATCGAGACGATCTCCGACCTGAAGCGTTACCCGGATCTGGAATTCGGTTTCACGAACGAGTTCATGAACCGCGGCGACGGGTGGCCGGGCCTGCGGAGGCACTACCGGTTGCCCCAGGAGAACGTGCGGGGGATGGATCACGATCTCTCCTACCACGGTCTCGCCAGCGGGTCGGTCGACGCCATCGCTCTCTACTCGACCGACGCGGAGATCTCCTACTATGACATAAGGAGCCTCGCGGACGATTGGGGTTTCTTTCCTGCCTATGAAGCGGTGATCCTGTACCGGAGCGATGTCGGGAGTCGACATCCGGAGGTGGTGGAAGACGTCGAATCGCTCGAAGGAATGATCCAGGCGGAGGAGATGATCGCCATGAACGCACGCGCGAAGATCGACGGGGTACCTGAGAAGAGAGTCGCCGCCCGCTTTCTCGAGCAGGAGCTCGGTGTCGAGAGCGAGTTCCAAGTGGTCTCGTTCAGGCAGCGTCTGCGGCAGAGGACCCTCGAGCACATGGTGCTCGTGCTCATTTCTCTCACCGCCGCCATCCTCGTTTCTATCCCGCTCGGCGTCCTCGCCGTGCGAAATCCCCGGCTGGCCGGGATCATCCTCGGAGGGGTCGGGATCATTCAGACCATTCCTTCGCTGGCCCTCCTGGTCTTCATGATCCCGCTTCTCGGGATCGGGGGCCCGCCTGCGGTTCTCGCGCTGTTTCTCTACAGCCTCCTCCCCATCGTCCGGAACACCTACACCGGCATTCGCGACATTCCCACCCACATGCACGAGTCCGCGGTCGCCCTGGGGCTTCCGCCTTTTGCCAGGCTGCGGCTCATCGAACTGCCGCTGGCTTCGAGCGCGATCCTCGCCGGGATCAAGACCTCGGCGGTCATCAACGTCGGGACGGCCACGCTCGGTGCTCTCATCGGGGCCGGAGGCTACGGGCAGCCGATACTCACCGGTATCCGGCTCGACGACATCGGACTGATTCTCGAAGGGGCGGTTCCGGCTGCCGTTCTCGCGCTTCTGGTCCAGGGAGGCTTCGATCTCGCTGAGAGGGTGATCGTTCCGAGGGGGCTCCGGCTCGGGTCGGAGGGCAGTGCTCCCTGACCGGATCGGGTTCCGATTGGGGTCTGCCGGAGGATCGTCCTCCATGAGGGGGTGGGGCTGCCGGGTTGCCGGCCGGGGCCGAAGCGACGTCCGGCTCAGCCGTTTCCTTCGCGCATCTTCTCTTCGACGATGGCGAGGATTTCCTTCTCGAGCTCGATCGCTTTCTCCTCGAGGCTGCGTCCCCGCTCGATGAGGTCGTCGATCCACCGCCTGTCTTTCACGTCACCGGCATTGATCTTGACGTTGAGGTACGCCCCCCTGACAGCGCCTCTCGAACAGAGTGCACCGACGCCTGCATCCGAAACGGAGTTCGGATTGCCGATTCCCGCCATCGCCTTCATCACATCCATCGACTCGAAGGCGAGCTCCATGACCCTGAAGGGCACCTCGATCGCGTGCTTCGTGGCCTCTTCGACCGCCTCTTCCTTCTCCTTCTTCTCTTCATCCGTTCCCGCCGGCAGTCGGAATGCGGCCATGATGGCGTTGAAGGCCCGGGTGTCCTCGTCGACCATCCGGAGAAGCTCGTCGTGATACTTCTTGCCTTTTTCCGCCCAGTCGGAGAACTCCTCCCACCGTTCATCCCAACCCCGCTTGTGCGACGATATGTTGGCGACCATGGTGCCGAGTGCGGCTCCCATGGCGCCGATCGCCGCGGACACGGATCCTCCCCCCGGAGCAACCGACTCCGAGGCCGTTTCTTCCACGAATCCCCGGACCGTCAGGTCGACGAGGCGTTTCTGAGACCTGTCGGCGATGGCGTACTCGATGATCTTCTTCTCGGGCTTGAAGGGGCCCAGCTCGTCGAGACCCATCGACTTCACGGCTATCTTGATCAGCTCCCTGTCCGACACGCCGACCGAGCGCTGCTGCTTCTTCAGGAAATAGCGGCCTGCATCGAGCATGGCATCGAGCGGCATGAGTCCGACGAGCTCGGAGCCTGTCACCCTGAGGCCTCTCGCCCGGGCCTTCTCGCAGACTTCGTCGAAAGCGACGTGGACCGGTGTCTCACGGATGTTGGTCAGATTCATCGAGACCTGGCAGATCCCGTACTCCTCGATGTACCACCCGATCCCCTTCACGTGCTTCAGGCTGCCGGGTATCCAGACCGGATCGCCCTTCTCGTCGAGCACGACCGGACCGGTCAAAGGGTTCCCTTTTCTCTTCTTGCGGCCCCGTTCACGGACGTCGAATGCGATGGCGTTTGCCCGGCGCGTACTAGTGGTGTTGAGGTTCACGTTGTATGCCACCAGGAAATCACGGGCCCCCACGACGGTGGCTCCGGCTGCCGGGTTGAATTCCGCTGGGCCGAAGTCCGGCTTCCACTCGGAGTCGGCGAGCTTGTCCTTGAGGCCTTCGTACTCACCCTCCCGGATGACGGCGAGGTTTCTCCTCTTCTCCGAGAAGGCGGCATGCTCGTAGCAGAAGACGGGAATCGACAGCTCGCTCCCGATCCGCTCCGCGAGATTGCGGGCGTATTCGACCGCCTCCTCCATGGTGATGCCGGAAACGGGGACGAGCGGACACACGTCGGTCGCGCCCATCCGCGGGTGTTCGCCGGAGTGCTTTCTCATGTCGATGAGCTCCGATGCCTTCTTCACGGCATCGAACGCCGCGTTACACACCGCTTCCGGAGGACCCACGAACGTGACCACGGTCCTGTTCGTCGCCCTGCCGGGATCGACGTCCAGGAGGCTGACGCCCTCGACGGCCTCGATCGTGTCGGTGATCCGGTCGATTATCGAGGGATCCCTTCCCTCGCTGAAGTTCGGTACGCACTCGATGAGCTGGTCGGTCATTGCTTCCCGTCCTCGTTTCGAGAGAATGATTGTCGTCGTGCCGGTGAATGAGTATAGTGGCGGCGGTACTGCCTGTCAACCGGGTCACAGCCGGAGCCGGCACGCCCATGCCGTCGGGAAGGGGGGAATCGCTGACTCCCGGATCTTCCTCTTGACATTCGATCCTCACTCTCGTACCCTATTCGAAAGGAATGTACCGGTACGGGATCACACACGCTACCGCCCGGCCACGGGTCCGGGTCGAAGGGGGCACAAATGCGCAGAACACTCCTTTTTCTCGCCGGAGGCCTGGTTCTGGTCGGTTCGAATCTTCCGGCGCAGCACACGAGGTCAGTACCGCTGCCGCCGTATAGAACGAACGGTTTCTTCGTCAGCTACCACGCAGACGACTTCTACGGAACCGGTGAGCTCGAGATGCTCCAAGACTACTACGGCTGCAACGTCCGGAACCTGACGACCGAATTCTCACTGTGCGACACGACCTTCGTCATCGAGTGGTGGGAGGGAGACGGTTCGGCGGAGCTCGACATCCCTGCGGTGACGGAGGATTTCGAGGGGGTGCCGGGAGTGACCGTGACACCGAACCTTCTGTACAGAGTGCCCGGCACGGTGGTGGATTCCGTCATCGAGAGCCAGACACCCTATATCACCCCGAACGACTCGCTGTTTCCGCTGCAGTGGCACCTGCAGGATGAACACTGCGGCATGAGATATGCTTGGAAAAATACACTGGGATCCCGGAGCGTGGTCGTCGGCATTCTCGACACCGGGGTGTGGATGGATCACGAGGACCTGTCGGAAAACCTGTGGGTGAATCCCGGCGAGGATCTCAACGGGGACGGAGTGATCCAGCAGGTCGAAATGAACGGGATCGACGATGACTCGAACCAGTTCGTCGACGATTTCTACGGCTGGGATTTTCTCGAGGACGACAATGATCCCGACCACTCCGAGTCCGACAACGATTTCCACGGCACCAAGGTGGCCGGTGTGTCGTCGGCGGCCACTTACAACTACATTGGTATCGCCGGAGTCGGCTGGAGCTGCTCCTACATGCCGCTGCGGGCCGGTGAGCAGCAGGGGCTCTACCTCGAGTACATCGTTCCGGCCATGCTCTACGCAATCCAGAAACAGGTGGACGTTCTGAACTGCAGCTGGTACAATTATTACAGCAATCAGATCCTGGCGGAGCTGACAGAGTGTCTCTACGAGACGGGCACCGTGGTCGTGGCCTGTGCCGGAAACAACAACGTCGAGTGGCCGGCGTATCCCGCCGCGTACGAATGGGTCGTCGGCGTTGCCGCCACCGGTGAAGAAAAGGAGCTCACGCCGTTCTCGAATTACGGAGAATGGCTGCACATCGCCGCTCCGGGCAGCTCGATCCTCACCACGACGGCGTTCAGGGACGACCAGGGGCTGTCGCCGACATACGGTTTCGTGGATGGTACATCGTTCTCCGCTCCTCTCGTCAGCGGCGCGGCCGCGCTCGTCAGGTCTCTCAGGCCCGGATGGGGTCCGCAGCAGGTCATGACGCGTCTCTATGCCACCACGCAGCCGATCGAATACGGCGGTCATCCGCCGGGCAGGGCAATCGACGGCGGTCTGCTGGACGTGTACGGCGCCGTCAATATCCCCGGGTTCGAGTTCGATCCGGTCGAAGAGTCCGTGGAGGATTAGGAAGAAGCCGATGATCTGGAGAAAGATCTGCGTCATTGCCGCCCTCCTGGTCGTATTGCCGACGGGTCGGCTGGCGGCCGAGTTCATAACGGATTTCGATCCGGAAGACCAGCCGCTCTACTGGGTTTCCGGAACTTATCTCGCCGAAGCGGTGCGCTTCGACGTGGGTGAGGCGAGCGTGTCTCTCGACGAGCTGCGCCTTCACTACGACGCCGGCGACTTCATCGAGGTATTCATCATCGCGACTCTCCCGGACACCACACCGCCGTCCCTCATCCACCGCGTCGGTCAGGTGTCCGTTCCGGTCCAGTTCGTCGACAGCTGGATGCCCATCGATCTGCGGAACCACGGGATCAGGGTGAGCGGGGAGTTCTGGGTGTACATCAGGAACCTCTCGCTCACCGAGCCTCCCGGCATCTCCTTCCGGGGATCGAACACAGGCGGGAACTCGCGCTACCAGGAGGCCGACGTCGGCTGGAACGAGTCTGCCGGCAATTTCGGCGTGGGCATCGTCGTCGACGAGCCGGTCGGCATCGAGGACGAGGATCCTTCCTTCCGGTCACCCCGGAGCTCGCTCGGCCAGAACTATCCGAACCCTTTCAATCCCTCGACCACGCTGACCTATCACGTGTCCGGGGAAGGTGGAGCTGACACCGGTCCGGTCTCTGTCAGCCTCCGAGTCTACGACATCCGGGGAAGGTGCGTGAGATCCCTATTCGAAGGAAGCGTGCCTCCGGGCCTCCACACCGTGGTCTGGAACGGCAGAGACGATCGGGGAAGACCGGTTCCCTCCGGTGTCTATCTGTCCGTTCTCCAATCCGGAGGCTTCACGGCTACGAGAAAGATGCTGCTGGTCGAGTGAGCGCCGCCCGGCGGACTTCCGTCATTTCTCCCGGCTCCCCGGTCAGATATCCTCTTCCGGCCTGTCCGGCTGGAATCCGATCCTGTCGAACGGATTGACGACGCTGGTCGTAATGTTTCTGAGGTGGGAGTTGAGCCGCTTGAGCCACCGGAAATAGAGCGAGAGCGAAGCGGCCTCACCCGGCGCCATTTCCGGGTCATCCTCGCTGACGAGTATCCTGATGTTCCTGTCGCAGTGCTCGTTGACCCAGTCGTAGTCCTCGAGGATCTCGAGCGCCATGTCGGGGTCGCTGGACCTGATGCATTCCTTCGTGCGTACGAAGTGGTCCCTGACGGCCGATTCCACCTGGCGGAGCTCCTGTTCGAACTTCCCCCCTTCGAGCCTCCTCGTCCGGTAGTTGACCAGATCGACGATGTTCTTCGTGTAGTCGCCGAGGCGCTCGATGTCGATCACGATGCTGACGAGAACCATTCCGGCGGGGAGCTCCGCGGGCCCCTGAACGGTGCAGTGAGTGATGACCTTTCGCCTGACTTCCTGCTGGTACACGTTGACGATTCGGTCTTTCTCCCGGATCTCCCTCGTCAGGTTCGGCTCGCTGCTCTCACGGAGAACCTCGATGGCCTCGAGGAACATTTCGTGAGTGATTTCGAGCATTTCGAACGACTGCTGCCAGGCCTGATCCAGAAGATTGTCCGATTTCCACATGTCGATGAGTTTTCTCCACATATCCCTACCTCGGCTGTTGTCGATGCCCCGGTGGACACAGTTCCACCTGATCGTCGGTCGGTCTTCCGATTTTTCGTTCGTTTCCCCTTCCGGGCGTGCTTCCCCCGTCCCGGATCAGTCAGCGATGACCATGATGACGGGAATGAAGTGAAGCATTATGTAGATGATGATGAAGGAGGCCAGGTTTTTCGCTGACTTGCTGGCCTTCGCGCCGACGAACTCCGCCAACCCGATCGG
>CAZMKB010000185.1:0-7334 GCA_964566685.1 uncultured Gemmatimonadota bacterium | reverse complement strand
ACGGGGAGAGTCTCGTGGACGCGATTCATATCGGTGAGAGCACCGGCCCGGGGCCGCCCCGCCCGCTCTATGTCGAGACGCTCACGCCGCTCGAAAACATGGGCTGGAGCCCGCTCAGAAGCGTCGTCGCCGGTGACTGGAAGTACGTCGAGGCGCCCCGGGAAGAGCTCTACCGGCTCGACCGTGATCCCGGAGAGCAGGCCAGCCTCGCCGGGGAGGCGGAGGACCGGACCGGGCGGATGAGCGCCCTCCTCGACTCGCTCGAGCGGGAGATCACCGACACGGAAGCCGCCGCCGGGTTCGAGCCCGATGCCGAAACCGTCGAACGGCTCGCCGCCCTCGGCTACGTGACCGGGTACGGGGAGGAAGAAGCGGGCCGGGCTGATCCCAAGGACATGCTGCCCGTGCTCGCCCGCCAGCAGGAAGGGCTCGTCCTTTTCGAACGGGGGGAGTACCGGGAAGCCGAGCAGGCTTACGCCAGGGCCCTGGAGCTCGATCCGACCAACGTCACGCTCATGAACCAGCGGGCGCTCGCGCTCTACCGCGCGGGCGACATCCGTGAGGCTCTCCGGGCGTGGCACCGTGCCCTGGCAGAGAGCCCCGGCTACCTGGAGCTCCACCTCAACACCGGCATGGCATACCTCGCCCTCGACCGCCCCGACTCGGCCCTGGCGTCGTATGAGCGTGTCCTCGCCGTCAATCCTCACTACCTGTGGGCCCTGACGGGGAAGGGGAGGGCGCTGCGTGAGCTGGATCTTCACGGCCGGGCCGTGGCAGTGCTCGAGGACGCCGTCCGCATGAGCCCGGCCGACGTGGAAGCCAGGTTCCTTCTCGGCACCGTCTACCGGGACCTCGGCAGGTACGAAGCGGCGCTCGAAGAGTTCCGCCGGGCAGCCGAGGCCGGTCCTTCCGGCACCGAGGCGAGGCGGGAGAAGGGCATGACCCTCGTCGAGCTCGGAAGAGCACCGGAAGCGGTGGGTATCTTCACCGCTCTCCTCGAGGAGAATCCCCGCTCGGCGGATGCGCACATCGACCTGGGCCACGCCCTCGAGCGGGAGGGAAGGCTCGAGGAAGCCCTGGAGCACTACCGGCGGGCCGCGGCTCTCGACCCCCGATCACATACGGCCTGGAACAACATCGGCTCCGTCCTCGACCGGCTGGAAAAGACCGGGAAAGCGGAAGAAGCGCTCCGGAGGGCTCTGGAAATCGAAGAGGCGTTCCCGGAGGCTCACTACAACCTGGGCTTCCTGCTGCTCAGAGAAGGAAAGGATGCGGAGGCGGTCTCTCATCTCACCCGGTTCCTCGAGCTCTGGAAGCGGGCCGACAGCGCCAGGCAGCGTGCACGGCAGGCGGTGGAGAGGATCCGTTCCGGCCGGCCGCCGGAGTGAACGGTATGCCGATTCCCCGAAAATACTACATCATGTAGTGCATGGTTCCGGGGTACGACATCCTGCACCCGGTGCCGCGGACTCGGAGAAAAATCCACTCGTCTCAACCGGGGTCCTGTGCCTCGTAACGTATTACTATTTCGGGAATTGCACCCAGGGGGTTGAATTCTCTCCCGGATTGTGCTATACTTTTGGAAATACGATCCCTCTTCCCCTGGACCAGGAAGGGGGATTCGCACGTTCAGGACAACGAAGACATCACCAGAGGGGAGGGCTCCTGTGAGCCTCCCTTTCTGTCTTTTGCGGGTCCGTGCGAGCCCGGGTAACACGAACAGTGAGCTTTGCGTAGCCATGAGCAGCAGGCATGCCGTGCGCCTTTCGGCGCTCGTCACGACAATCATTCTGCTTCAGTTCACGGGGTTCACCTCGATGGAGCACCTCGTTCCGTCGGATGAGCCCGCCGTCCGCCCGGACGTGCCGGCTTTCCCCTCGTTCGCCATCGAGAGCCCGCGCCGTGATCTCCCGGTCTCCTCTCCGGTCTCCGATCTCCTGCGGAGACAGAGCAGGTCCCCCGACTACGTCAAGCAGCCGGCGCTTCCGAAACCGGTGAAGCGGTACATGCACGTGTTCACGACCTCCGGCAGGATTGATTTCCGGTCGGGCCTCGAACTGGCCAACGAGTACAGCTCGACCTTCGGACCCGTCCTCAATGAGTACGGGCTGCCCACAGAGCTCATCTTCCTCGCCTACGTCGAGAGTAATTTCGACCACGATGCCCGTTCCTATGCGAACGCCGTGGGACCATGGCAGTTCACGGCGGCGACCGCCCGGCGCTACGGGCTGCAGGTCGACGAAACGGTGGACGAACGGAAGGACTTCCTGAAGTCCACACACGCCGCCGGACGGTACCTGCGCGACCTCTACCTCGAGTTCGGCTCGCTCGAGCTCACGCTGGCCGCCTACAACACCGGAGAGAACCGGGTCCGCTCCGCCATCCTCCGGGGAGGGACGGCGGACTTCTGGACCCTGGCCTCCCGGGGATACTTCCCGCGGCAGACCGTGAATCACGTGGCCAAGTTCTCTGCAGCTCTGCTTCTTGCCCGGGATATGGGTCCCATTCCGGTCAATCGCTCGATCTGACAGGCACTGTACGCACCAGTCTCATCACGCTTCCACCCGTCTTCACCTGTCGCTCTTCCCTCCCGGCCCGTCTCTCATATCGGAAAACCAGTACGTCGACGACCTCGTGAGAAAGCACTCTCTGCCCCCTCTGCCGGCTGATGCTCCCCCGGGACACCGCCGTAAGACTTGATTCCGATAACCGGAATGATACATTACTCTGCAATGGGCGGGTTTCGGATCTTTTCCGGCACATACTGACACGTGTGTCCCGCACTATCGGCGGCACGGAGCAGGGGATTACCCGCACTCTTCAGACCATCATCACAGGACGGAGCGGCTCGACATGGACGAGACGAGGGCACCGGAGAGCGACTCCGGTACCGTGTATTCGCTCGATCCCGGTCATCTCCAGAACATACTCGACCGCCTCCACGCCGACGGCTTCACGACGATCGGGCCGGTCATCAGGCAGGGCGCCGTGGTCCCCGCCGAGATCCGGTCGCTGTCCGACCTTCCCGCCGGCTGGACCGACGAACAGGACGGCGGCAGGTATCGCCTGAAGAAGAGCCCGGAGGGAGACGGGGCATACTTCGGCGTCGTCAATGGACCACGTTCCATGAAAGAGATTCTCTACCCCCCGGAGCAGCTCCTCTGGCGGGCGGAGCAGGACGGTTCCGGTTTCGAGATCGCCACGGGAGAGGGCGACCTGGTGAAGCGCGCCTTCATCGGCGTGCGCTCCTGCGACCTGCACGCGCTCGACGTCCTCGACCGGGTGTTCCTGCGCGGTCCTTATATCGAGCCGGGCTACCGCGCCCGCAGGGAGGGGATCTTCATCGTCGCCGTCAACTGCACGAGAGCGGGAGGCACCTGTTTCTGCGCGTCGATGGGGACCGGCCCGCGGGCGACCGGATGGTATGACCTCGTCCTCACCGAACTGCCGGACGGGGACCGGCACGTCTTCGTCGCCGGGGCCGGAACAGAAGCGGGGCGCCGTTACCTCGAGGGGACAGGAGCTCCCGAAGCCGGCCGGGAGGAACGGGATGCCGCCGACCGCCTCGTCGAGGAAGCCGCGGGAAACATGGGAAGAGAGATGGACACCGATGGCATCAAGGAGCTCCTCTACCGCAATTACGAGAGCCCGCGCTGGGACGATGTCGCGTCCCGGTGTCTCGCCTGCACGAACTGCACGCTGGTCTGCCCCACCTGTTTCTGCGCCACGGTGGAGGACAGGACGGACATCGGGGGGAAGGTGACGTCACGGCGGCGCCTGCTCGACTCCTGCTTCACCAGAGAACACAGCTATATTCACGGCGGCAGCATCCGAACGAGCCGGCTGTCGCGCTACCGGCAGTGGCTCGTGCACAAAGTCGCCACGTGGATAGATCAGTTCGGCGTTTCGGGGTGTGTCGGCTGCGGCAGGTGCATCACCTGGTGCCCGGTCGCAATCGACATCACCGAAGAGGTACGCGCGATACGAAATATCGAGCAGAGGGAGAAAGGTGACACCGATGGACACGCTTGAACGAATCCTGGCCGAACACCCCTTCCTGGCGGAGCTGGAGAACGACTACCTGCAGCTCATCACCGGATGCGCCTCGAACGTCAGGTTCGAGGCGGGCGATTACATCTTTCGGGAAGGCGAAGAAGCGCGGCAGTTCTTCCTGATCCGGCACGGGAGAGTCGCCCTCGAGATCTACACCCCCGACCGGGGGCCGATCATCATCGAGACCCTCAGGGAAGGGGACATCCTGGGCTGGTCGTGGCTCTTCCCGCCGCACCACTGGCACTTCGACGCGCGGGCGGTTCAGCTCACCCGGGCCATCGCCCTCGACGGCGAGTGCCTGCGGGGAAAGTGCGAGGAGGACTACCGGCTGGGCTACGAATTCATGAAACGGTTCGCTCACATCATCATCGAGCGGTTCCAGGCGACGCGCATGAGGTTACTCGACCTGTATGGCACGCACAGCTGACGAAACGGCCGGCGAGGGACGGTCCGTCGAGGACATGGTCCCCCTGAAATTCCGTGTCCGGAGGAAGGTGAAGGAGACCCGCGACACGTGGACGCTGGTGCTCGAGCCGGACGGCACGGGTGCCCGCGGCCTCCCCTTCCAACCCGGCCAGTTCAACATGCTCTACGCCTTCGGCAGGGGCGAGGCCCCCATCTCCTTCAGCGGGGATCCGGCGAAGGACGGGGTCACCGTCCACACGGTCAGGGCGGTGGGAGCCGTCACGAGGACGATCTGCGGCATGAAGCGGGGTGACGTGATCGGCGTGCGGGGCCCCTTCGGCAGCCACTGGCCGGTCCGGGAAGCCGAAGGAAACGACATCCTGATCATCGGCGGCGGGATCGGGCTGGCGCCGCTCCGCCCTGCACTGTATGCCGTGCTGGCCAACCGGAAGAAATACGGCAGGGTGGTGCTCCTCTACGGCTGCAGGACGCCAGATGACATTCTCTTCCGGAAGGAGCTCGAGAAGTGGCGCGGAAGGTTCGACCTCGACGTCGACGTCACCGTCGACCACGCGGGGGGCGACTGGTACGGAAACGTCGGCGTGGTGACCAGGCTCATCTCGCGGTCGACGTTCGACCCCTTTAGCACCGTGGCCATGGTCTGCGGTCCGGAGCTCATGATGCGCTACACCGCGCAGGAGCTCCTGAAGCAGGACGTCGACGCCGGGAACATCCATCTCACCATGGAGCGGAATATGAAGTGCGCCGCGGGATTCTGCGGCCACTGCCAGTACGGACCGGAGTTCGTCTGCAGGGACGGACCGGTCTTTCCCTACGAGCGGATCGAGCGGCTCTTCATGAAGCGGGAGATCTGACATGGCACGGAAGCGAAAACCGAAGCTCGCGGTCTGGAAGTTCGCCTCCTGCGACGGCTGCCAGCTGAGCCTCCTCGACTGCGAGGACGAGCTCCTGGCCCTGGCCGACGAGGTGCAGATCGCCTACTTCCTCGAGGCTTCGCGGGAGACAGTCAGGGGACCCTACGACATGTCCCTGGTCGAAGGCTCCATCACGACGGCGCACGACGCGGAGCGCATCCACAAAATCAGGAGAGCGTCGAAGTACGTCATTCCCATAGGCGCCTGCGCGACGGCGGGGGGCATCCAGGCGCTCAGGAACTTCCGTGACGTGAGTGAATTCGTGTCGGCCGTCTACGCCAGGCCGGAGTACATCGACACGCTCAGGAAGTCGACGCCCATCGCCGAGCACATCAGCGTCGATTTCGAGCTGCAGGGCTGCCCCATCAACAAGTATCAGCTCCTGGACGTGGTCGGTGCCTGTATCCACGACCGCAGGCCGGCCGTTCACCCGGACGCCGTCTGCGTCGCCTGCAAGCGTCTCGGCAACGTCTGCATCCTGGTGGCACGGGGAGTCCCCTGCCTGGGCCCCGTCACCCACGCGGGCTGCGGGGCGCTCTGCCCGTCCTACGACCGTGGCTGCTATGGCTGCTACGGTCCGAAGGAGGAGGCCAACACGCGGTCGCTCAGCTCCTGGTTCGCCGCTGAAGGCATGGAGCGGCGCGACATCGTCCGCTTCTTCCGCACCTTCAATGCCTACGCGGAGGCGTTTCGCAGGGAGAGCGAAGCCCATGAGTAAGAAGCGCATCAAGGTCGATCCGCTGGCGCGGGTCGAGGGAGAAGGAGCGTTCACGGTCAGCATCAAAGGCGGAAAAGTGGACGACGTCCGCTTCCGGATCTTCGAGCCGCCCCGCTTCTTCGAGGCGTTCCTGCGCGGCCGGACATACGAAGAGGTCCCCGACATCGTCGCCCGCATCTGCGGCATCTGTCCCATCGCCTACCAGATGAGCGCGGTCCACGCCGTGGAGGACGCCTTCGGCATCGACGTTACCGGCCCGCTCCGCGACCTTCGTCGTCTCATCTACTGCGGCGAGTGGATCGAGAGCCACGGCCTGCACGTGCTCATGCTCCACGCCCCCGATTTCCTGGGGTTCCAGGACGCCATCCAGATGGCGAAGGAGCACGCCGGCGTGGTCGAGCGGGGGCTCGAGCTCAAGAAGACCGGCAACGAGATCGTGATCCTCATGGCCGGACGCGAAATCCACCCCATCAACGTCCGGGTCGGCGGGTTCTACCGTGTTCCGTCGAAGAGCGAGCTCCGGTCCCTGGTGGAGAAGCTCGAGCGGGCACGCGACATTGCACGGGACCTGGTGGAGTGGACGGCGGGATTCGAGTTTCCCGATTTCGAGGACGACTACCCCTTCGTGGCGCTCAGCCACCCGGACGAGTACCCCTTTAACGAAGGGAGGATCGTCTCGAGCGGGGGGCTCGACATCGA
Organism: uncultured Gemmatimonadota bacterium; assembly: GCA_964566685.1. Lineage (GTDB taxonomy): Bacteria > Gemmatimonadota > CAZMKB01 > CAZMKB01 > CAZMKB01 > CAZMKB01. The sequence continues at coordinate 524 of CAZMKB010000185.1, read as the reverse complement.
CGTCCGCGACTACGACAGTCACTTCGCCGAGGACCACGTCGAGCACTCCACCGCACTCCACTCGACTCTGAGGGGGGAAGGCCCCTACTTCGCGGGACCGCTCGCCCGGTTCAATCTCGATTTCGACCGGCTCTCGCCCGTCGCTCAGGAGGCGGCGCGGGAGGCCGGGCTCGAGCCCGGCTGCAGGAACCCTTACAAAAGTATCGTCGTGCGGTGTGTCGAGATGCTCTGGGCCTGCGACGAAGCCCTCCGCATCATCGAGCGATACGATGAACCGGACCGCCCCTCCGCCGATGTCCGGCCCCGCGCCGGCACCGGGTTCGGCTGCACCGAGGCTCCCCGCGGCGCCCTCTACCACCGCTACAGCCTGGACGAGAAGGGGGATGTCCTCGACGCGAAGATCGTCCCCCCGACGTCGCAGAACCAGAAGATCATCGAGCGCGATCTCAGGCAGGTCGTGGAGGCGAATCTCGACATGCCCGACGACGAGCTCACCTGGCGCTGCGAGCAGACCATCCGGAACT
>CAZMKB010000184.1:0-7334 GCA_964566685.1 uncultured Gemmatimonadota bacterium | reverse complement strand
CACCGCGTAGGTCAGTCCGGCGATACCTGATCCGATGACTACGACGTCTGTCTTCACAATCTTCATGCGGGTGTTTCCAATCCATCGAACAGCGCATCGACCGCCCTCTTCAACTCCGTATCCGACTCGAAGAGCCGGTAGGAGAGCAGCATCGAGTAACACTCCCTGTCTGCGAAAAGTTCCAGGTCGAGCTTTACCCGGTCCTTTTCGGTCGTGAGAACGACTGCACGTTCCCGCTCTGCGTACTTTCTCAGCGACACGATGTCCTCGCGGGAATAACGAAAATGATCCGGAAATTCGACGACGTCGAACCATTCGGGCGAGAGCCCCCGCACCATATCAGTGAATATATCCGTTCTTCCTATCGATGCAAACGCCACGATCCTCCTCCCGGCAATCCGCTCGAATCCCACTTCACCGGTTTCCGGCCGGATGCACAGCAGCCTGATCGACTCGGGTCTCGCCGTCGTGGCAGGCCGTGCGATCTTTTCGATTCTCTCCCGGCCGGAATGCCCACCGTCTGCGTCCAGGCCCTGCATGAGAACGACGATATCGGCATACTTCGCGCTCGACACGGGTTCCCTGAACGGTCCTGCGGGAAATGGCCTCAGCGAGCCCGCGAGATCGCTCTCATTGACGAGGAGGATTTCGAAGTCCTTGTGCAGACGATGATACTGGTAAGAATCATCCAGAACGAGACACTCCCGGCCGAACTCTTCCGTCGCAAGGAGGGCGCTTTCTTTCCGGTCCTTGCCGACGATTACCACGACCTCACCCTTCAATCTCTCGGCCATCATGTATGCTTCGTCCCCGACTTCTTCCACCGACCGTAGCGGTCCATCCCCCTCCGACACGACGAGCGGGTTCGGAAGCAGGCTGCGGCCTCCGTACCCGCGGCTGAGAACGGCAACCCTGAAACCCCGGTTCCTGAGGTACTCGGCCAGTTCCATGGTCACCGTCGTCTTCCCCGATCCCCCGACGGTCAGATTACCGACGCCGATGACAATGGCCGGGACCCTGGTACTTTCCAGAATCTTCTTCCGGTACAGCACCCGCCCGACTCCGGTGACGAGGAAGTAGAGTGCGCCCGGAACGAGAAGCAGAATCGACAGAAAGAACGGCCGCGAATCCCCGGCCGGCGCGAAGAACCGTTTCCGGAAAAACGCGTGGGTCTTTATCGTGACATTCCGTAAGAGAGTCATCCGGCGTATTCGGGGACAGAGTACGGTTTCACGGTCACCCCTCCAGCTTTGCTTCGAGCTCCCGGGAGAGAGCCGTCAGCCGCTCTTCCAGCTCCACCATCTTCGCCTGGATTCCGTTCTTGTCCAGGTCCGCGGACACGATAACAGGGTCTCCGTAGAGGAGTAGTGCGCGCGAAAACGGTTTCGGAATACGGAACCGATCCCACGTCTCGAACTCCCAGTACCGGTCCGTCCCGGTCGCGACCGGTATGATCGGCAGCCCCGTCTTCTGCGCGATATAGAGAGCGCCCTGCTGCACTTTCCATCTCGGGCCGAGCGGACCGTCCGGAGTGATCGCCATGTCGTATCTGTTGTTCAGCTTCGTGAGGATATTGAGCACCGCTTTCACACCCCCGCTCGACGTCGATCCCCGTACCGACGAAAAACCCAGCCTCCGTGTGACCTGAGCGATGATCTCGCCGTCGCGATGATCGCTGATGAGAATGTGAATGTCCTGGTACCTGTGCGTGAAGGTGAGGATGAGCATCTGGCCGTGCCAGAAGGTGTAGATCACCTTCTGTCCCCGGCTCCGAAGCCTGTTCAGTTTCTCCTCTCCTTCGACATCCAGACGAAGCGTGCTCATCAGGATCCTGACAACGAGCGCACCGGCACAGCCGACGAGAAGAAAGACGACTCTCTGCCAGGATCGTCTCAGTGATTCCAGTGCCATGATCCCGTTCCTCAGCCTGTCATCATCTTCTCGGCTATCCGGGCCACCTCCCGCGAGGTGTCGTGTGCTCCGAGCCGCTCACGTACCTCCTGCAGACTCTGAATCATCGCCTTCCGTGCACCACTCTCATCGTCCAGAAGATCTTCGATGATGGGAATGACGTTTTCCGGGGTCACTTCAGTCTGTATGAATTCTGGAACGACCTTCTCCTCCATGAGGAGATTGACGAGGCTGATGTATTCGGTCCTGATGAACATGCGGGCGAGGATGTAATTGAGCAGGGACAGGCGGTAGCAGACGATCATCGGTGTGCCGAGTACCGCTGCTTCGAGCACACTCGTCCCGGATTTCGTGAGCAGGCAGTCGGCGTGAGCGATCAGGTCGTGGGAGGCTCCCTCGTATCGCCGGACGGGTTCGGGAATCCTGGCGCCGATCTCGGGATCCGGGGAGCTCATGACGACTTCGACATCCGGGTTGTACTGCTTCACCTTCTCCCCGATAGCCAGAAACTTCGGGAGCAGCCTGTCGATTTCGTTTCTCCGGACACCCGGCAGAATTCCGAGCACCGCCCTCTCCTTCCCGATTCCCAGTGACGAGAAGAATTCCTCCCTGGTACGATCCACTTCGAGCGTCTCGAGTATGGGATGTCCAACATAGTCGGCCAGGATACCGTGCTTTCGATAGAACTCCACTTCGAACGGCATGATCACGGCGACCCTGTCGACGTACCGTTTCATCTTGACTATACGTCGCAGTCCCCATGCCCAGACCTGTGGAGCCACATAATACAGGACGGGAATACCCGCCTCTTTGGCGATCCTGGCAATCCGCAGATTGAGCCCGGGATAATCGACGAGAATGACCAGCTGCGGCGGATCTTCCCTGAACAGATTTTTGATACGACTCAGGAGTCTGACGAAGACATCCAGCTTCGGCAGCACTTCGGCAAAACCCACGAGACTGATATCTTCGATCGAAACCAGAGACCGGAGACCCTGTTGCTCCATCCTGGAACCTCCGAGCCCCAGGAATCCGCAATCCGGCACGAGCTCACCAATCTCCTGAATCAGCCTCGCCGCATATCTGTCACCGGAGTGATCGCCGGTGGAAATGAAAATCCTGTCCGATGCCATGTTCGTCCATCATGTAATCATGGTGAGATGAATCTGTCGAGATACCACATCAGGAACAGTACCGCACCGAGCAGAAGCACGAGTCTCCACACGGATTTCGATCGAAAGACCGGGTACCGCCGTTCTCTCTTCCTGTGCCAGTTTTTCAGAATCGACATGGGATTCACACCAGCTTCCGCCGCAGGCCGACCGTCGTATCCTTGATCTCGTCCAGGATGCACGAAGCGACATACAGGGCATTTCTTCCGTCCCTGCTGGAAGCCTGAGGAGCGGTTTTCGTCCTGACACATTCGACGAAGGCGGCGAGTTCGACGTTGAGGGCGTCCTCTTCATCGAGCACGCTGCGGTTGACCACGAAATAGTCATCCAGATCGGGGACATCCACTCCGGTGTGATCGAGATCCCTGTTCAGCCGGATCACCTCGATCGTCCGCTTGTAGAAATTCATGGAGATGTATGCATCCTTCTGAAATATCCTCATTTTTCTCACGACGGACTTGGATATCCTGCTGGCGGTGATGTTGGCCACAGCCCGGTTCTTGAACGTGATCCGTGCATTGGCGATGTCGATCTTCTTCGTTATGACCGGAACGCCGATCGCGCTGATGTTTTTCACTTCCGAGTCGACGAATTTCAGAACGAGATCGATATCGTGAATCATCAGGTCCAGGATGACATCGACGTCCGTCCCGCGGGGCTGGAACGGTGCCAACCGGTGACACTCCAGAAACAGGGGGTTGTCGATGACGGCGGATCCCTTCCGGACAGCGGGATTGAACCGCTCGATGTGCCCCACCTGAAATATCACCTTCTTCTCGTCGGCCATTTCGATGAGTCGATCGGCTTCCTCCAGCGTACGGGCAATCGGTTTTTCCATGAGGACGTGGAGACCGTGCTCGAGCGCCTGAATACCGATCTCGAAGTGTGCGGCTGTCGGAACGACGATGCTCACCGCCTCGACGTCCGCCAGAAGATCCTCCATATCCGGATAGGCTCTGCAGTCGAGTTTTTCCGCCTGCGTCCTGGCCCTGTTCTCGTCCGCGTCGTACACACCTCTGAGTTCGACGCCTGCCAGCCGTCTGTAGATGCTGGCGTGAGCCGAACCGAGGTGACCGACACCGATCACACCAACTTTGACTGTCTTCATAGGTATCTTTTCCTATTGAAGTTACTGCTGTTGCACCGGGCAATCACATCTTCGGCTACTACATAACGACCTCGTTCTCGTCCTGTCAACAGAGCGGTTCGGGAAGGATCGGACAGGACGAAGGGATGATACATCGACGTCGCGCCGGGGCAATCAGAGCGTAATACCCCGCTTGCTCTGTTCGATGAAATCGATGAAATATTCTATCTCCGGATACGCCTTCAGGCTGCTGCGTGCTTCATCGATGGCCTTCGAGATATCCAGATCGGAACGGAAGAACAACCGGTACGCGCGTTTGAGCTCACGCCGGATATCTTCGGGTACTCCCCGTCTCTCGAGCCCGATCGTGTTGAGACCCGAGAGGATGAGCGGATTGCCGACCGCCCGTACGAATGGAGGGATATCCTTGTTCACCCGGGATCCGCCGCCGATGAAGGCCTGTCGACCGATCCGGACGAACTGATGTATTGGTGTGATTCCTCCGATGTTGACGTACTCCTCGATCGTGACATGACCGGCCATATTCACTGCGTTGGCCAGGACGACATGATCGCCGATCGCACAGTCGTGAGCGACGTGCACATACGCCATGAGAAGGCAGTCGGACCCGATGCTCGTCGCACCGGTGTTCTGAGTACCTCGATTCACCGTCACGTATTCGCGAATGACGGTTCGGTCTCCGATGGTGAGATCGGTTTCTTCACCGTGGAATTTCAGATCCTGCGGGTCCGATCCGAGCACTGCGCCGGCGTGGATTCGACAGTGAGATCCGATCCGTGTCCTCTTCTCGATCATGACATGTGGACCGACGACCGTCCCCTGTCCGATCTCGACATCGGGACCGATGATGGAGTAGGAACCGACGGTGACGTCTTCCGCCAGCTTCGCCTGTTTGTCGATGATCGAAGTGGGATGTGTGGTGATCATGACCGGTCTTCTTCCATTCTACTTGTCCACTACCATCGCCACCATCTTTGCCTCAGCAACTATTTCCCCGTCGACGAAGGCTTCCCCTCGCATCTTGCAGGTTCGATCTCTGATTTTCATCATGTTGAGCTCGAACCTGATGACATCTCCGGGCCTGATGGGTTTTCTGAACTTCACCTTGTCGAGCGCAATGAAGTAGACGAGCTTGTTCTCGGGCTCCGGGACCGAGTTCATGAGAAGAACACCGCCCACCTGGCCCATCGCCTCGATGCAGAGAACGCCGGGCATGACCGGATGTCCGGGGAAATGTCCCTGGAAGAAGAACTCGTTGTACGACACGTTCTTGATGCCGACCGCACGCTTCCCTTCCTCCAGCTCCAGAATTCTGTCAACGAGCAGGAACGGATATCGATGTGGGAGTATCTTCTGGATATCGACGATGTCGAGGGACTTCGACCGTTTCACACGAACAGCGGTTTGCGTTTCATCGTTGATCATGGCGAACAATCTCCTGACGAGCTCGACATTCGACGGATGACCGGAACGTGACGAGATGACATGCGCGGTGAGGTTCGTGCCGAGAAGACTGAGGTCACCAATGAGATCGACGATCTTGTGACGGACGAACTCATTGTGGAACCGGAGCGGTTCTTCGTTCACGATTCCGTCTTCCGTGACGACCACCGCGTTCTGCAGCGAACCCCCCTTGATCAGACCTTCTTCCTTCAGCCTATCCACATCTTCCAGAAAACAGAATGTTCTCGCCGAAGCGAGCTCGTTCCTGAAGTTCTCCGGTGTAACGACGACGGAGGCGAATTGAGAACCGATGAATGTCCCGACGAATTCGATGTGAAAGCTCACCTTGAACTCGTCGCTGGGGAGGAGGAGGAAATTCACACCATCCTCGGCATAGTAGAATGATTTCTTCAACCGGTATATGTTCCGGGGGCGCTCCTGCTCCCTCACTCCCGCCCCGCGGAGGATTTCGAAAAAGGAAAGACAGCTTCCGTCGCAGGCCGGGACCTCGTTCGCATCGATTTCGACTATGAGATTGTCTATCTCACTCGCTTTCACGGCAGCGAGGAGATGCTCGACGGTGCGGACATCGATGCCACCGAGGGACAGGGTGGTCCCGCGTTCGGCGCTTTTCACGTTTTCCACCACGGCGGGGATGACCGGATCGTTCTCCTGATCGACCCTGACGAACGATATTCCGGAATCGGGGGGAGCCGGCCTGAACACGACGCGGGCTTCGACTCCCGTGTGAATCCCCTGTCCGGAGAGCTCGACCTCACGATCAATGGTCTTCTGATTCATCCTTCCAGCCTTTTCTGAAACCGACGCCGACGTTTCAGTCTCCGTGCGCACGCTCCCGCTCTTCATCAGACAGCTTCCTCTCGATCTCTTCGATCTTCGATGTGAGCTCTCCGAGGAGATCGTACATTTCCTCGAGCCGTGAGATCATCGCCGCTCTTCTCAACGCCTCCCGGTGCGGACGTGCCGGATATCCGGAAACGGTCTCTCCGTCCGGGACGGACCTGGTGACGCCGGCCTGCGCCCCGATCCGGACGCCGTCACCGACAACCAGGTGATCGGCGAGGCCGGCCTGCCCTCCCAGGATGCAGTTCCTGCCGATAACGGTGCTGCCGGCAACACCGACCTGAGCACAGAGAAGACAGTTCTCACCGATCCGAACATTATGCGCCACGTGGACAAGATTGTCAAGCTTCGTCCCCCTGGCGACGGTCGTCTTCCCCATCATCGCTCTGTCGATGGTGACATTGGCACCGATCTCGACATCATCCTCGATGACGAGCACGCCCGCCTGCGGGATCTTGACGGGAACACCGTCTCCATCCGGCTCGAATCCGAAACCGTCGCTTCCGAGTACCACGCCGGGGTGAATGATACAATTCTTCCCGATACGAACGTGTTCGCGTACGATGATTCCCTGATAGAGATAGCTCCCCTTCCCGATCTCCACATCATCTCCGATGAAACAGAGCGGCCCCACACGCACGGAATCCCCGAACCGGACCCGCTCACCGACCACCGTGTACGCGCCGATCGACACTTCACGGCCCAGACCGGACGAAGAGGGTACCAGCGCGGTCGGGTGGATGCCCGTGGGGATGTCGGGGTACGGAGAGTGAAAGAGCCTCATGACTCTGGTGAAGGCCATGCGGGGGCGCTCGACGGCAATCGTGGGTATGCGA
>CAZMKB010000183.1:0-7409 GCA_964566685.1 uncultured Gemmatimonadota bacterium | reverse complement strand
ACCTGACCCGATTCGATCCGGAGATCGATCAGGTCGAGAGTCGCGAGCTGGCCGCGGATGAGGGGGCTCTGGGCCAACGCCAGGGCGAACTCGGCGAGAACGGTGAAGCTGCCGTCGCTCACATCGTAATAATCCTGACCACTGTTGTCCTGGCGTACCCTCACCCAGACATTGCTTCCCACCGCATCCGCGGAAACCGTCCAGTCGTAGGTGTGGATGCTCCCCGGCGAAGGATCGCCGGGCGGCAGGTTCTCGGCGATCGTCGTCCAGGGGCCGTCGGCGCTCGTCGTGGAGTACCAGAGATCCCAGTCGATCAGTTGATGCTGAATGAGAACGGTCCACTGGACCGTGACCGTGTCCCCCTCCCGGAAGACCTCCCCGCCGTTCGGATAATCGAGGCCGACGTGGGCCGAGACCGGCGCGGCAGACAGTGACAGGAGAACGGCCGCCATGACCATTCTCGAAGTGATGGTTGTTTTTCCTGGATTCATCATCGCACCTCACGCGTTACGGGTTCGAACGAACAGAAAAAGACGACCGCCCTCTCTCCCTCTGAATTAGGAACTCCAGGGATAATGTCAAGCGAGGATCCGGGTTGGACATTCACACTCAGGGCCTGGGCAGGGGACCGGAATCGCAGCAGGACTCTTCGTCGCCGGGATCACGGTCGTCTTCGGCGGGATATCAGTGGGACTGGGTAGGGCGGGCAAATTACTCCTTGCCGGTATCGTCGTCGGAACCATCGGTTCTGCTGGCACCTACACTTTTGCGAACGTCTTCCTTGCGCTGGCCGGGGCACTGATGATGATCCTTCGTTGAACCGGAGCTACCGGATGTTCTGTTCCTGCCGGTCGAGGGTGGGGAACGGCTCGTGTTCGGGCCAGGGGAGGGGAGCCTCCTCGATCCTCTCCATGAGGTACTCGACCGCTTTCATGAGCTGGGCGTCGTGTCCCCGGGCCATCTCCATGGGATCCAGGTCGATCTCGATGTCCGGAACGACCCCCACATTCTCGACGACCCAGTTTCCGTTCCTGTCGTAGACGCGGTAGTCGGGCGCGGAGAGTCCGCCTCCGTCGACGAGGTCGATCCACATCGACACTCCGACCAGCCCTCCCCAGGTCCGCGTTCCGATGACCGGCCCCATGTCCCGCATCTGGAACTCCATGGGAAGCATGTCGCCGCCGGAGCCTGCCTGGCGGTTGGTGAGGCAGGCCAGGTGCGCCCGTATCGCGACTTCCGGCGTTGTCTGGTCGTGCGAGTAGCGGCGTGTCCAGTACACCAGGACGTCCTTGTCGAGGCGGCGGAGGAAGATACCGGGGTCGAGGCCCCCGGCATTGAAACGGCCGTCGACGATGATCCCCTTCTTCCGGCTCTGTGAGTAGTAGTACTTCGGAAATATCCTCGCCGAACCGGTGTAGGTGTCGGGGAGGTGGATGTAGCCGATCAGGCCTCCCGATGCCTCGTCCACGACCCGCCGGTTGTGCTCGACCCATGCGAGGTACCGGAGCACCCGCTCTCCCGGGAGAGGCTCGACCGTGATCTCCGTGGCCCCGTCCCGGCCCGGTTTCCGGTTCACCATCAGGGTTATCTGCCTGCCGGCGAGGTCGGTGAAGTAGCTGTAGATGTTCCGGTCGGTCGTGACCTCCTGACCGTTGACGGACAGGAGGTAGTCACCTTCGGCCACGTGGATTTCCGGCCGGCCGAGCGGCGGGAAGATCTCCCGTGTCCAGTCGGGAATCCGGTAGATCTTTCCGAACCGGTAGCGCCCGCTCTCTTCGTCTCTCTCCCAGTCCACGCCGAGCATGCCGACTTCGATCTCTTCGGCTTCACGTTTCCTGTCGCCGCCGAACACGTAGGTGTGAGAGGTCCCGAGCTCCCCGATGAGCTCGCCGACGAGATAGCGGAGATCGTCCCGGCAGGACATGAACGGGAGCAGCCGGCCGTACTTCTCTCCGATCGCCTCCCAGTCGAGTCCGTGCATGCCCGGATCGTAGAAGAAGTCCCGCTCCATCCTCCATGCCTCGTGGTAGATCTGTGTCCACTCGGCCAGAGGATCGAGCAGCATCTTCAGGTCCGACAGGTCGACCGCCTCGTCGCCGGACGCTTCGCTGTCCGCGTGGATCAGGCCGACCTCCGCGCTCTTCCTGTAGACCACGACGGTTCCCCGGGATGAGAGACGGTAGTCGTCGATCGCCTTGATCACCTTTTCCTCCTCGCGCTCGTCTATCGAGAATCGGAAGAGGTCACGGGGCCCGAGCTCCCTGAACTCGAACCGGTTGAAGTCTCCCTCCTCCGCGTTCAGGTAGAAGAGCGACGACTCGTTCGCCGAGAGCTCACGGTAGTTTCCCCGCGGCAGCGGCACGGCCTCGACGCGTTCCGTGACGCCGTCGAAGTCGATCTCCACCTCCGGGATCCCGTTCCTGCCCTCGTCGGCTTCCTTCTTCCCTCTCTCTTCCTCTTCACCGGCCACGGCTTCATCGCTCTCGAACGGGAAGAGCGGATCGTCCTCCGGGCTGAGCGTCAGGCAGTAGATGCCGGTGGTTTTTCTGTAGACCATCTCCCATTCGAAGTCGCCGAAAGTCGGGTCGAAGCGCCTGTTCGAAAGGAAGAAGAGATGTTCGCCGTCCGGGGAGAACACCGGTTCGAAGTCGTTGAAGAGGCCGTTCGAGACCGTGCGGCTCTCACCCGTCTCGAGCGAGTAGATGTACACCTGATACAGGAGGTCGGCGTTCATCTTCGCGTAGGCGAGCCAGCGGCCGTCGGGTGACCAGGTGAACTCGGAGATGGGCTTCCGTTCGAGGGATACATCGATGGTCTCGTAGCCGGCTCTGTCGACGTCCGTAATCTCTCTCGAATCCACGTCGAGGATCCTCAACCTGAGGGTCTGGTCCGCAAAGGCGAGTTTCTTACCGTCCGGTGACCACTCGAGGCTGTGGCGGAATCCGGCACCGAGACTGGTGAGCCGAACCGGTTTCGAATCTCCCACGGGGTCGACGGTGAAGATGTCGTACTCGCCGTGCCGGTCCGAGAGGAAGGCGATCCTTTCACCCTCGGGAGCCCAGACGGCACCGCGGTCGCGGCTCCCCGAATCCCTGCTGAGGTTTCTGGTCGGTCCTTCCTCCCTCGGAACGGTGAAGAGCTCACCCCGCGCCGTTATGAGAGCACGGTTTCCTTCGGGCGAGCAGTCGACTGAGGTGATGTTCTCGTCCACCTTCTTCAGGTACGGCCTCACCTCCGGGGCGTCGGTCCGGATCTCCACCGGAACCTGCTCCGTCCGGCCGGTTCCCGTGTCGAGGACCCACAGGGTGCCGCCCAGCTCGTACACAATGCGGTCTCCGCCCATGCTCGGCCGGCGGACGTCATACTCGCGGTGATCGGTCAGCTGTTCCACCGAATCCGAGTCGAAGTCATACGCGTATATGTTGAGCCTTCCGTCCCGGTCGGAGCTGAAGCAGATCTTCTCTCCTATCCACATGGGCAGGCGGTCGGTTCCGGGAGCGTCGATCAGCTTGCTCTCCTCCATGGCTTCGAAGTCGAAGAGATAGACGTCCTGGGCCATGCCTCCCTGGTAGTGTTTCCACGTGCGGTGTTCTCTCGCTATCTTGTTGTACGCGATCTTCGAGCCATCGGGAGAGAACGTTCCCTGCGAGGCTTCGTGCATGATGAGCTTTTCGAGACCGGTGCCGTCGGGGCTGACGAGATAGAGGCAGTTGAAGCCTCCGAAACCGTACCGGGGCGAGCGGAACATGATCTTGTTCTTCGTCGGGTGCCAGCCGACGACGATGTCGGGCCAGGGGTGGTACGTGAGGCGGGTGATGTCGCCGCCGTACTTGTTCATCACGTAGACGTCGGTGTTCCCGTCGTACTCCCCGCTGAAGGCGATCAGCGAGCCGTCGGGAGAGAATTTGGGGAATCGTTCCATGCCGTCGTGGATCGTGAGCCTGGTGGCTACTCCCCCCTCCGCCGGCACGGACCATATGTCCTCTCCGTAGACGAACGCGATCGTGTTCCCGTGGATGTCCGGAAAGCGCATGAGCGGTCGCTCCCCGGCGGAAAAAACTCCCGCGGACAGGACGAAAAGCGAGATGACCGCGATGATCAGGAATCTCCCGGTCCCGATGCGGTTGTGGCGTTTCATCTTTCTCTCCTCATTCATTCCGTGTTCCGGCCGCCCTTCGGCGACCTTTCTCCGCCGGAAGGCGAACGCGAGCCGGGACGGTAACCCGCTGAGGGATTCCTTCCGGTCCCGGCGTCGACGGTCACCGGCATTATATCGTGATTCTCCGGCAGTGTCAATCATGAAGAGAGGCTCTGTTGTGTCCGTTACCGAAACAGACGTTCATTTCTGAAAAAGTGGTTCATCTGGGAAATTTTCCGGAGCGGGAGCTGGATCGACGAATTCGATCGAATATTTTCAAATAAGGGACACCGTAACAAATAGTATACGCTCCATAAGTACATGTTTTCACAGCTACTTGTAGAAAAGGGGGCGTTTTGTGTTTCACAGATAGAACAATGGCATGAAGGTGGTCCCGGCGGCTTTGTGACTGTAAGATGTTATTATTGAATAAGATAAATGAACAGCCCGCGTCTGGTACGGTCTGTGCGTTTCATATATGCCCGGTCAGGGTGAAAAAGCGCTCTCGACCGTACTCACTTCACTCACGTTTTTTCAACCACTTTCAACCACAAGGAAGGACTACACTCATGAAGAAACTGTTCACTATCGCTCTCCTGTCCGTCAGCCTGCTCGGTTTCAGCGCGGCCACATCACAGGCCCAGATCTGTGTCGAGCTCGTCGGTTTCTGTGATCAGCTCGAGCTCCAGGTCGACGGTGACAACAACGTGTACGGTGTGTGGGATTACACCTGTGACGGTGTGACGCTCCACCCGATGCAGGGCTTTTTCAATCCTCCCACCGTGACGGTCGGAACATACATTCCCGCACTCGGTTCCACCTTTTTCTTCATCTTCGACATCCCCTCGAGGACCTTCGATCTCTGGGGTTGGGATGGCATCAATCCCCCGTTCCAGTACCAGAACGATTCGCCGTGGGACTTCGCGGTCGGTCCCTGTGTGTTCAGCATCAGCGGGGAACAGCTCCCCTCGCTGCTGGGTGACTACCTCGACAGGGAAGTCGAATAAGAAGCACGAGAGAAGCTGAACCATAGAGAACTCCCCCTCCCGGACACATCCGGGCGGGGGAGTTTTTTTGCGCCAGGAGCGGAGGCCGGACTGAAAGCGGCAGATTTCATTCGCAGTGAGGATGTTCCGCCGGGACGGAATAATGTATTCGGTGTCACGCCGAATTCCGGGAGGGGATGACACGGTGATCAGTCGAGTTCCTCCGACAGCGCCCTCATCTCCTCGAGGACGCCCGGGCGGGATCTCGAGAGGTCCTTCTTCTCACCCGGATCACGCCGTATGTCGAAGAGGAGCTCCTCCCCCCGGCCTGTTTCGATGTACTTGTAGGATCCGCGGAGTAGTGCGCGTAGCGACCGTTCGTACGAGGACAGGTCGGTTTCGGGATAGCGGGATTTCCAGTAGCGGTTGATGAGAGTCTTCGGTCTCCCGTATTCCGCCACCACGACCCGTCCTGCGGGCTTCCCGGAGCCGGCCCCGGCGTCCGGGAGAAGGCTCCGGCCCGGCTTCCCGCAGCCTTCGCTCTTTTCGATCCCGGCGAGTGAGCGCACTGTCGGGCAGATGTCCACCAGGCTGACCGGTTCGTCCCGTTCCTCTCCCGGAGGAAAAGCCTGCGGATACCTGATCACCAGGGGAACCCGCAGGACGGGTTCGTAGACGGAGAACTCGTGGCCCATCAGTGCGTGTCCGCCGAGGTGCTCCCCGTGGTCCGAGGTGATGATGAGCACGGTTTCCTCCAGGAGTTCCAGGCGGTCGAGGAGATCGTAAAGCTCTCCGATCTTTTCATCCAGGTATGCGATCTCGGCGAGATAGAGGTTCTCAACGGTCTGAAGCTCTTCCGGGCCCAGCTCCCGCTTCCCGGCGATGAACGCCTCGGCTTCCTCCACGGGAAAGCGGTCGAACGAGAACTCGTAGCCGGCCGCGGTCATCTTCTTCAGTGTGCTGCCGGGCGGTGCGAAAGGGAGGTGTGCCTCCAGGAGGTTGATGAACATGAAGAACGGCTTCTCGCCGTCCGCGAGACGGACGAGCCACCCGGAGGCGGCGGCAGTCGCCAGCGCGGCCCCCTTGTCCTCTTCCTCCTCGACGTCGCGATAGATGTCCTCGTACACGTCGAATCCCTGCGCGAAGCCGCTCTGCCGGCGGAGCCAGGGGTTGCAGTTGAGTCCGATCGTCGGGTAACCGTTCGCCCGCAGCGCTTCCGCGAGTGTTCTCAGCTCCGGGTCGAGGTCGAACTCCTCATGGACCGCGCCGTGGTCGCGGGGATAGAGCCCGGTGAAGAGCGAGGCGTGCGAGGGAACGGTCCAGGGCGCCGCCGTCCGGGCGTTGGTGAAGGTCACTCCCTCGGACGAGATCCGGTCCAGGGAGGTCAGGATGGAAGGATCGCCCTGCCGGCCCGGTCCCGGGAAGAAATCGGCCCGAACCGTGTCGAGCACGATGAGGAGAACATTCGGCGGCCGCTCCCTGGCGCAGCTCGATGTCAGAACTGCCGCCAGTACCGCGAGCAGCCGGAAGAGCCGGCTGAGGGATGTTCGGATCGGGTGTTCGATCTGGCGTCCTCCGGGCTGTGACTTCCGGGAGTAATGACGGGTGACAGAGACCGAATTATTACCCGGGACAGAATACGCTCTCCCGTGTCCCCGTTCGCCTGATAGCCCGAATTTACGGGAACGACCTTCACCTGTCAATGAGAGTCACTTCCCGGTCTTCCCTGCGGTGGTGTCTTGACCCCTCTTCCGTCAGGTGATATGTTTGGGTGCGGACTCAGCCGGAACGATGTGTTCCTGTGGTCGGCGGCGCTCCGGCACCGTACGTGAAACCGGGCGAGGAGATGATCGCAACGCCTCCATTCGATAGAACCACCCTGGTGAGGCATGGCAAGGAAAGTCGGCAGAACGAAAAGCGATGAAGGGAAGGGGGGGCTCTCCCTCGTCCTCTCCCTCACCTTCCTCGTACGCTTCGTGTATCTCCTCGAGATACGGTCTCACCCGCTCTTCGACCATCCCGTGGTCGATGCGGAAGTGTTTCTCCGGAGCGCCCGGGCCATCCTGTCCGGGAACCTGCTGGGCGAGCTCACCTGGCAGGCACCCTTTTACTCGTACTTTCTGGCGCTCCTCCTCACCGTTTCGAGCTCCCTCTTCTTCGTCCGCACCGTGCAGGCGGGGCTCGCCGTACTCACCTGCTGGCTGGTTTCGGGGCCCACCGAGAGGCACCTGGGAAAGGCTGAGGCGCTCGTCGCCGCGCTTCTCTACGCCCTCTACGGCCCGCTC
>CAZMKB010000182.1:0-7531 GCA_964566685.1 uncultured Gemmatimonadota bacterium | reverse complement strand
AAGATCCCGGTCGGGGTCGACGACCTCGGGGTCGACCTCCTCTCGATCGCCGGCCACAAGCTCTACGCGCCGAAGGGTGTCGGAGCTCTGTACATCAAGAGCGGCACGCCTCTCGAAAAACTGATCCACGGTGCCGGCCACGAGCGGGACAGGCGGGCGGGGACGGAGAACGTCCTGGAGATCGTCGGTCTCGGCCGGGCGTGCGAGATCGCAGGCCGTGATCTCGGATCCGTCACGGACCACACCCGGGCGATGAGAGACCGCCTCGCCGAAGGACTCGAGCGGGAATCCGGTCCGACCGCGAGGAACGGCCACCGGGAGCGGTGTCTTCCGAACACCCTGAGCGTCGGATTCGAGAACCTGGAGGCGGACGGCATCCTGGCCGCGCTCCCGGACGTGGCGGCATCGGCCGGCGCGGCCTGCCACTCGGACGGGGTGCGGATTTCCCCGGTTCTCTCGGCGATGGGTGTGCCGCGGGAGGTGGCAGCGGGCACAATCCGGTTTTCCACGGGACGAGGCACCCGGCCGGAAGAAATCGACCGGGCCGTCCGTCTCACGGCGGAGGTCGTGCGGCGCCTCCGGCGTCAGCGGAACAGGTGAAGAGAAGAGGCGGACGGAACGGAGTTCCAGGAACGATCGTGCGCGCGGAGAATTTCGTCCATCGTGCCGAACCGGTGCTCCCGGAGTACGAATTCCAGCGTCGACGAGTCGTAGCAGTTCGCGACAACGGCCCTGAATGCCGGCGTCAGCTCGACGATCTGGAAGGCGGGCGGAGCGCCGACGAACAGCCGCTGCGAGACGATTCCCGCCACCGACCGCGACAGCACTTCGGGATCACCGGTCATTGATAGCATGGTCGTCCAGGCCTCCGTGAAATCGCTGACGGGCAGGGTGGTCAGGACCAGTGCCTCCCCTGCCGCTCCGGTGAGAATGTTTTTCAGCATGCGGCTTTCCCGGCATTCGCCGATCCCGATCACGTCCGGCGCGTGTTTCATGACCGATTTGAGAACGAAGTCGAGGTTCCCCCCGTCCAGGTTTCCGATCGGCACCTGGGACACGAAGTCCAGCCGGTCGATGGGAGATTCCTCGAGAAGATAGACGGTCTTGCCGGCGTCGGAGAGGTGCTTGAGCATTGCATACAGCGTGACCGTCTTCCCCTGTGCCTTCGGAGCGGCGATCACGATCAGCCCGTTCCGGCCGTTCAGAAGGTTCGTGACCCGGCGCTGTTCTTCGGCGGACATTCCGGTCCCCTCCAGACCGCCGACGTAGAAAATCCTGTTGGCGAGCCGGATGGCGAGGCTCTCGCCCTGCAGCGTTTCCAGGACATTCATCCTGAGCGACAGCTCCTCGCTTCCGACACCGATCCTGCACACCGTCTCGTCGAGCGGCCGCCGGGGCTCCCGGTCGTTTCCGAGGAACGACTTGATTGCCATGAGCATCTGGTAGTTCAGGTTGGCGAGGTTCTTCTCGAGGTTTCTGAAATTGCCGCCCCAACCCATTCTGGCGGTGGTTCGATGCCCCTTGACCTCCAGGTGGAGCTCGCAGCAGTTCTTCCTCCTCATCATGAGCAGCAGCCGGCGCAGCAGGCGACCCGCTCGAATCAGGTCCTCTCCCATCTCCACATCCGGGTCGATCCGGCAGTCTGGAAGATTCACGGCGACACAGATGGACAGGCTCTTCTGGGAGCAGATGCAGGGCTCGACGGAGAATTTCGTCCGGTTCTGGATCGTCTCGATGGTGTGCGTGTCGAGAGGATCCACCATCGCGAGCCGCAGCGTCTTTCCCCGTGCGAAGAGCGGCATCACGCTCGAGCCCGTTATGATGTCGGCTCCCACGAGCGCGAGCATCTCGTCCGGGACGAAGAAACGCTCGAGGTGACGGCTCTCGATGCCGAGCTGCTCGCCGAGGTAGAAGTTGAGCTGCTCTTCGTCGATGGCGCCGAGATCGATGAGGATCTCACCGAGCCTCTTTCCGGATTCCTTCTGACTCCTGAGAGCCTTCTGCAGTACCTCGACGGTGATCACTCCTTCCGCAAGAAGGATCTCTCCCAGCTTCTCACGCCTGTCCCAATCCACTGTTCGTACTTCCCTCCTGTCTGCTGCACGAAAATCCGCTCTCGACGGGATCCTCGCCCCGGTGCACCGGGAGGAGGCACCGGAATATGCTGCCTTCGCCTTCCTTGCTCTCCACCCAGAGCATCCCGCCGTGAGCCGTGGTCAGGTGTTTCGTTATCGTGAGCCCGAGTCCGATTCCCGACACGCTCCTCGTCATGACGGGATCGACCTGGGTGAACTTGTCGAAAATCATGTCGAGCCTGTCCTGCGATATGCCGGGCCCCCGGTCCTTCACCGCAAACTCGATGAACGGACCCGCGCGTTCTTCCGGGTCTGCAGTATTCCCCTTCCCGTTCCCGTTCCCCGCGCAGATCACGGACGAAGCTCTCCAGCCGGCGGGAACCCGCCTGGTGTGCGGCAGCCTCTCGACGATCTCCTCCACGAGGCTGACGGACACCTGGACCTTCGTACCGCTCCTCGAAAACCTGATCGCATTGGTCAGGAGATTGTTCAGCATGGCATCCAGCCGCTCCGGATCGGCGAAGATCCGGGGAAGCGTCCGGGAGACACGCTTCGTGAGCGTAACGTTGTTCTCCTTCGCCAGGTCCCGGACCCGCTCGAAGGCGGCGTCCAGCAGGCTCCTGACCTCGAGCTGCCGGCGGTTCATGACGGTCGTTCCGGCCTCGAGCTTCGAGAGCTCCAGCACGGCGTCGATCAGCTCGCACAGCCTGCGCGACTCCTTCTTCGCCAGCGAAAGGAGCTGTTTCTGTTTCTCTCCGAGAGTTCCCGTCTTCTCCGACAGGAGAATGTCGATGGAATTCTTCAGCGAGGTGACGGGGGTTCTCAGCTCGTGCGAGATGAGCGAGCTGAAGTCCGTCTTCATCCTGGAGATCTCCTCTATCCGGTTCTGGTACTCCCGGATGGAGAAGAGCCGTGAAAGGCCGAGCGAGATCTGGGAAGTCACGTTTTTCACGAAGGCCTCTTCCTCCTCGTGAAATCCCTCCCGCCGATGGTCTCCGATATACAGTGCACCGAACACTTCGTCTTCGCCGAGGAGAGGACAGCAGATCGAGACTCCCCGCCATGGTTCCCCCTCGGCGCCCTGCCCGGCTTTGCCGAAAGCGTACTGTTCCAGTGAACGGCCGAGTACTTCGTGAGGGATCGTTTTCGTCCTCTTCAGGTGGGAAACGATTTCCTTCGCATCCACGGCGGATCCCCCGGACGCGTCGCTCGATTCACCGTCCATGATCAGGACATTCTTCGAGCTTCCGGCGATGAACAGGGCGATCGAGGTGAAGGGAATGAGCTCCTTCAGGGGGAGTGAGACCGCGCGGATGATACTCTCTGGTTCCAGTCGCCTGCTGATGCCCTCGAGTATCCTCCGGGACGTCCGCAGCTCCATCGCCCGGTAATCGAGGAGGAGGTTCGTCCTGCCCAGCTCCTCGTTCGTCTTCCGGAGCTCCTCGAACAGCCGTGCGCTGCTGACGGCACTGGCCACCTGCGTGGCGAAGAGGCTCAGCTTGATCATGTCTTCTTTCCTGAATGCATCGCGTTCGGGGCTCATGACCTCGATAACACCGACGAGCTTCTTCCCCGACAGAAGCGGGATGACGATCTCACTTCCGATGCCTTCGCTCTCTTCGGCATAATGCGGATGCTTCTCCACGTCGGGAATGAAGAGAATTTCCTGCTCCCTGGCCACCCAGCCGGGAATCCCCTCTCCGACACCGTACCGGCTCTTCTTCACGCTCCCGCCGCCCGTGCCCCTGCCCGCCGCCCGGCGGAGAACGTTCCTGTCCGCATCATACAGATAGATCGTACAGCCGGGGTAACGGAAGCGCTCGCACAGGAATTCTATGGCCCGGTCCAGGAGCTCGTCGACATCGATAATGGTAGAGACGGTTTTCCCGACCTCGAGCTGCGTTCTGATCTCGAACACCTTCTTCTTCAGCTCCACTTCGAGGTGCTTCGTCTCCGAGATGTCCCGCGCGATTCCCTTGAGCTCGGCGATCGAACCGTCCTCCGAGAGTGCCGGATACACCCTGACGTTCAGGATGACCTGTTCGCCGTTACGCGGCCGGAGCTCACACAGGAACTCCCGGGCACTCTGCAGGCGGAGAGTTTCGCCGATATTCCTCCGTACTTCCTTCGCACTCGAAGTGTCGATGTACGACAGAAAGTCACGGCCGATGATGCTGTCCGAAGACAGCCCGAGAATTCTCTCGCAGGCGGAGTTGGTGAATGTTATCAATCCCTCGGGATCCAGGCGGAAAACGAGATCCTCCATCTCTTCGATGAGCTCACGGTAGTTTTTTTCCGACTCTTCGAGAGACCGGTGCGCGAGCCGCTCGAATTCGTCGGCGACGAAGATCCTGTCCCGATCTATCTCCGCCTCGAGGAAGTCGCACATGGTACGGATGTCGTTCTTCCTTCCTTCGAATGCGCTGATCACCTGTTTGATCAGGACCCGCTTCAGCCATATCTGGACGTGCGCCAGGATGGAGTGTGGAAGATCCGCCCGGAAGAGAATGCCGGCCATGTTTCGCAGGGCGGGCCGGTAGGTTTCTCTGTCCCTCGTCACGATGCTCCCGAGGAAAGCATCGAGGAATCCGTCCATCTCGGTGAAGAGGAGAGCAAGAACGATCTTCCCCCGCTCGGAGCCCAGTTTCGGAATGCTCCCGGCTGCTTCTTTCCAGGAGGCGAGGAGAACGTCCCGTTCTGCGAGGAGGGCTTTCGAGAGCCGTGCTCTCTGGGATTTTCTCATGGATGACCCCGGATACGGGCTAGTTCCGGTTTTCGAGGAGCCGGCCTACCTTCTTCTCCAGTTCTTCGAGCTCAAACGGCTTGTACATGAAGGCATCGGCCATGCTCCATGACCTGAACAGTCTCTCTTTATTCGAATCGGAGAACTTGGCGCCGGTGAGGATGAGGATGGGAAGCTCCTTCTCGAACGTCCCCCGCCTTGTCTCTTCCTTGACGATCCTCGAGACCTCGTACCCGTTGATCTTCGGCAGGAGCACGTCGAGAATGATGAGGTCGGGCTCTTCGGCGATCGTTGCGCCGAGTGCTTCGTAGCCATTGGCGGCCGTTACGACCGTGTACCCCTTCTGTTCCAGGATGAACTGAATGGTTGTTATGGTATCGGGTTCGTCATCGACAACGAGAATTTTCTTCATGTGCCCCCCGTGGAATCATGAACGTCCGAAGTCACTCACACCTATGATGAACAGTGCCGTCTTCTTTCTGAGCTTGGAGATCATCTGACAATTGTGGCAATCGACTTTTCCCTCCTCGTACATCCAGCATCCGAGGAGCTTCGTCACCTTTTCGAGGAGGTCCTGCGCCCGTATCTTCCGTATGTGAGGTTCCTTTATCCGGTTGATCTGGAGCGTGAGGTCCTTGATGACAGCTTCCTCTCTGCAGAAGATCTCACAGTGTATCTTCGAATTCCTCACGTGGCCTTCCTCCCTCATGTGTGCACCGGAGCATGATTCCATCCACATGCCTGACCGGTAAACTTCAATATCCATGCCAGGGAGGAGGAACGGGAATGGACTGGAGTGATGGCCCCGTATTGCTCTGTTACTCATAACGTTACGGGTTCAGTGGATGGATGGAGCGTGGGATGCAACGTCGCTGTGAGGAAAATATTGCAGTGCATCCTGTGGAGAAGATACGTCAGGGCATCTGGTCCCGGGACTCCGCGGTCGTATCTTCCGCAACCGCCTGGAACAGCTTCGGCTGTTCACTGATCAGCTCGACGTCCTCCGGCAGGACGATCTTCGGGGAGTAGTAGGTCTCACCGGTCGGCGGGTTATTGATCTCGAGCATCGCCTGAACCTGATCCGGCGTGAGTCCGGAGACCTTACTCTCCATCCCGGTTACGATGATGTCGATAGTAGCCGGCACGGCCCGGTATTCGTCACTCAGAAGTCCGGCCACCTCCACGGGGATATCCTCAAGTTTCCGCTCGATGACGCGTTCTATGCTGCCGGTGATGCGAACCGAATCGACGGAAGGTACGAGCGTCTGGAACTGCTCCGTGTCGAGCGCCGCAACGATTTCGTACACTCCCGACGTGGAGGGGAGCTCGACGAGTTCAGTGGGGATGTGTTTGAGCCCCCTGAGTTCCTTCCGCGCACCTCGCACCACCACTTCATCGGGCTCGACCCTGACGTTGCCGTGCTGGACGTATCCCTCATCGGTCCTTTCCACCATCGGGAGGACCGGGACACTCCGTTCCGTCAGCCAGTCGATCTCCACCGTAATGGACTGCGGCTCGAGAATGCTGACGGGCCTCAGGTGAACGCCCTCGGGAATGACGAGATCCAGTGCGGAAAGAGGGATCTCGATCTCCCGCGGTTTCTTCTCATCGACGGTGAACTCGAAATGCGGCTTTTTCCAGAGGAGCTTCAGGAATTCCTTTCCCTGGCCTTCGAAGAGGATCGAAGCGTTTCCGTGGTCCCGCCGCAGATCGACGAGGCTCGTGTCCTCGACGACGACGGAGATGGGAACCAGGTACTCCTCCTGCTGCACTCTGCTCGTTGCGGAATAGAACCAGAGGAAGACGGCCAGAGAGAGAGATGCTATCTTGAGAAGGATGTTTTTCGAAAACCAGCCCTTTATGTGAATGGAGAGTGATCGGGGATCTCCGGCGCCTATTCTGAATGTCGGCATCTCATGTCGGATCGTTCGGGTTGCCAGGCGGCACGTGACAGGGCCTCCGTGGGTCTCCGGCCCGGTGTTACACGAGTAACTTATCCGTCCATCGAAATCTTGTCAAGAATGGGGACAGGCTGTTCGGGCGCCGAGGACGAAGAAGCAGTCCGAAAGCCGCCGCCGGATGAATAATTCGGGCTGGCAGGGGGACACATCGCGCCGGATCCCGGAGGTGTGTGACGAATCACGGGCGGCCGGCGCCCGATCAGTTCTTCGTATCCTTATTTTCCAGCAGGGGAACGATGAGGCTCGTCATCGCCTTCTCGTCGCGGAACCCGACCCATCTGTGCTGCAGCGTGCCGTCCCGATCGATGACGAAGCTCGTGGGAATGCCGGTAATCCCTCCGAATGTGCTGACCACACTCTGATCGCCGAGAGCGATGATGTATTCCATGTCGTTCTTCTCGACGAACGGCCTGACAACCCGCTCCCCGCCTCTGTCGAGACTGATTCCGACGATCTCGAGCCCCTGGTCCTCGTATTTCTCGTACATGGAGTTGAGATGAGGGATTTCCATCCGGCAGGGTGGACACCAGGTCGCCCAGAAGTTGACGATGACGACCTTCCCCCGGAGATCGGAGAGAACGACTTCATCGCCGGTGAGAGATGTGAGCTCGAACTCGAGCGTCTCTCCTCCGGCAAAGAGATTCCCCGGCAGTACCGACAGGCTGGCACACACCAGGGCGAGAGCGAACATTCCTCCGAGAAACCCGGTGGTCCTTCCATTATCGATCAACAGGAACACTCCTTTTCTCAAT
>CAZMKB010000181.1:0-7625 GCA_964566685.1 uncultured Gemmatimonadota bacterium | reverse complement strand
GAACAGACCGACGTCGAAGCCATCGACATCGATCTCATCAGGGAGAAGGCGTCGCGGGCCCAGCGGCACGAGAGGATGATCAGGGCGCTCAAGGCAACCGCGTCGGCCACGCAGGAACCCGTGATCGACCACCTCGAAGAGAAGAAAACGGAAGGATCGGTGTTCGGATACACTCCGCACTGGATCAGCAACCTCATCGTCGTGAAGGCGACGAAGGAGGAGATATATCGCCTCCTGGAGCTTCCCTCTGTCGATCTCATCGAACTGAATTTCAGTGTCTCCCTCATCGAGCCGGTGACGAAGGGGAGCGGTCCTCCCGTGACCGGTATCGGCGTCACGCCGGGCCTCTATGCCATCCAGGCGGATCGTGTCTGGAACGAGCTGGGGATCACCGGTGCCGGTGTCCTGGTCGCCAACCTCGACACGGGTGTCGACGGGAACCACCCCGCGCTGGCCGACCGGTGGAGAGGGGCACAGCCCGGTGTCGATCCCTCGGAAGCATGGCTCGATCTGATCAATGAAAGCCCGGACTTCCCCATGGACACCTACGGTCACGGGACACACGTCATGGGGACCGAGTGCGGACGCGGCGATGCCACCGGCGACACGGTCGGCGTCGCATGGAACGCCCAGTGGATCGCCTGTAACGCCATCAACCAGGGCGTCGGGCCGGAATTCGACAACGACGTCATCGAGGCGTTCGAGTGGTTCGCCGATCCCGACGGCGACCCCGGCACGGTCGACGACGTTCCCGATGTCGTCCAGAACTCCTGGAGGATCAACGAGTACTTCGGTTACGACTATGAAGACTGCGACGACCGGTGGTGGACCGTCATCGACAACTGTGAAGCAGCCGGCGTCGTGGTGACGTTTTCTGCCGGAAACGAGGGACCGGGAGCCATGACGATCGGGTCACCTCCCGACAGAGCGACTACTCCATACAACGCATTTTCGATCGGGGCGGTCGATGCGACCAACTACGGTTACCCCTACCCGATCGCCAGCTGGTCGAGCCGCGGGCCGACCGGGTGCGACGGAGTCACGATAAAGCCCGAGGTCTGCGCACCCGGAGTGGACGTCTACTCATCGGTCCCGGGCGGCGGGTACCAGGACGGCTGGAGCGGCACGTCGATGGCGGGACCGCACGTCGCCGGCGTTGTGGGGCTCATGCGTGAAGCGAACCCGAACCTCACCGTGGACGAGATCAAGGAAGTCCTGATGATCACCGCCCACGACTTCGGCTCGTCGGGAGAGGACAACACCTACGGCATGGGATTCATCGACGCCTACGAGTCGGTGATGATGGTGATGAGCGGCGTCGGATATCTCGTCGGCACCGTCTCGGACGCCGACACGGGCGACCCCGTACCCGCCACCCTGGAAGTGATCGGGACGGGTAAGACGACGACGGCCGACCCGCTGACGGGGAACTACACATTCATCCTCCAGGGTGACACCACGTACTCGGTCGAGGCGAGCTACTTCGGCTACGAGACGATGACCCAGGATGTCTACATCACGCCGGATGACACGACCGTGCTCGACTTCCAGCTGAACCTGGCTCCGTTCGGACTGCTCGCCGGAGTCGTGATGGACTACGATACCGGGTTGCCGGTCGACGGAGCAACCGTCGAGGTCCTCGACACGCCGATCGATCCGGTGACGACCGGTTCCCGCGGAATCTTCTCCATCACCCCGGTTCCCGCCGGAGCCACCTACACGGTGCAGGCAACTGCCGACGGCTACGGTTCGAACTCCGAGGAGAAGACGATCGTCAGCGGAACACCGAACGTCCTGGCCCTGCCGCTCAAGACCGGCTTCTCCGACGCGATGGAGACCGGTGCTCCCGGCTGGACGCACGACAACGTTTCGATCGGTTATCTGGACCAGTGGCACCTGAGCACCCAGCGGAACCACACCGGAGGGGGCTCGACCTCCTGGAAGTGCGGCTCCACCGGCTCAGGAGATTATGCGAACTTCGTCGATGCCGGCCTCGAGACACCGGTCATAGAGCTGGCGGACAACTCCCGCCTGTACTTCTGGCACTGGATCGACGCCGAAGTGTACAGCTCGACAGTGGCATGGGACGGCGGCATCGTGGAGATTTCCATAAACGGCGGAGCGTTCGAACAGATCTTCCCCGTCGGCGGCTATCCCTACACCATCTATCCGAACGACGACAGCCCCTTCGATCCTGACACGCCCTGTTTCTCCGGCTCGTACTCGTGGCAGCAGGAGGAGTTCGATCTCACCGGCTACTCGGGGGATGCCGTGATCAGGTTCAGGTTCGGCACGGACGGCTACGTGACCCAGGAAGGATGGTACATCGACGACGTCATCATCGCTCAGGACGCCGAGGCGCAGGCTGTGTCGGCCCTCACCGTCCCGCAGAGCTCGTCGATCGTCATACCTCCGGAAGGCGGGAGCTTCACCTATCACATGGCTTTCGTCAACAACACCGGGTCCAGCCAGACATTCGACTGGTGGATCGACGTCACCCGGCCCGGCGGTATGCTCTACGGTCCGGTCCAGACCGGCTCGGAGACACTCTCCGCCGGAGAGTCGATGATCACCTGGAACCTGGAGCAGGCGGTTCCCGGATGGGTACCGGCAGGGACCTACACGTACCACGTCAAAGTCGGTACGCTCCCGGACATGGTCGACGCCATTTCGAGCTTCGAGTTCACGAAGAGCGGCGCGGCGGCGACTGCGGGAGAAGGCGACATCGCCGACTGGGTCCTGGAGGAACGGAGCCAGTAGAGAAACAATCCGATTTCAGGCGGCTTCAGGAAGGGTGAACGACACACGAACGAATGAGCCGCCTCGAGGCCCCTCGTCACGAGGGGCCTCATTTTTATCGGGAGAGGCGGCTCGCCGTGCACCCGGCCGCTGATCGGCCCCGACGCGGGGGGGCCGGGAACAGCCGAATTCCTCCCTTCCGTATCCCGTGCCGCCGTGCCGGGACGTTGTTGCACGCCGGTCGGGAAGGCTGTATCTTATTCACCGGTGACCACGGGCAATGCTCTCCCCGGGAGAGGGTAGCATGGACTACGACAGTAAAAAAGAACGACTGTCACTTCTTCTCGATGCTGTTGCCGGGAAGAAGCGGGTGCGGATACTCACGCACGACAATCCCGATCCCGACGCTCTCGCCAGCGCCTTCGCCTTTCACTACCTGCTGAAAAAAACCACCGGGAAGAAGGCGGTCATCAACGTCAGCGGGCCGGTCGGCCGGGCCGAGAACAGGGCCATGATCAAGGAGCTCGGTATTCCGGTTCATCCCATCAAGGAGTCGACGATCAGAAAGACCGACGAGGTCGTGCTCGTCGACTCCCAGCCCGGCGCCGGGAACAACTCGCTCCCCGACGGCATCATCCCGAAGGTCGTCATCGATCATCACCCTCCCCGGCGCGGCATGAAGGCGGAGTACCTGGACATCCGGCCGGACTACGGCACCACGATCACCATCATCTGGGAATACCTGAAGAGCGCCGAAATCGACCTGAGTACGAACGTCGCGACGGCCATCGCCTACGCCATCTCTTCCGAGACCCAGGATCTCGGTCGTGAAGCGGGTCCTGCCGACCGGAAGGCATATCTCGACGTCTTCCCGCAGATCAGCTTCAAGAAATTTTCCCAGCTCTACAATCCCAAGCTCTCCTGGGAGTACTTCCAGATCCTCCACAAGGCGATCTCGAACGCCCACGGAAAACAGAACGCCATCTACTGCAACCTGGGCGACATTCCGAATCCGGATTTCGTCCACCAGATCGCCGACCTGTTCCTCCGGATCGAGAGAAAGAGCTGGTCCATGGCCATGGGCAGGGCCGACGGGGTCCTCTACCTCTCCCTGAGAACGAGCAAGGAGAACGCTTACGCCGGGAAGAAACTGCGGAAGATCATCGGGAAGAGAGGCACGGCGGGAGGCCACGACATGATCGCGGGCGGACGGATTGCGGTCGGCGATCTTCCGATTGCTGAGGTGCTCGAGATCGAGGACGAGATCACCCGAAGCTTCCTCAAGGTCGTCGGGCTGAGCCCCGAAGGGGCGGAGGATCCGATGAGACTCAGGCCCGGCAGCACCACGACGGAGATCGGATGAGCATCGGACCCACGCCGGAATCCGCGAACAGCCCGCCCGGAGTGTAACGAACAGAGACCGATGACCGCGACGCGCGAAACCAGAATACCCCGACTGCCCATCCTCGGGCTGTTCTTCCTCTCGGGAGGATGCGGGCTCATCTACGAGATCGTCTGGACCAGGCTCCTGACGCTCGTCATGGGCAGCACCATCTACTCCATCTCGACGGTCCTCACGGCGTTCATGGGAGGGCTCGCACTCGGAAGCTTCATCGCCGGGCGGATCGTCACCGCCCGGTCGAACGGGATCAGGCTGTACGGAATCCTCGAAATCATCATCGGAGTCTACTGCCTCTTCATACCGTCCATCATCGATCTCTTCATCCCGTTCTACCGGTCCATCTATCCTTCTCTGGCGAACGATCACTTTCTGTTCAGCCTGATCCGGTTCGCGGTCTCTTTCTCCATTCTCCTCGTCCCGACGACGCTCATGGGCGCGACGCTGCCGATCCTGACCGGTTACCTCGCCAGGCGGCCGGACCGGCTCGGAGGAACCATCGGGACGGTGTACGCGGTGAACACCCTCGGTGCCGTGCTGGGTTCATTCGGAGCGGGCTTTCTGCTCCTTCCCCTTCTCGGCACCTGGCACTCCATCGTGGTGACGGGGCTCACCAACATCACGATCGGAGCGACGGCGCTCCTCTATGCCCGCCGGGCGGGCAGGCTCCGTGCGGATGCGACGGTTCCCCCGCGTGACATCCCCGTCGAGGGGGAAGGACGAAGGCCGGTCCTGACGCTGCTCCTCCTGGCATTCGCGGTCTCCGGTTTCGCCGCCATGGTGTACCAGGTGATCTGGACCCGGATGCTCACGCTGATGATCGGGTCTTCGACGTATGCCTTCAGCCTCATCGTGACCGCGTTCATTCTGGGTATCGGCATCGGGAGTATGGCTCTCTCCCGGTTCATCGACCGGCGCGAGGATCTCTTCTTCGGGTTCGCCCTGGCCGAGCTCGTCATCGCCGCCTCCGCGGTCGCCATCGTGTTCGTCTTCGGGAAGCTCCCCTTCGTGATCGTGGAGATCATCGACAGGTACAAGGCTTCGTTCTCGATGATCCAGTTCATCGAGTTCGCTCTCATCCTCTCCCTGCTGCTCGTCCCGACGACCCTGATGGGGGTGCTCTTTCCCCTCGTCGCCAGGATCTACACCCGGAATCTGTCCATGGTCGGAAGAGCCGTGGGCAATGCCTACGCCGCCAACACGCTCGGAGCCATCGTCGGATCGTTCACGGCTGGATTTCTGTTCATTCCGTTCCTCGGCATGGAGCGGGGCATCCTCGTCGCCCTCGTCCTGAACCTGGGGATCGGAGCCGTCTTCCTCTTCGTCCCCAGGAGGGGAAACATAGCCCGGCGCGCGGTCCTCTGTACCGTCTGGGTCTTCTGCACCCTGGGCGCCTTCATCTGGACCCCCTCCTGGAACCGCGAGTGGATCACCATGGGCCCCTACATGTACTTCACCGAGTATCAGCGGCAGCTGCAGCACTGGGGCGAGGACATCAGGAACCAGATGGAACGCTACAACAGGCTCATCTACTTCCGCGAGGGCGTTTCGGCGACGGTCTCCATCCGGAAGTCCATGACCGGAACCCTGTCGCTCCAGATCAACGGCAAGACGGATGCGTCGACCGGTCCCGACATGGCCACGCAGATGCTCCTTGCACATGTTCCGATGCTCCTCAACCGGTCACCGGAAAACGTGCTGGTCATCGGGCTCGCGAGCGGTGTCACCGTGGGAAGCGTGGAAACGTACCCGGTTTCGAAGATCACCTGTGTCGAGATATCGCCGGAAATGATCGACGCGGCAAAGATCTTCGCACCGTACAACGGAAGCGCCCTCGACGATCCCAGGCTCAGGATTCTCATCGAGGACGGGAGGAACCACGTTCTCCTGAGCCGGGAAAGCTACGACGTGATCATCAGCGAGCCGACGAATCCCTGGATATCGGGCGTCGGCAGCCTCTTTACGGAGGAGTACTTCCGGCTCCTCGACCGGCGGCTCCGGGAAGGCGGTACGGCCTGTGTCTGGCTCCAGGCGTACGGGCTCGAGCCGGCCGATTTCAGGATGATTGCACGCACATTCCTGAAGGTCTTTCCGAACGCGTCGCTCTGGGAGCCGCTCATCGGGAAAGACTATCTTCTCGTCGGCACGAAGGGACCGTTCGAAATCGATCCGGACCGGATGGAGGAGAGGATCGCCCGGCCGGAGGTCGGCCGCGATCTCGCCCGGATCGGCGTCAGGTCCCCGCTCGACCTCCTGAAATACTTCATCATGGGCCCGCCCCGCCTCGAATCGTTCGCCGGGAACGGCATGATCCACACCGACGACAACTCGAAGCTCGAGTTCTCCACCCCGAAGTCGCTCTACGAGAACACGATCCCGAAACAGCTCGCAGCCATCGCCCCCCATCGGGAGAGCCCCGTGAGCTACGCGGACACGACGGGTTCCTGCTTCGACCGGGACAGGTTCGAATCCGTCAGGAAGGCGAGGGCACTGGCCGTGAGAGCGAACGAGGCGGCGATTCACGGCGACTTTGTGACGTCGGAGAACCTCCTTCACATGGCGCTCGCGGAGAACCCGGACGAGCCGGCCGCCCGTGAGCTGTCCCTCCGCCACAATGCGAACGTCATCGTGAAACTCCTCGAGACGGGGAACATGCGGGAGCTCGAGCGGGTTGCCAGAGCCAGCCTGGAGCTCGATCCCCTGGATTTTCCGGCTCTCGACGGACTCTCGCTCGCGCTCCTCACGGAGGGGAGGGCGGAAGAGGCGACCGACCTGCTCGAACGCGCCGCCCGTGCCTATCCCGATTACGCGGCCTTCCACGGCAGGCTGGGATACGTGCTGGCGGGGCAGGATCGCACACCGGAAGCCGTCGCCGCATACCGGACCGCCACCGCGAAAGATCCCGGGAATGCGCGGTATGCCTACGACCTCGGCGTTCTGTCCATGAATGCCGGGGATCTGCCCCGGGCGCTCGAGAGCTTCGAGAGGGCGGTGAGGATCGACCCCGGATTCCTCGAGGCGCACATCAACCTGGGAGGAGTCCGCGCCCGCCTGGGCAGGATCGAGGAAGCGCGCGAGTCGTTCCGGAACGCGCTCGCCATCGATCCGGACAACGAGATCGCGACGAGGAACCTGGCGCGGCTCGAGTGAGGCTCACTCGGCCGGCAGAACTGAGCACAATCCATTTCCCATTTCCTTGCAATACGTATCGAAATATGACAGGATAAAAATAAATTCCTCTCATCATACGGAGGATGCCTTGCGTCATTCCTCGCTTCTCCTGACATTCCTCCTCGTCGCGGCAGCGCCGGAAACCGGTATGGAGGAAGAACGGTTCCACGAAAACGCTGCTCCGGCAGTCCAGGGTGATTCACTCAACATGCGTGTCGTGGGGCGCTGGCCGTTCGAATATGCTTCGTGTGCCGCAGTCGATTCATCGAGGCAGATCGTCTTTCCCGGATCGAGCCGGGGCATCGAGGTCCTCGAC
>CAZMKB010000180.1:0-7637 GCA_964566685.1 uncultured Gemmatimonadota bacterium | reverse complement strand
CCGCGCCCTGCAGGACCACCACTGTCAGGTAGCGCCCGAACACCCGGTGGGTCTGGAGGATGCTCTGCGGCAGGCTCACGAGGAGGAAGAAGAACGACCCGGCGAACGCCACGCCGAGAGGGACCGCGAGCCCCGGCTTGCCGAACACCCCCGCGGCGATGCGGGGGGAGAGAAGGACGAGCACGGCCAGCACCGGCAGGCCCAGGAACACCTTGAGCAGGAGCGACATTCTGAAGATGAGCGCCGTCCGTTCCGGATCGGCATCCAGGTATTTCGATCCGTATCGGACCGTACTGGTGGAGAGTCCGAAGTCGACCGCCCGGGCCGAGAGCGTCATGACGGCATGGGCGGAGGCGAGCGTGCCGAAGCCGGAAGGGCCGAGAAACCGGATGGCGATCAGATTCGAGAGAAAGCCGAGGAGCGAGCGGAGGGCGTTCCCGGAAAACACGATGAAGACGTCCCGGGCGGTCCGGCCGCGGAGCTTTCTCCGGATCTCACCGAACATCGCCATGTGGATCCTCTCTCCCGATGCCGGTCGTCTCCCGGTACATCCTCTCGTAGGTGCGGGCGAGGTTTTGCCAGCTCCGCCGCGCAGCGAACCGGTACGCCGCCTCCCTCGCGTCCGAGAGCGCCGCAGGGTTCCGGATGACCGATGCGAGCCGGTCGGCGAGACGTCCCGGATCGTCGCCCGCGATCAGAATCGGCTCGCTTCCCTCCCCCCGGATCGGCCTGAGATACTCACGCTTCAGACTGCTCGTCCACGCCGCGACGACGAGGCTCTTCGATGCCATTGCCTCGAGCATGGACAGGTAGGAGCTCGCGAAGGTGAAGAGGGCTTTCCTGAGGAAGGGAACGGGGTCTGTGACCTGACCGTGAACATCAACGGCGAGACCGTAGTCCGCCGCCCGCTGCCTGACCCCGTCGAGCAGGGAACCCGCCCCGATCACGTCGAAGGGCATATCGATGCCGTGCCGGTCCCGCATGATCCTCAGCATGTCGAGGCAGATGAAAACGCCGACATCCGGCTCGAGCCGCCCCAGGAACACACCCCGCTCCCGCCGGCCCTCGGGGGCAGCTTCCGGCACGTCGACCCCGCCGACGGTCACCTCGTCGCAGGTGGTTCCGTAGCGGGTCTCGATGAACTTCCCGGCGCAGACGGTCCGCCGGGAGATCCGCGCCAGGAACCTCCTCTCGAGAATCGCTTTCAGGCGGGGAACTTCCGTCTCGAAGCCGTGGAAGGTGACCAGGACCGGTTTTCTCCCGGGGAGGAGGAGGCGCGGCAGGTACCACCGCACGAAGGGCGTGTGGTCGTGGAAGTGGATCACATCCGCCCCGGAAAGGAGATCGCGGGCGTCCAGTGACGACAACCATCCGTCGAGGAGCCTGACGAGGGGAATCCTCTCGAAGGAACCACCTCCGATCCTGCGGATCTCGATCCCGTCCCGGTGCTCCCGCTCCGGCAGGGAACGGTCATGGCGAAGGGTGAGAACGCTCACCCGGTGCCCTGCCTCCACGAGCTCTTCGGACACCCGGAGAACGTGCTTCTCGACCCCCCCGATGTGCGGGTGGAAAAACCAGGAGAGCATGAGGATCTTCACGCACCACCACCCCCCTCGAGAGTCCGGTACCACGCCGCCGCTCCGGGATCGCGGACCCGGCGGAAGAGGTCTTCGGCCGTTGCCCTGCACCTCTCCTTCACCGGTGCAGCGTCCCGGCGGTACGACGCCGCGAAATCGACGACCCGCCGGATCCCTGCATCCATGTCTTCCAGGTCGACGACCACCCCGACACCCCTCTGCTCCACGACCCCCGCCGCTCCCCGGGCTCCCTTCGAGACGACGACCGGAAGGCCGCAGGCGAGGTACTCCGGAAACTTGGTCGGGGAAGCCACCCGATTGACGATGTTCTCCTCGCGAAGGAGGAGACCCAGGTCGCCCATCGAGAGGTACTGGGGCATGTCGTCGTGCTCGAGCCGCATGTGTGTCACGGCGCCGTGGAACGGCCGGTGCGCCCCGAGGAAACGCCGGAGCCCCTTCTGGTCGAGGGTGAGGATGACGAGGCACGCGTCGGGAATGTGCTCCCTCACTCCCTTGAAGAGACCGGCGATCTGGTCCGGGCACTGGTGGGGCATGAGGCTGCCGGAATAGACGAAGACGAATTGCTCTTCCAGGCCGTAGAGCTTCCGGTAGTAGGCCCTGCTCTCGGGCCGGGGGACGAAGTTTTTCTCGACCAGGTTCGGCTCGACCCGGATCCGCTCGCCCGGCACTGAGAGGTCCGTCTCGAGATACTCCCGGAACGGCTCGCTGACACAGACGACACCCTTCGACCGCCTGAGAACGGAGCGCTCGAGCCGTTTCAGCAGAACGTACAGGACGGCACCCGTCGGGAACCGCTTCCTGTGACGGACCTCCTCGGGGACGACACCGTGATAGTCGAGAACCACCACCGCCCGCTTCCACACCCGGGTTCCGACGAGCGGAAGACATGCGAGCAGGTTCCCGAGCTGAATGCGGCCGATCCGGCCGGCTCTGAGCGCATTCCTCACCCGGCGGCGCGCCCTCGCGACCTGGAAGAGGAAGAGGGGTACGGTGAAAAACCGGATCCTCGGCGAGACACAGAGCTTGAGCGTCTCGAGACCGAGCGGACGAAGCTTCGATTTAAGGAGCTTCTTCTCGTCTTCGGAACCGGTTCCGAACACCAGGATGTGAACCGGGCCCAGATCGGCAAGGATCTCGGCCTGCATCTTCACCCGCTCACGATACGCGGCATCTCGCAGGATCACATCTTCGGCGAGTATCAGAGTTCCGGTGCGGGAGGCGCTCATTCAGCGTCCAGGACCACTTCGTCACAGACTCGCGACGCTCTGAATGGGAACGGCGACGGTGTAGCGCATGTCCTTCTTCTTGCCGGTCTTCGGATCCTTGACTTCCTGGTCCTCCTGCTGCCAGTATTCCCCCGTGATGCCGGGACCCGAGACCGTGATGTGGACATTGCCGTAGGTCTTCTTCCCGAGGACCTCGTGGGGATCGACCCTCATCGTCGCGTTCGGTCCGAGCGTGCCCGATGAGTCGCCGAGGAGGTTTCCGCCCGAGTCGTTGAACT
The DNA here is from genome assembly GCA_964566685.1 of uncultured Gemmatimonadota bacterium. Classification (GTDB taxonomy): domain Bacteria; phylum Gemmatimonadota; class CAZMKB01; order CAZMKB01; family CAZMKB01; genus CAZMKB01. Next base: position 4,535 of record CAZMKB010000180.1, on the reverse strand, counting down.
CGAGCCTGACCGATGTCTGCGCGTCGTGCGGGTTCGTGAGGAAGATGCGGCAGTTCAGGTCCGGATCAGAGACGAAGTGCTGCAGCACCAGGTTCGTGTACCCGTCGGCGGGCTGTGCGGGGACGGCCACCGAGTAGTTCGCCTCGTCGGTGCTGATGACCTGCCAGTATTCCGCCACGATCCCTCCGCCGTCCGAGTCGATCCTGATGTTCCCCGTCTCTTTCCGCTTCACCACGTCGTGCGGCCGGACCGGAACCGTGCCGTTTCTGGGTACGTTGATCCTGGTCGTCCCCACGATGTTCCCGTCGTTGTCGTAGAAGGTGACGTTCACCGACGGAGCGGTTCCTTCGAAGTCGGTGATGAAGAGCACGGTGTTCGTTTCCGGATCCGATACATAGTGATTTACCACGGCGACCTTCGTCGGCTGCGCGGTCAGCAGTCCGCCCGCCGCGAGCGAGAGAAGGGCGGCGAGCGCTGCTGTCGTGATGGCCTGACGTCTCATTCTTCTGCCTCCCTCTATTGAAGTGTCAACAGCCTTGCCTGTGCCTGCATCAGTACTTCGGTATCGTGAAAACGACCCGCCTGTTGACCTGGCCCGCCTCTCCGGTCGCGCCGGGAACCACCGGCCGGCTCTCCCCGTACCCGACGGCCTTCAGCTGATTCGGATCGAGACCGTGTTCCTGGAACAGGAACTCCTTGACGGCCTGAGCTCTCTTTTCGGAGAGCTTCTGGTTGTAGTCGGCCTCACCCGACTCGTCGGTGTGGCCTTCGATCATGACCGTCCCGTCGGAGAAATAACGCTTGATGATCTTGGCGGCTTCGGCGATGTTCGGCCTGTCGACTTCCCTGATCTCCGCCTTGTCGACGTCGAAGTGCGCCTCGACGGTGAGACGGATCTCGCTCGGGGTTTCAACGGCCTTGAGCTCGGTCATGATCTTGCCCTGCAGCGGGACGGCGACTCCGTAATTGGTCTCCTTCTTCTTGCCCGTCAGCGGATCGGGGAACTTCCCGGTGACGACCTGCCAGTACTCTCCCACGATCGGTCCGCCGCCCGTGGTGATGTAGGCGGTTCCCACGACCTTTCTCTTCAGGACATCGTGCGGCTTGAGGGCGATCGTCCCGTTCGGTGCGATGGTCTTCGACACCTTCGAGAGGAGGTTGGACGACCGGTCGTAGAACTCGATCGTGACCGGAACGCTCTCCCTTCCCGCCGACTCCGAGATGTAGATGACGGACCTCACCTCGGGATCGGAGACGAAGTGCTGGACGATGAGCTTGTCCCGTCCCAGGGCGGGCTGCGCCGGAACGGCGATCGAATACTTCGCTTCTTCCTCCTCGACGATCTGCCAGTACTCCCCGATGATGCGTCCAGTCTTCGACTCGACGACCACCCGACCGTACGCCTTTCTCTTCACGATGTCCATGGGATTGAGCGGTATCGTTCCGTTGGCTGGCACTGTGGTGTTCTTCTGGCCGATGATGCTTCCTTCCATGTCGTAGAAATTCGCGGTGATGTCGGCACCCTGCCCGGACGCATCGGTCACGTACAGCACCGAGGTCTGCTTGGGATCGGCGATGAAATGATTCACCACGATCCTCTTCGCACCGATCGCCAGGAGACTGCTCCCGAGGAAAGCGTTCGCGACCACGAGGAGCATGAAAAAACCGGGAAGTCTTCGTTTCATGGGTATCTCTCCTTTCCCCTCTCGAGTGAACGCTATGATGATGGAGTATCCGTGAAGCACATGGGTGGGCGAACCAGTCTGTCTGAAAAGTAATAACCACGAGCGGGATGGTTGTCAACCGGAGCGGAGACACGAAAAAGGGCCCGGGTTTCCCTCTCCAGCTTCCCGAGAAGTTTGCCGGCTTACTCCAGGTAGCCGAGGCCGCGAAGGCGGTCGACGATCTCCTCGTCGGGTTCTTCCCGGGCTTCTCCTCCCGGCACGTCGACCACGAGCGGGTAGCGCCTTCGCGGCACTCCCTCTCCCTCACTCCGCATCCACCCGGCAATCGGAATCACCTTCCCGTCCATCTCCTCGTCGACCTCGAGACCGAAGAATCTGAGAATGCTCGGTGCGAGGTCGAGAATCGAGGCCCGTTCCGGAAGCCCGGGTGGAGCGCCGTCCGGCCCCGCTGCGATGAGAACGCCGTCTCTCCGGTGCCTGCTGCCCGGATCCGCGAGCCGCTCGAAGATTCCGCCCCTTCTTGTAATCTGCGCCGGCAGGAACACGTCGTCGTCGGGAAGGAGCACGAGATCGGGAGCCTGCGGAAGATACTCACCGTGGTAGATATCTTCGCGCGCGAAAACCCCGTCGAAAACCTTCTTTCCCGTGTGAGGATCAGTGAGCGAACGGAGCTTTCCCGCGATCTCCTCTCTGAGCCTTCGGCCGGCGGCTCCCCGCTCGAGGATGTACACGGCATTCGCGTCGGCGACGTGCGGCGTGAGTGCGTGAGCCCGGGACCGCGCATGATCGACGCGGTGCGTGACGTCGGGGAAACTGCGTGCCTGCGGTACGAGCCTGACGAGCAGTCGCCGGAGCTCCGGGGGAAGGATGCGTTTCAGAGCGTCTCCGGCCGGGGCGAGGCCCGAGAGCAGCGCCCCGGATGCCATCCCTCGTTTTTCGCCCGACGGCTCTCCCGGCCGTTCCCCCTTCAGCCGGCCGATCTCTTCTTCTTCGTCGACGACGACGGTCTTCACCCGCAGATAGCCTTCGCGCACGAGCCACCGGTTGATGTCGAAGGTGTGATGGTAGGATCCGAAGCCGTGGTCCGACATGACGACGACGTGTGCGTCATCGAAGCCGGAGAGGATTTCCCCGACGATGCCGTCCACGGTCTCGTAGAACGCATCCACCCGTCCCGGTTCGTTCCACAGGAGATGCTGGACGATGTCGGTACCGCGGAACACGATCATCCCGAAACGCCACGGCTCTCGGTCGAGGAGGGCCCTGAACGCGCGGGCCTGCTTCCGGGCGACCTCCTCGAGAGCCGGCAGGAACCGTTCGCTCGTGGGATCGCGCGCCAGTGAGCGGGATTCGTTTATGACGTACCCTCCGCTCGCCTCGTCCAGAAACGAACGGATCGAGGGAGGGTGGGCACAACCGGCTCCGGAGGGCGTCAGCATGCCGCTCACGAGAATGCCGTCGATGGCTTCCGGAGGGAAGGTTCCCGGTACGTTCATGACGATCGACCGAAGGCCGGACCGGCCGAGGATCCCCCACAGGGAATTCGCGCGGACATCGTTTCTCGTGACGATCCGTTCGATCAGTCCGTCCCTTCGCACGAAGAAGTCGAACGCCCCGAACTTTGCCGGGTTCATGCCGGTGTAGAAGGAGGGCCAGGCGGGGATGGTGACCGGCGGCACGGTCGATTCGAGGACACACCGAGCTCCCCTCCCGGTGAGGCCGGCGATGACGGGCAGCCGCCCGCGGGCCGTGAGCCGGTCGATGACTTCGAAGGTGCCGCCGTCCATGCCGATGACGATCAGCCGCCTGTCCGCCTCATTCACCGTGCTCCTCCCCTGCTCCTTCCGGTTCTGTGCCGAACCGCTTCAGCACCGATGCAGGAACGCCGCCCGCGAGGGTGTAACCCGGAACATCCTTCGTCACGACGGATCCGGCCGCTATGACAGCGTGCTTTCCGAGCGTCACGCCGGAGAGTATCACGGAGCGGGTCCCTATCCACACCTCGTCGCCGACGACGATCTTTCGCACGGTACCTCCCTGGAATCTGACCGGCCGGCCGGGATCGTCGTAACAGTGGTCCGAGTCGATGATCGTCACATAGGGGGCTATGGAGCAGAAGGATCCGATCTCGGTATCGCCCAGGCTCGAGATGTCGGTGTTGTGAAAGATGTAGGTCTCCCTGCCGATCGAGAGCGAGGAACCGGCCCCGACGGTGATGAAGCAGCCGGTGTCGATCTTTACGCCGTCGCCGATGATGAGCCGCGCCCCCCGGCCGAGGTCGACGTGCACCCGCTTCCCTATCCTGACCCCTTCTCCTACCCTGGCTCCCCGCATCCGCAGCAGACGGACACGGAGCTCGCTCCGCACCGCGTTCACGGCGTGTTTCAGGGAGAGAACGAGTCGATACACGACGAGTCTTCCTCCTTTCCCGGCCCGAATCGTCAAGCTCCTGCTCGAAGTCGTATGAACAACCCGGGTTATTTGACCATTGCAACCTTGAGCGTCGCCCCGCTCCTGTTCCCCCCGCCCGCCGGCTCCCACACGAGCCTGACCAGGTACACCCCCGGTGACAGTGACCTTCCCTCGCCGGCTCTCCCGTCCCAGACGAGCCAGTGTTCCCCGCCGCCGCCGACCGTCACGTCCTCCATGGTGTGGACGAGCCTGCCGCTGGCGTCGTAGACCCTCATCCGGAGAGAGCCGGAGCCGGGTACCTCGACGTGGACGGAGAGGAGGGCGCCTCCCGCCGGACGGTAGGGATTGGGGTACGCATAGCAGTTCACGATACCCCCCTCTCCCGTCTCCGGTCCCTCCGGCCCGCTTCCGGGATCGAGCCCGCGTACGATCCGGGCG
>CAZMKB010000179.1:6630-7652 GCA_964566685.1 uncultured Gemmatimonadota bacterium | reverse complement strand
GGGGCGTTTGCGAGCGTCCAGGGATTCGGCAACGTCGCGCAGTTCGCGATCAGGCTCTTCACCCAGATCGGCGGCACCGTCACCTGCGTTTCCTGCTGGGACCAGGATGACCAGGTCTCCTATTCGTTCCGGAAGAAGGAGGGCATCGACCTCGACCGGCTCCTCACGGTCACCGACCGTTTCGGTGGTATCGACAAGAACGGTGCCCGGGACATGGGTTACGAGGTTCTTCCCGCCGACGCCTGGCTCGAGCAGGACGTCGACATCCTCCTCCCGGCCGCTCTGGAAAACCAGATCAACGAAGACAACGCCGGGAAGATCCACGAGCAGGTCAGGATCATCGCCGAGGGAGCAAACGGCCCGACCACCCCGGAGGCCGACGCCATTCTCGCCGAACGGGACATCATGGTGCTTCCGGACCTTCTCGCCAACGCCGGCGGTGTCACCTGCAGCTACTTCGAACAGGTCCAGTCCAACATGAACTATTTCTGGGAACGGGACGAAGTGCTGGGAAAGCTGGATGTGAAGATGACCTCGGCGTACATAGCGGTGAGCGAGCTCGCACGCAGGCAGAAGCTCTTCATGCGCGATGCAGCCTACCTCATCTCGGTCAACCGGGTGGCCCGGGCATGCAGGGAACGGGGCTGGGTCTGAGCCGGTCGTGTCGCGACGGAGGTGTCCCCGGATGACCGTCGAAAGGGGCCGCGACAATCTCCATGAAACGCATATCGATATCGCCGGACCTGCTTCCCCCCTTCGACCGCGACTTCTTCGGTTCGGGGGATGCCCTGACCAGGATCGGCTCCGGCGCCATCGGGGGAAAAGCGACCGGCCTGGTCTTCATCAGGGAGATCATCGACTCCCGCTTCGAAAATCACGATTTCCGTGGCATTGCGGTGGGAGTGCCCCGTATGGCGGTCATCACCGCCGACGTGTTCGAGAGCTTCATGGACAGGAACGGACTCCGTGACCTCGATTTCGACGATCTTCCCGACGACCGCATCGCCCACGCTTTCCAGGAT
>CAZMKB010000179.1:0-6620 GCA_964566685.1 uncultured Gemmatimonadota bacterium | reverse complement strand
CCCCGCCGAGATGATCGGCGATCTCCGCGGCCTGATATCGGCCGTTCGGACACCTCTCGCCGTACGATCCTCCAGCATCCTCGAAGACGCTCTATACGAGCCGTTCGCCGGGGTGTACGAGACGAAAATGATCCCCAACAACCAGCCCGACATCGACACGAGGTTCCGCAGGATCATCGAAGCGATCAAGTTCGTCTACGCATCGACGTTTTTCGAATCCGCCCGCAGCTACATCAAGGCGACGGGACGCCAACCCGGGGACGAGTCGATGTCGGTCATCATCCAGGAGGTAGTGGGAAGGCGCTTCAACGACCGCTTCTATCCCCACATCTCCGGTGTCGCCAGATCCTACAACTTCTACCCCGTCGGGAGGGCGAAACCCGAAGACGGTGTCGTCAACTTCGCCCTCGGTCTGGGCAAGACCATCGTCGACGGCGGGATATCGTGGATCTACTCCCCGAAGCACCCGCGGCTCTCGCCGCCGGTCGGGGAAACCCGCGATCTGCTGAAGCTCACACAGACCGGGTTCTGGGCCATCCACATGGGGAAACCACCCGAGTACGACCCTGTCCGGGAGACCGAGTACCTGGTCACCGGATCACTGGCCGACGCGGAGCTCGATGGCGCGCTGGACCTGGTGGCCTCCACCTACCGTCCGGAGGACGACCGCCTCGAGGAAGGGGTCTCGTTTCCCGGCCCGCGGGTCGTCACCTTCGCCCCGATCCTGCAGCTGTCCGTCATCCCCCTCAACGACCTGATCGGGATCCTGCTCGAGCTCTGTGAGAAGGCCATGGAAAACGAGGTCGAGATGGAATTCGCCGTCACGCTGGACTCCGGATCAGGTGCCCTGGCGCGGTTCGGGTTCCTCCAGGTGCGGCCCATGGTCGTCTCGAAGGACAGGATCGACGTGTCGGAGGAGGAGATGCGTGCGGAGGGGGTGCTCCTCGCTTCCGACCGGGTGCTCGGCAACGGAATGTCGGAGGACCTCTTTGACATCGTCTATGTCCGGCCGGACACGTTCGAAGCGAGGCTCACACCCCGGATTGCCGATGAGCTCGACGCCCTGAACCGCAGGCTGATGAACGAGAATCGTCCCTACCTCCTCATCGGGTTCGGCCGCTGGGGAAGCTCGGACCCGTGGCTCGGCATCCCGGCCGAGTGGTCCCAAGTGGCGGGTGCCCGAGCCATCGTCGAAGCGACACGGCCCGGGATGGACATCGAGCTCAGCCAGGGTTCCCACTTCTTCCACAACCTGAGCAGCTTCGGGGTGTATTATTTCTGTATCAGGCATCATGAGAAACACCGGATCGACTGGGAGTGGCTCGAGAAGAGAGAGGAAGTTTCGAGCACCCCCCTCGTACGGCACGTCCGCCTCCCGGCACCGCTCTCGGTGAAGGTCGACGGGAAGAGCGGCCGGGGAGTGATCAGACATGGCTGAGAAGAAGAAAAGACGAAGAGGCGGAAAGTCTCTCGACGACATCCTTGCGTCGCTCAAGGAACGGGAGAAGGAGCTCAACTGTCTCTACCTCATCGACGAGATCCTCCGCGCTCCCGCGGCTCTCCTCGAGGAAGTCTGCGGGCGCATCATCGACGTCATTCCCTCCGGATGGCAGTACCCCGACATCACGAAAGCCAGGATCTCCCTCGGCGAGATGACCTGCACGTCGCCCGGCTTCGAGGAGTCCCCCTGGGGCCAGCACGCGGACATCACGGTTCAGGGGAAATCCGTCGGGAAGCTGAGCGTGTTCTACGCGGAAAAAAAGCCTGAGCGGGACGAGGGACCGTTTCTCGAGGAGGAAAGAAAGCTCATCAATACCATCGCGGAGCGGCTGGGCCACTTCGTGCTCCAGAAGCGGATGGACCAGCTCCTGAAGGAACGCGACACGGCCCGCCAGTTCGGAATGCCGCTCGAGAAGGACGAGTGGCCCACCGTGCTCAAGATGCTCAAACAGACCGACGAAGGCCTGTATCTCCATATCGCGAGGAAAATGCTCAATCATCTCAGCTGGAGCGGCGTGAGAGAGGCCGAGGAAATCCAGCAGTGGCTCGGGACGTACGAAGAGCAGAATCTCGAGCAGGACGCCGAAGGCTGGAACAGGCCGTACGAACCCCGGACTCCGACACTTCCTGAGGGAGTCAGCAGCAGAATCTTCGATCTCGCCGGTGAGGAACTGCTGGACGAGGACGTCCTCGATCTCATCGAAAAATGGATTCAGGAAGAAAAGATCTCGTTCCTGGTTCAGGTGATCCACCGCAATCTGCCGCTCTCCGAAGTCGGTGACGCTCTGCGCCGGTACCGTCACATTACGGAGAGCGAGTCGGACACCGCGTCACACAGCATCCGCGGCATCAAGGTCGGCCTGATACGACGATTCCTCTCTGACCAGATCCAGTACATCAACGTCGCCAAGGAGTACATCGAGGTGAGCGACTTTCACGACCTCCTGCAGAAGGTCATCCATACATCGGAGAGCCACGGGAAACTCGGGGGGAAGAGCGCCGGACTCTACCTGGCGTGCAAGATCCTTCAGAAGAAGGGTCGCGAGCACGAAGATCTCGACAACGTGAGAACACCGAACACTTGGTACGTCACGTCGGATGCCCTGCTCCACTTCATGCACTACAACGACTTCGACGAAGTGGTGGAACAGAAATACAAGCAGATCGACCAGGTCCGGCTCGAGTACCCGCACGTCGTCCGGTCGTTCAAGAACGGGCGTTTTCCTCCCGAGATCATCAAAGGCCTCGCCATGGCACTCGATGATCTCGGCGAGAAGCCGCTCATCGTGAGGAGCTCGAGCCTGCTCGAAGACCGAATCGGGGCGGCGTTCTCGGGCAAGTACAAGAGCCTGTTCCTGGCCAATCAGGGAACCAAGCGGGAGCGGCTGGAGGCGCTCCTCGACGCGATCGCGGAAGTCTATGCTTCCACCTTCGGCCCCGATCCCATCGAGTACCGGGAGGAACGGGGACTCCTCGATTTCAGCGAAGAGATGGGCATCATGATCCAGGAAGTCGTCGGGAAGCGGGTGGGGAAATACTTCTTCCCGGCGTTCGCCGGCATGGCGGTCAGCAACAACGAGTTTCGCTGGTCGCCCCGCATCGAACGCGAGGACGGCCTGGTCCGCCTGGTTCCGGGCCTTGGCACGAGGGCCGTGGACCGCCTCAGCGACGACTACCCCGTCCTGGTGGCTCCCGGCAAGCCGGGACTCCGCGTCAACGTCACGCCGGACGAGATCTACCGCTATTCACCGAAGGAGATCGACGTCATCGACCTCGAGACGAATCGTTTCGAAACGGTGAATATCAGAGATCTGTTCGAGGAGGTCGGGAGCGGGTACCCCGGCCTCAGGGACATCATCTCCCTGTACGACGGCGAGATGATACGCAGTCCGTCGGGACTCTCGGCGGGCATGGGAGAAGACGACTCGGACCTCGTCGCCACCTTCGACGGTCTCATCAACCGCACGTCGTTCGTCAGAAGGATGCGAACGATCCTCACCACACTCGAGTCGACGCTGGACATCCCCGTGGATATCGAATTCGCCTCGGACGGTAAACACTTCTACCTGCTCCAGTGCAGAGCGCAGGGCTACTCGGCGGAGAGCATCCCGGCGCCGATCCCCAAGGACATCCCACCGAACGACATCGTCTTCTCCGCCAACCGGTACGTCTCCAACGGGCTGGTACCCGACGTCTCCCACATCGTCTACGTCGATCCCGGGAAATACGGAGAGCTGGCAGAGAAGAAAGACCTCCTGGATGTCGGTCGCGCCGTGGGAAGACTCAACAAGATCCTTCCCAAGCGGCAGTTCGTCCTGATGGGGCCCGGTCGGTGGGGAAGCCGGGGAGACATCAAGCTGGGCGTCCCGGTGACCTATTCCGACATCAACAACACCGCGATGCTGATCGAGATCGCCAGGATGAAGGGAGGATACGTGCCCGATCTGTCCTTCGGCACGCACTTCTTCCAGGACCTGGTGGAAGCCGGTATCCGCTATCTCCCGCTCTACCCCGATGACGACGACGTCGTCTTCAACGAGCGATTTCTCCTGGGCTCCCGGAACATCCTCTCCGAAATCATTCCCGAGTACGCACACCTCTCCGATACCATCCGGCTCATCGACGTGCCGCAGAGCCGGGAGGGCAGCGTGCTCAAGGTTCTCATGAACGCGGATCTCGACGAAGCCGTCGGCATCCTCTCCCCACCCGGGACGGAACCTGAAATCACGGCCGGGACCGTCGATGTCTCCGGCAAACCGGCCGACACCTACTGGCGCTGGCGCATGCTCATGGTCGAACGGATAGCCGCCGATCTCGATCCCGACCGGTTCGGCGTCGAAGGATTCTATATCTTCGGCAGCACGAAGAACGCGACGGCCGGTCCCGGCAGCGACATCGACCTCCTCGTTCACTTCCGGGGCAGCGAGGAGCAGCGCAGGCAGCTCTCCGGCTGGCTCGAAGGCTGGAGCCTCTGCCTCGACCAGATGAACTACATGAGAACGGGCTACCGGACCGGAGGGCTCCTCGACGTTCACATCATCACAGACGAGGACATCGAAAAAAAGACGAGCTTCGCTGCCAAGATCGGTGCCGTCACCGATGCGGCACGCCCGATCCTCCTGAAGAAGAAGCCGCAGGATCCTTCCTCACAGACGTGAGAGACCTCCAGCCCGGCTCATTCGTGCGATTTCGAGCTATCCTCGAACCTGACGGCTCAGAGGAGGGTGCGCTGTGCATCTTCGGGGTGTTCGGGATCGAAGCGGACGAGGGCCAGCTTGCCGCCGTGATGGGCCGCCGAGAAACAGAATGTCCTCCCGATCCGGTCCCGCCAGGAGCCGGTGAGCCGTGCCGATTCGTGGATGTGGCCGTGGAGAGTGATGTGGGGCTCGTGTTCTTCGATGAACCTCCTGACGGCGATGCTTCCTACGTTGACATCGAGCGGGACTTGATCGATCATTTTCCCGTCCAGTGCGGCCCGGTCGAGGTTCGTTTGGTATGGCGGGGTGTGGAACAGGAGAATCGCCCGTTCCAGGTCGTCACCGCCGGCGAAGGACTCGAGGTCTTCGGAAATCGTCGCGAATCCCTTCTCTTCCGTCGAGACCGGCACCGTGCGCCGCCCTTCTTCCGGCGAAACACAGCCGGGGTCGACATAGCGTGAAACATCGTAGCGCTCCCAGTCCTTCAGGAGAAAGGGTGTCGGAGGAATGTAGGCATAACCGTAGACGGTGAAACCGCCCAGGCGCGTGCGCCTCATGTGGATGTACTCCCAGATTTCCCGGGACTCGTTGTCGAGAACGGCCGCCTCTTCCGCCCGCCCGTCATCGTTCCCGAGAATGACGAACACCCGTGGATATTCCTCCCCCAGCTTCCGCTTCAGGCCCAGGAACTCTTCCGCCAGGAAATCGGTGATGAAATCCCGCTGGTCGAAGACTCGCGATCCCCAGGATGAGGTCCCGTGCGGGAGGATATCGCCGCCCATGAAGAGCGCGAGGGGCGGATCTTCCTCCACCGCCCGGAAGAGCGCCCGGTACCGGTTCATGCTCCCGTGGAGATCCGAGACGAAGAAGCAGTGTGCCATGACGGTGAATCCTCTTAGCCCGGGTTGTTCATACGTTTTTGAGCAGGAGATTCATCCTGGCCGGAGTCCTCGTCCCCGTCCTCCATGCGGACACGGACCGGAGGTGCCTCGCCTTCCTTCCCCTGCCCCATGTACAGGGTCACGTGCGGGAAGGGGATCTCGATCCCTCTCTCGTCGAACTTCTTCTTCAGGCGCCGGTTGAACTCACGTCCGGTCTTCCACTGCTTGATCGGTTTCGTCTTGTACCTGGCCCTGATGACGATGGACGACTCGGCGAAGCGGTCGAGGCCGAGGATCTCGATCGGCTCGAGGATGTCCCCTGAGAACTCGGGATCGCTTCGAAACTCCTCGTCCGCCTCCCTGATGACCGACACGACCTCGTCCGTGTCTTCCCGGTAGGCCACCCCGATGTCGAAGAGGTAGTAGGAAAAATCCTTCGTCATGTTCGTGACGACGTCGATCGTCCCGTTGGGGATGAAGTGGACGCTTCCGGTAAGATCCCTGAGCACGGTGAACTTGAGGTTGACTTTCTCGACGACGCCGCTCTTCCCGGCGATCTGTACCACGTCCCCCTCCCTGATCTGATCGTCAAGGAGAATGAAGAAACCGTTTATCACGTCCTTGACAAGACTCTGTGCGCCGAAGCCGACGGCGAGACCGACGATACCCGCAGCGGCGAGAATGGGGCCGATGTCCACCCCCAGCTCCTTGAGGATCATCATGACGGCGACGGCGAGAATGACCACGGTGATGGCATGGTGGATGACCGAGCGGAGAGTCGTGATCCGCTTCCGGTACTCCTCGTCGGTCTTCTTCCCGATCGCTTCCGGTATCCTCCCGGTGAGCATCCGCACGATCTTGATGAGAACGAGTGAACCCACGATGATGATGATGACGTTCCCGATCGAGAGCAGCCAGTTCCAGAGCTGCTGGAGCATCGTCTGAACATCCATTTCTCTTCTCCCGCTGGAAGGTTCCGGCATATATCGTGCGATTCGTCTCCGCAGATTCCCCGGAGCAGATGATAGCACCGCCGATGCCA
>CAZMKB010000178.1:0-7654 GCA_964566685.1 uncultured Gemmatimonadota bacterium | reverse complement strand
GGTCGGGCGCGGACTTCGAGCGGTCGGTGGGACTCCTGAGGCGTGCGAAGAGACGTGCTCCCGGCGGCCTCACGAAATCGGGGATCATGATCGGGCTCGGCGAGACGACCGATGAGGTCATCGACGTGATGAAAAGCCTCGTCGACGCCGGGGTCGACCTCTTCACCATCGGGCAGTACCTGAGCCCCTCGAAGAAATCCCTTCCCGTCGAACGGTACGCACCGCCCGAGGAGTTCGCCGAGCTCGAGCGCGCGGCCTATTCAATCGGTTTCAGGGGAGTGGCGTCGGGGCCTCTCGTGCGGAGCTCCTACCTCGCCGAGAACCAGGCGGCCCGCCAGCTCGCCGGCCTCACGAGAACAGCTTCTCCAGGACCTTCCGGTCCGGCGGCGGAGTGAGATAGCTCACCACCACCAGCGCCAGCACCGACACCAGGAGAGAAGGGTAGATGAGCGGTATGCCCCAGGGATCGCCGTCGGGGACCTGCTCCGGCGGCAGCACGTAGGTGAGCGCTTTCAGGATGACGCAGACGACCGACCCCAGCACGATGGACGCGATCCCGCCGGCCTTCGTCGCACGCTTCCAGCTGATGGCGGCGATGAGTGCCGGAGTGATAGACACGCCGTAGATTGTGTAGGCGAAGTAGCTCATCTCGAGCACCGACCGCAGGTTCATGGCCAGGAGGAAGGCGACGGCTCCGAGCAGCACGACCATCACCTTCTGCAGGGCCACCATCCTGGCCTGCGGCGCGTCGGGGTTGATGAACCGCTGGTAGATGTCGCGCATGATGTTGGTGGTGGGGGACAGGAGATAGTTCATCCCGGTCGAGACCACGACGGCGCACGCCGCTCCCAGGAGCAGCACGCCGACGACCGGCGGCACCGAGAACCGGGCGGCCATGACCACCAGCTTCCCGCCCTCCTTCGGTACGGACAGGTCGATCTGGTTGTAGAATATGCTGTAGGCGAACACGGCGATCGCCACCACCACCACTTCGACCACGATGGTGCCGATGATCCAGAGCACCACCGCGTTCTTGGCTTCCCGGGGGCTCCGGGCGCTGTAGAACTTCTGGTACATGCTCTGCACGCCCATCAGGAGGAGCATGGTGGCGAGGAAATACCCTCCCGCCTTGAGGACCGGGTGCCGGCCGAACTGGTCGCTGAACACGGCGAAGTGCGATTCGGGAAGCACCTGCTCGGCGCCGGCGAATCCGCCGGCTTTCAGGTACACGAACGGCAGGCTGATGAGGCACGCAAGCAGAATGATGATGCCGTTCGGGAGATCGGTGTAGGCCACGGCGACCATGCCGGCCGCGGCGGTGAACGTGATGACGAAGAGCGCTGCGATGACGATGCCGGTCTTCTCCGATATCGCCCCGTCGGTCGCCACGTTCAGAATGAACCCGCCTGCCACGAACTGGTAGCTGACGATGGACACGAAGGATATGATGAGAGCGACCGCCCCCCACACCCTCGCCGTGCTGCCGAAGCGTTCCTCCAGGATGTCACCGATGGTGTACTGGCCGAATGTCCTGATCTTGCTGGCCAGGAAATAGATGACCACGATCCCGATCCACGCGCCCGCCGGCAGCCAGAGGCTCGAGAAGCCGGCCTGCGCGGCGTACTCGGCGCCCGCGATGAAGGTCCCCGAGCCGATCCAGGTGCAGATGAGAGTGAACACCATCACCGTGAGCGAGAGCTGCCGGCCCGCTACCATGAAATCGTCCTGGTCCTTCACCTTCTTCGAGCGGTAGAAGTTGAATCCCATGAGCACGAGAAGGTAGGCGAGGATGATGTACAGGTAGTAGGACATGATCACCTCCGGTACAGCGCGTGATGGCCGGAATCAGAGAAGGATGAGATCGTACTGCCTGGTGCCGGCGACGACCACTTCACCGCCGCCGGTGATGAAGACGTTGATCTCGCTTCGCACGCCCATCTCCCCCTCCAGGTAGATGCCCGGCTCGATGGAGAAGCAGATCCCGGGCACGAGTCTTCTCACGTCTCTCGTCTCGAGGTTGTCGATGTTCACGCCGTTCCCGTGGACCGCTTCACCGATGGAGTGACCGGTCCGGTGAACGAAGAATTCGCCGTAGCCTGCCTTCTCGACGACCACGCGGCAGGCGTCGTCCACTTCCCAGCCGCACGTGGGCTCGCCCTTCTCGAACCGTCCGGTCACGAAGTCGACCGCCGCGTCCCGAGCTTTCACGACGATGTCGAAGATCTCGGCGTACTTCCGGGGCGGCTCGCCGCCGGCGTAGCCGCACCAGGTGATGTCGTAGAAGATGGAACCCCGCTCCTTCAGCTTCGCCCAGAGGTCGATGAGGATCATGTCGTTCTTCCTGATGACCACCGCTCCGTCCGGCGTCGGCTCGAAGTGGGGGTCGGCGGCATGCTCGTTCACGGCCACGATGGGGAACTCTCCCTCGCAGGTGAGCCCCTCGTCCTCGAACCGGCCCACGATGAACCGCTGGATCTCGTACTCGGTGACATCCTTTCCCGCGGACAGCGACCTTCCGATCTCCTCGAACGCCTCGTCCTTGATCTGCTGCACCTTCTCACCGGCCGTCAGGTGGCTTTGGTACCCCTTCTCGTCGATGATCGCCTCGAACGTCTGCACCAGGTCGGCCGAGGACGCGATCTCGTGGCCGAAGGAGCGCACGAGATCGATCGTGCCGCCGTCGACGATGGAGACGTAGGGAATGTCGTTGTCCGGGGAGTACTGCATGGCGATCTTCTTCTTCTCTCCGAGGATGTCCTTCAGTTTCCCGTGCAACTCCTCCCAGGCCCGGTAGACGATCTTCTCGCCCGGCAGGCTGTCCAGCTTCCCCTTTTCCACGCTGTGGGCCAGCTTCACCGGGGTCCCCGTTCGCGGAACGTAGTAGAACCACCTTCTCGTGGTCATCTTCCCGGGGTCCATGCCGAGGATGCTGTATGCGATCCGGTCCCTGTTGTGAAAGTCGCAGAAGAGCCACCCGCCGCAGCCCGAGGCCTCGAGCTCCGCCTGTATTTTTTCGAGATCCATCGATATCTCTCCGTGAATGATGTCCGCTGCCGTGTTCACCGCATGAACGACTGCCGGCAGGCCTTCCAGGCCGCGAGAATCTTCCTTGCCACTTCGGCCGGGTCTCTTCCGAAGACTCTGACCATGGCTTCTTTCCCCACCGCTCCCCGGTCGAAGATGACATCGGGCACGGAATCCCGTTTCCTGAGGACCCGGGAAGTTCCCCACTCGAGGGAAGAACCTTCCCGCTCCCTGACTTTCTTCGGCTCCCGGCGCCTGTCGAGCTCCTCGACGTCGTACCCCGCCGACCCGAACGCGCCGACGAGCGTTTCGCTGAATCCGAGGTTCATGGCGCTCCGGATCCGCCGGTCCTTCTTCCGGGCGGTCAGGACGACCCGTGCGATGTGGCTCGATCCTCCGAGATCGGGGCCGGCGGCGGTCTCGATACCGCCTCCGAGCGGGAATATCCTCCCGGGAAATCCCACGACGTCGCCGGGATCGACGGCGCCGTCGAGCGCGTATACGAAGTTGGATCGGACCTCCGGAAGGAGCGGAGCGATGCCGGCCTTTTTCAGACGCTCGAGCGCGTTCACCAGCTTCTTCCGGAGCACCCCGGCCTCCTCCTCGCGGTTCTGTTCGTAGAGGTGGTTGGCCGGTCCGGTTCCCTGTCCGATGTCGAGACCATACTGGATCGCGCGGGTCACGAACTCCTTGGCCCGCTCGACGGCCGCCTCGAGCGGCATACCGAGCGCCGTGCACGCCGCGATAGCCGAAGCGAAGGTGCAGCCCGTCCCATGCGTATTTTTCACCGGCAGCCGTTCCTGGCGGAAGACCCTGAAATCCTTTCCGTTGTAGAAGACGTCCGTCGCCTCGCCTCTCAGGTGCCCGCCTTTGATGACGACGTTCTTCGCCCCCATCCGGTAAATGATCTTCGCCGCTTTTTTCATGTCGTCCTCGTCGCCGATCTCGACTTCGGCGATGAGCTGCGCCTCGGAGATGTTGGGCGTGATCAGGTACGCTCTCGGGACGATGAGCTCCTTGAGCCCCTTCCGGGCGTCCGGCTTGAGGAGGAAGTGATTGCTCTTCGAGATCATGACGGGATCGATGATCGATCTGCGGAGCTCCCTGTCCCGCATCCTGTCCGCGAGCATCGTGACGATCGACGAGTTCGACAGCATCCCGGTCTTGACGGCGTCCGTGCCGATATCCCGGAGGACCGCGTCGAGCTGCAGCTCGACGAACTCGGACGGGAGATCGTAGATCCCGTCCACGCCGATCGTGTTCTGCGCCGTCACGGAGGTGATCACGCTCATCCCGTAGACGCCGAAGGCCGAGAACGTCTTGAGATCCGCCTGGATACCGGCCCCTCCCCCTGAATCGGAGCCGGCGATGGTGAGAGCTTTTTTCATGGGGACTTTCCTTGCAGAGAGCCGGGTTCTGGATTCGAGAGACGGAAGCGATTTTCTCAAATATACATATTTTGCTGTCGGTGACAATAGCGCGATCTCGCGTCGGAAAACGCCCGGAAGGCCGATGGACGGTGCGGGGTGACAGGGACACTGCTCGAAGCGGTGAGATCGGGGCGAGAGTAATGTGAGGTACGGGGCGTGATGGCGAGAAGCAGACGGGTGATGCAGGTGGAGAGAATGCCGGGGTGCGGGGTCTCGAGCCGGAGCGCCCTCCCGAGTGGCACCGGAGCGGTCCGGGTTACTTCTTCCGATTGCGCCTGACCGAGGAGGGCTTCCTTCGTTCGATGGAGAGGAACTTCTTCTCGAACTCCTCCGTCGAGTCGTATCCCAGGCGCCGGGCGATGACATCGATCGAGAGATCGGTTTTTTCGAGGAGCGACCGTGCGCTGATCATCTTGATGTAATCGAGCGTCGAGTTGTCGTCGTACATCAAACCGCTCCGGGCTAAAGCTTGCGCCTTCCTCCCCTTACTTCTATTATTTGACGAACCGGCGAAATCTTTCACCGGAAGGGAAGAAAAATGAAATGCCAGCCGTCTGTGGGTCACAATGTCACAGTCCGGTCCGCGATGGGCAGCGCCCGCCGTCTCCGCTCCCTCCTCCCGTTCGCGACGGCGGTCCTGCTCACGGCCGCTCTGCCGGGTTCTGGTCTTCGATCCTGCCCGCCGTTCAGGCCGGATACCGATGCGCTCCGGAGTCATACCGTTCTCGACAGCCTGCAGACCCGGACGGTAATCGACCTGTACCTGGGAAAAAGACAGGAAGCCTCGCACAGCGACTCCCTCCAGGTACAGACGGGGGAATCGCTCTTCCGGCAGACGGGAGACTCCCTGTTTCTCGAGGTCAGCCGGGCCGCTTCGAACCGATTCAGAATCATCATGTTCGGAGAGCGTGGGGGACCCGGCAATCCGGTCGATCGCGCGGTCATCGTCGATTCGCTCCTCAGGGAACGCTCTATGTTCGAACGTCACGGATTCGTGCGGCAGGTCGTCATTACCGACATCCTTCGCGGCGAATTTTTCCTGAACATCTCCAGTCCCGACTACCGGTGTGCCTACTCCTGTTTCACCGGTGCGCTCGAGGAAGCCCGGCGGCGTGGATTTCCCGCATGGGAGTCGCACGCGTTGACCGGGCTGGGGCGCTTCTTCTGGCGCCTCGGCCGGAACGAAATCTCGCGCCGGTACTTCGAACAGGCGCTCGAGACCGCGGCCCGATCGGGGGAGGAGGCCGCCCGGATCCGGGCGCTCAAGGGAATAGCCAAAATCGACCTCATGACGGGGCATCCCGATCGGGCAATGCCGGTGCTTCGCGAGCTCGAGGCGGTCCAGGAGCGAGCCGCCCGGTCGGTGGAACGTTACATCCCCTTCTACATCGGAAAGGCGGAGTGGGCTCTGGGCAACTTCGACGCCGCGCTCGAGCGGTTTCGGTCTGTCGAACACTGGGCGGAGGAGAGGGGTCTCGTGCCGGCGAGGCTGGCGACGCAGTTCTGGATCGGCCGTGTCCTGGAGGAGCTCGGTCGGCGGGAGGAGGCGAAGGAGTACTACGAGAAGGTCCTCGCTCCGGATCCGGAGACCTGTAGAAGCCCGGCCCGGTGGGAAGCCCTGCTCCACCTCGGCCTCCTGGCCGAGGCGGACAATGATCCGGGAGATGCCGTCAGAAGATACATGGACGCTGTTTCCTGCATCGAGTCGCTCAGAGAGGATCTTCCCTCGGGCGAGCCGCGTATCCACTTCCTCACGGACAAGATGATCCCTTACGAGCGGCTGATCGGGATCCTGCACGCTCTCCGGGGCGTGAACGAAGGGGGGGTTCTCGATCGGATCGCGTTCGAGTACTCCGAGCGATCGAGAATGCAGGCATTCATGGCTGCCGGTCGTGCGGAGTCCTCCGACCGCGGGCGCCCCGACACCACCCGCACCACGGAAAGAGAAGAGCAGCTCTTGCGCCGGCTGGGCAGCCTCTGGAGAAAGACCCTGGAAGACCTCCCTCCCGCCGAACACAGGGAAGTCCGGGAGACGATGGAATCGATCGAACGGGAGCTGGTGGAGGCACGCATCGCATCAGAACTCTCCCGGCTCGACCGGCAGGCGCCGGATCCCCGCGAGACGCTCACCGGCCGGTCCGGGTATGCGTCCGTGAGTCCTGAGGTCTGCGTCATAGAATACTTCCTCGGACAGGACGTCACCTACACGTTCACCGTGAGGCAGGGAGAAGTGGTGATGCGGGAACTGCCGCACCTTCCCGCGGGAAAGCTGAGCCCGGTTATTCTCTATGTCGAGCTTCTCTCCCAGGGCGACGACAGCGCCGTCCGCACGATCGGAAAGAGGCTCTCCCGTGACCTCATCGAGCCTCTCTCGGCCGATTTCGACGGTGCCGAAGCTCTCATCATCGTCCCCGACGGGCTCCTTCACCACCTCCCCTTCGAGTCGCTGCCGCTGCCGGGAAGAGACGGGGGTGGAGTGTCGGGAGATGCTCTCCTGATTGATCGATACGACATCTCGTACGCTCCATCCTTCATGATGCTGCTCGATGGGGAAGAGCGGGGCGAGACCGGCGGAGCAGGTCCGGTGAAAGCGGAAACGGTTCTGGCCGTGGGCGATCCCCTCTACCAGGATCGTTTCGGTTTCCTCGCCGCCGTCCACGATCTGGTTTCCCGGGTGTCCGGGAGCGGGGAGCGTCCGGGTTCGATCCGATCGTATCCCCCGGATCTCTTCCCCCGCCTTCCGAACTCCGCCGACGAAGTGCAGGCCGTGGTTTCACTGTTCCCGCATGAGGACACGAAATCGCTGCTCGGGGCGGCGGCCACCGAGGAGGCCGTGAAGGGCGAGAAGCTGAGCGCATACGACATCATTCACTTCGCCGTTCACGCCATCTTCGATGACAGGAGCCCCGCGCTCTCCGGACTGCTCCTGACGGATTCCGGCGGGGAAGAGGACGGATTCCTGATAGTGGACGAGATCGCCGCGTTCGATCTCACGGCGTCACTGGTCGTCCTCTCGGGATGCGGAACCGGTCTCGGCCACTACGTGCGGGGGGAAGGGCTCGTCGGTCTCTCGCGGGCGTTCCTTCGGGCCGGGGCCGGGTCGACGGTCGTCAGCCAGTGGAGCGTCGGTGACCGGGCCGCGCTGTCGTTCATGGAGGAGTTCTACCGGCTTCTCGCAGGCGGCACGTCGAAGGGCAGGG
>CAZMKB010000177.1:0-7662 GCA_964566685.1 uncultured Gemmatimonadota bacterium | reverse complement strand
CCCGCTGGCCGACATCGGCGGCGTCGTCCGAGGTGTCCGCTGGGTGATGAAAGGCGGCACCATCGTCGTCGACGAGACGCACTCACGGACGGGCAGTCAGGATGTGAGATGATTCGATGAAGCAGGCGCGGAGAAAGGCCTGAGACATGTCTGAACGAAAGGTCGAATCGCCCGCCGCCCCTGCGGCGACCGGGCGGAATGGGAGGTCGGCATGATCGAGATCGACATACCCGGTTTCGGAGAGCTCAGCCTCGAGCACCTCGTGCTCGACTACAACGGAACGCTCGCAATCGACGGCTATCCGGTCCCGGGAATCGACCTCCGGCTTAGGTCCCTGTCCGAAAAGCTGAAGATCCACGTCGTGACCGCCGACACGTTCGGCACGGCGAAGGAACGTCTCGCCGACACTCCCTGCAAGGTCATCATCCTGCCGGTTGAGGGCCAGGACGTGGCCAAGGCGGACTACGTGAAGACGCTCGGTGCCGGCGTGACGGCGGCGATCGGCAACGGCCGGAACGACACGGGCATGCTCGATACGGCACGCCTGGGTATCGCCGTCATCCTGGAAGAGGGCGCTTCCGCCGCGGCCATCGGGGCCGCGGACATCGTCATGACCAGCATCGAGGACGCATTCGACCTCTTCACCGAGCCCCGCAGACTCGTGGCCACACTCAGGCGCTGAAGCCCGCCGGTTCGAAACAGCGCGATCGCGTGAGCCGTGCGAGAGCCGAAGGAACCCCGCACTGACTCACCTTCGAGATCTCACCCGCTCTTGCTTCCCCCCACTTTGATGCCTAAGAAAGAAGAACCCCGGGAAACAGTCTCTCTCCGATCCGCCAGAGGACCGAGGGAGACCGTACACCATGCGACCGGAATCGAAAGGAGTACATCATGGCAGGGAAAGTTACCCCGGTACCGGAAGGGTTCCACACGACGACGCCTCATCTCGTCGTCAAGGGCGCGGGGAAGGCCATCGATTTCTACAAGAAGGCTTTCGGAGCCGAGGAGTGTTACCGCATGAACGGGCCCGACGGCGACTCGGTGGTCCACGCATCCATCCAGATAGGCGACTCGATGATCATGCTGGGAGAAGAGTATCCGGAGATGAATGTGAAATCCCCCTCGTCGCTCGGCGGATCCCCCGTCACCGTCCACCTGTACGTCGACGACGCCGACAGGATGTTCGAGAAGGCCATCGACGCGGGGGCGGAAGAGATCTACCCTCTGGAAAACGCATTCTGGGGCGACCGCTACGGCAAGGTCCGCGACCCGTTCGGCCACATCTGGTCGATCGCGAGCCGCGTCGAGGAGCTCTCGCCGGAAGAGATGGAGAAGCGGGCGGCCGAGTGGTTCGAGAAGAACAGCTGACGCCGGCATGAGATGACGGCGGGCGGGCGGCGCCGGATACACCGTCCGTCTCCGGAGCGAAAAAGGGGCTGGAGAACCGGGCGGAAATCGTGTATACTTCGGACCGGAAGAGAATCACGGTTTACTCCCCCGGTTGCGGGCTCCGGCATGTCCGGACTGCCGCGGGCGAGAGAACCGGGGAAGCTCCCCCGAGGAGGACGGTCTCCCGCACATGGACGATCATCTCGCGAACCGGGCGGTCCTCGGCGACTCCATTCTGGCACTGCGGATTCTGCCTGCCGGCGCCGGTTCCGTCGTGGTGTTGCTCACCGGGCTCATGGCCCGGGAGCTTGGTGGAGGCCGATCCGCGCAGGCCGCCGCGGCACTCGCCGCGGTCTTCACATCGGTCTATCTGGCCATCTTCGATTTCTACTCCATGAACGCCTTCGACATCCTCATCTGGGCGCTCTGTTTCCTGGTCCTCCTGAAGATCCTCAAGAACATCGAGCTCTCGGCCCCGGCGTTCCCGGGCCAGCAAGCTCCTCCTGGCGGGACCGGCCAACGCCGTGGTGTGGGTTCCTGGCCTCCTTTCGCTGCTCTTTCTGCCCGGCCTGCGTCGCTATCGCCTGTTCGCCGTCGTCTGGATCGTTCTCTTCGTCATCTTCGTGACGCAGAACGGCAAGCCCTACTACCAGGCGGGCGTGTACCACGATCTGACATCGGAGGAACAGAGCCGCTGCGTGATCTTCGGGCGGAACTACGGCCAGGCGGGAACGATCGACTACTATGGAGAAGAGTTCGGGCTCCCCGGCGCCGTGAGCGGCCACAACAGCTACTGGTTCTGGGGTCCGGGTGAAACCGACGCGAGGGTGATCATCATCATCGGCGGCGACTACGAGGACCATGCACCCGACTGCGAGGAGTGCGAGGAGTGCGTGGAGGCGGCGCGCATCGAGCACGAGTGGGCCCGCTGGTTCGAGGCGAACCAGCCGGTGTGGGTCTGCCGCGGATTCAGACACGACATCGAAGAGATCTGGCCCGAGGTCAGGTCATTCAACTGAGAGAACCACCGGGAGAACGGCATGAAAGAGAACGTGACACTCCGGCGACTCGGGAGCACCGGTCCCATGGTCACGCCGATCGGTCTCGGCTGCTGGCAGTTCAGCAAGGGCCGGGGCATCGCCGGGAGGTTCTGGCCGATCCTCGACGACGACACGGTACGGGAGATCGTCAGGGTCAGCCTCGAGAACGGGATGAACTGGTTCGACACGGCCGAGACCTACGGGAAGGGAGAGTCGGAGAAAGCGCTCGCGAAGAGCTTCGCTGAGCTCGGCGTGAGCCGGGACGACGTCGTCATCGCCACCAAGTGGTGGCCGATCCTCCGTTTCTCGGGATCCATCACGGGCACCATCGACGACCGTCTCGCCTGCCTCGGCACGGACCGGATCGACCTGCACCAGATACACTTCCCCCGCGCCCTCTCGACCAGGAAATCGGAGATGGAGCAGATGGCCCGGCTGCTCGAGGAGGGGAAGATCCGTGCCGCCGGCGTGAGCAACTACTCGGCGAGCCAGATGCAGAAGGCGCACGAGGAGCTCCACCGGCTCGGTTTCGAGCTCGCGACGAACCAGGTCGACTACAGCCTGATGAACCGGAGGATGGAGTCGAACGGGGTTCTCGAGACGGCGAAGGAGCGGGGCATGACGATCATCGCCTACTCGCCGCTCGCCCAGGGTATCCTCTCGGGGAAGTTCCACGACGAGCCCGAGTCGGTCGGCCGCATCAGGGGTATTCGGAAATACCGGGGCATCTTCAGGGAAAAGAGCCTGGCGGACTCCCGGCCTCTCGTCGAGGCGCTCCGGGAGATCGGCAGGAAGCACGACGCGACCCCGGCCCAGACGGCCCTTGCCTGGACCGTCCAGTTCCACGGCGATGCGGTGGTGGCAATACCGGGCGCGACGAAGGTCGGCCAGGCCGAGGACAACGCCCGCGCCATGCGGGTGGTGCTCACCGGTGATGAGCTGGCGCGCATCGACGATCTCTCGCGCCGGTACCGGTGAGGGAGAGTGGCGAAGGCGAAGGAGTGGCGCGCGCGAACGAGGAAGGAGAACAGGTGGAGGAGAAAAGGACGGCAGTCATCACCGGGGCGACGAGCGGCATCGGGAGAGCGTTCGCCAGGCGCTTCGCCGCCCGGGGCTATGACCTCATCATCACCGGCCGGCGGGAGAAGCAGGTCCGGGCGGTCGCCGAGGAGTTCACGATGGGCTTCGGTACGAAGGTCGAGGTGGTGATAGCGGACTTCTCGAATCCACACGAGCTCGGGAGGCTCGAGGAGAAGATCAGGTCGACCGTCAACCTCGAGGTCCTCGTCAACAACGCCGGTTTCGGCAGCCGGGGGCGTTTCTTCGAGGAACACGTCTCGTTGCAGGCGAGCATGGTGGAGGTCCACGACACGGCCGCCGTGCGGCTCACCCACGCCGCGGTGCCGGAGATGCTCCGGAGGGGAGTGGGAATCATCATCAACGTCTCCTCGGTGGCGGCCTGGCTCGTGCTCCCCCGGAGCTCGGTGTACGCGGCGTCGAAGGTGTTTCTCAACACCTTCACCGAGGGCCTCCACATGGAGCTCCGGCCGAAGGGCATCAGGGTCCAGGCGCTCTGCCCGGGATTTACGAAAACCGACTTCCACGACCGGTTGGGCTGGGACGAGAAGAAGAAGCGGGACCGCCGTGTGGTGCGCTGGATGAGCGCCGAGGAGGTGGTGGCCGTCTCCCTCGGGTGCCTGGAGCGGGGGAAGGTCATCTGCATCCCGGGCTTCTGGAACAGATTGGTCGTCTTCGTCATGAATCTTCTGCCGCGCTCGCTCTACTACCGGATCGCCGTCCGGGTGCGCGAAAGGGAGAGAGAAGAGAAAGGGAAGAGCCATGAGTGACGCTATCGATCGCAGGACCTTCATCCAGTCGCTGGTCACCGGCCTCTCCGCCCTGACCGTCGACTGGAGCTCCCTGCCGAAACCGCTCCGTGCCGCGCGCGGGGAGAACGAGTACGATGCCATCGTGGTGGGCTCGGGGCTCGGCGGGCTGAGCTGCGCCGCTGCGTTCGCGAGACAGGGCTTCGAGGTCCTGGTCATCGAACAGCACGACAGGCCGGGAGGCTACGCCACCTCGTTCAAGCGGCCCGGGGGATTCGAGTTCGACGTCTCCCTCCACTCGACCGTGGTCGGAGAACGGAACGGGATCCACAACCTGATTCCGGGCTTTCCCGAGATCACGGAGGTGGAGTTCGTTCTCCACCCGAGCCTCTTCCGGCTGATCCTCCCCGGCTACGACATCACGGTTCCCCAGCGGGACCCGGCGGCCTACGTACGCATCCTCGCCGGTCACTTCCCGGAGGAGAGGGCGGGGATCGAGGCGCTCATCGGGGAGATGAGAGGGATCAGCCGGGACCTCGACAGGCTCGTCGAGGCCCGGGGACAGGTGGACATGAGCACGTTCGAAAAGGAGTTCCCCCACCTCTACGCCAGCGCCGGGAAGACCTGGGGCACGATGGTCGACGAGCACATCGGAGACCACAGGCTGAAGGCCATCATCTCGGCGCAGTGGAGCTACTACGGCCTCCCGCCGTCGAAGCTGGCGAGCTTCTACTACGCCATGCCGACGATGGGCTACCTCACGGGCGGAGGGTCCTACCCCCGGGGCAGGTCACAGACGATCAGCGACGCCCTGGTCCGCTTCATCGAGGACCGCGGCGGAAGCCTCGAACTCCGGACGAAGGTCGAGTCGATCCTCACCGAGGACCACGCCGCCTGCGGTGTGAGAACAACCGTAGGCCGGGAGTACCTCTCCGATGTGGTCGTGTCGAACGCGAACGCAATCGACACCTGCACAGCCATGCTCGACGAATCGGACTACCTCGCCGAATACGTCGCGAAGCTCCGGGGCTACAGCGTGAGCACCTCGATCTTCCAGGTGTTCCTGGGGCTCCGCGAGGACCTGGTGGGAAAGCTCGGCGTCAGCGACTCCGAGATCTTCACCGAGGAAGGGTACGACCCGGAAGCCGCCTGGAAGGCGATCCGGGAGGCCGACGTCGGGAAGTGCGGCCTGGGCATCACCCTCTACGACAACATCTACGAGGGATACTCCCCGCCGGGGAAGAACACCGTGAACCTCGTCGCCCTCCAGGGCTACGACCACTGGGAGAAGTACGAGGCGGACTACTTCGCCGGCAGGAAGGAGGAGTACCGGGCGGAGAAGGAGCGGATGGCCGACATCATGATCGAGAAGGCGGAAAAGCTGCTTCTACCGGGGCTCAGGGAAGCAATCGAGGTGAAGGAGATCGGCACTCCCCTCACCAACCGCCGCTACACGGGGAACCACCGCGGTGCCGTGTACGGATTCGACCAGACGCTCGACAACTCGGGAATGAACCGTCTCGGCCACCGGACGCCGATCAAAAACCTCTACCTCGCCGGCGCCTGGACGAGGCCCGGCCACGGCTACGGCGGCGTGCTCTGGAGCGGCATCGAGTGTTTCGGCGAGATCATGCAGGACCGGGAGAAAGCCGCCGGTTGATCCGCGGCGGACGGAAGTGAGGACATGAACGCCATCTCCATCGAGAACGTCAGGAAGGACTATCCCGTGATCCGGGGATTCCGGGAGCTCCTGTTCCATCCCCGCCGACGGCGCACGGTCACGGCCCTCGACGGGGTGAGCCTCGAGGTCGAGGCGGGCCGCTGCTTCTGCCTGCTCGGACCGAACGGAGCCGGGAAGACCACGCTCATGAAGATCCTCTCGACGCTGGTGCTCCCGGACGACGGCAGGACGTTCGTGAACGGCTACGACGTCGAGCACGAGCCCGACCGGGTCAGGGCTTCGATCGGGTTCGCCATCAACGAGGACAGGAGCTTCTACTGGCGCCTGACGGGACGTCAGAACCTCGACTTCTTCGCGTCGATCAGCGGGCTGGGCAGGGACGAGTCGGCGCGGAAGGTCCATGAGGTCCTGGAGCTCACCGGCCTCGTGGAGGCGGCCGGGCACCGGTTCAACACCTACTCGACGGGGATGCGCCAGATGATGGCCCTCGCCCGGGCCCTCCTGTCGGGGCCCGACATCCTCTTCGTCGACGAGCCGACGCGGAGCCTGGACCCGAAGGCGGCGAAGCGTGTCAGGAGCTTCCTGAGAGAGGAGCTGGTCGACCGTCAGGGGAAGACCGTGTTCTGGGCGACGCACAACCTGATGGAGGCACAGGAACTCGCCCACGACGTGGCCATCATCGACGGCGGCACGATCCGGACCTCCGGCAGCGTGGACGCCCTGACGGGAGGCGGCGGCATGTCCATGCAGGAGGTCTACGAGAAGGCCGTCGACGGGAAGAGCACAGCGGAAGGAGGATTCTTCTGATGCAGACCGCGGCTGGCAGCACGGCCGGGCGATCCGGGTGCGTTCCCGCTCAGCAGGCGACGCTCTTCCAGAAGCTCCACGCCTTCCTCGTTCGCGACGTCATCGACGCGGTGAGCTACAAGTTCTATTTCATCTCGTCGGTCCTCGAGATATTCTTCTCGTCGGCTGCATTCTACTTCATCTCGAAGCTCGTCTCGGGGAGCGACTCGTCCTCGCTCGCGCCCTATGGCGGAGACTACTTCTCGTTCGTGATCGTCGGCATCGCCTTCTCGGGTATCCTGAGCGTCTTCCAGCGGGGCCTGCAGGAGATCATCCGGAAGGCGCAGCTCACCGGTACGCTCGAAGCGCTGCTCGTCACGCGCACCGGCATCCCGACGATCCTGGTCGGCTCCTCCCTTTTCCCGTTCCTCTTCTCGCTCGCGAAGACCGTTTTCCAGATTGCTCTGGCGGTCAGCATCTTCGACATGGAGCTGGGAACCATCAACTGGCCGGGGACCGCCGTCATCTTCCTCCTGACCTCGGTCTGCTTCCTGAGCATCGGTGTTCTCTCGGCGAGCTTCATTCTCGTGTACAAGCTGGGCAATCCCTTCGGCTGGATCTTCGGGAACGTCACGAATCTCCTGGGAGGGGTCTTCTTCCCGATCGCGGTGCTGCCCTCCTGGATCAGGTGGCTGTCCTATCTCCTGCCGATCACGTACTCGCTGGAAGGCCTCAGGCACAGCCTGCTCTCGTCGGTGGGATTCACGGAGCTGCTTCCCGAGATCGGGGCGCTCGCGGTCTTCGCGTTGATTCTCCTGCCGGCGAGCTTCTCCATCTTCCGCCGGGCGCTCGCGAAGGCGAAGCGCGATGGCACGCTGACACATTACTAGTGCAGCGTCTCAAAAGTTCTATCCCTGATTTTGGCAATTTAACTTGCTCT
>CAZMKB010000176.1:0-7811 GCA_964566685.1 uncultured Gemmatimonadota bacterium | reverse complement strand
GACGGGCAGTGCCGATCATGCCTGCGGTCAGGAATTCAGCCGGATCCCTCAGAGGATCTGCCCGGAGAACTTCGAGGTCCCGACAGTATCCTGGGAGGTGCTCGGACCGTCCGGCGGAACCGTCACTGCCGTCACGCACCATCCGGACATCGACGGTCTGGTGTACCTCGGAACCTTCGGGCAGGGGCTGAGATATTCGAGGGACGGCGGTCTGACGTGGGATGTCGTGTACGAGAACAGCGCCCCGATCAACTTCGTCCTCATCGATCCGTTCGATCCCTCGGTGGTGCTGGCAGGAGCGGGCAACTGGTTCCAGGAGAAGGGGTACTTGCACCGGAGCACCGACTGGGGGTTGTCCTGGGACAAGACATTCTATGGAGAGGAGGTGATCGACGCCGCTTTCGATCCGCTCCAGCCCGGCCTTCTCTACCTCGCTGTCCGGGGATCCAGCGAAGGTTTTCCGGCACGGTTCTACCGGAGCACCGACCATGGTACGAACTGGTCTCTCACGAATCCCGGCGGAACCTGGGAGGGCGGGAGCTTCGTCTGGAGCTTCTCGAACATCATCGTGAGCTCGATCGACGGAAGCATTCTGTGCTCGACGATCTGGGATGACGGCATGGGCGGCATGGAAGACCGTGTCTGCAGGAGCACAGACGGCGGATTCGAGTGGGAGTACGAAGATCAGGGGCTCTTCGAGTCGCATGCCCTGGATCTCGCCTGGGCTCATCCCCGCGTCGTCCTGGCGGGCACGATGGACGGCCTCTATGCCCACGTGCCGGGTGGAAACTTCTGGTACCCGCTGCCGGACGGACTCCCGGGTTCGAACTGCGCCGAGCTCGAGCCGGGACCGGCGGGGAACATTCTGTACGCGGTCGAGGCAGACAGAGATGATCCGGCTGAATTCGATGTGGTCCATCGCTCGACGAACAGGGGGAGATCGTGGTCCCTGCTTTCTCCGGTCGATGACACAGCCGAGCTCCTCGACATTTCCGCCGATCCCCACGCCCCGGTCGGCGCGGAGACCATTCTCGCCGGCGCCTGGGAGGCGGGTGTGTTCGCATCGACCGACACGGGTGAAACCTGGTCCCGGAGAGTGACCGGTCTCCGCGCTCTTCCCTGCCTGTCTCTCGATTTCGGGCCACCCGGAAGCGGCCTCCTGTATGCCGGCGCCGACGGGCTGTTTCACGCCGGTCTCTACCGGAGCACCGACCTCGGACTCAGCTGGGAGATCGCCAACGACAGTCTTCCCGGAGGAAGGTACAGTGCGATATGCTGCCACCCGACGAACGAGCAGATCCTCTTCGCCGCAAACGAGGCCCTCGGCATCCACCGGAGCACCGACCGGGGAGATTCGTGGCGGCGGCTCGAGAACGGACTTCCCGACTACTACTCGACCCACTGTCTGATGATCGACCACTCGAATCCCTCCACCGTCTATGCGGGGACGGGGAGCGGTCTCTACAGGTCGACCGACGGTGGAGATTCCTGGTCGCTCTCCGGCGTCGGAATGACCGGTCAGTACGTGAGGGACATCGCCTGCGACAGGCTCGATCCATCCCACCTCTTCGCGGCCGTCTACGTCGACGGCGTCTACGAGAGCACCGACGGAGGAGAATCCTGGGAGCCGGTCCTCGAGGACGCGGCCTGGAACGATTTCGTTTCGGTCGCCGTTGCACCCGGCGGGGGCTCCGTCTACGCAGGGATGCTGTTCACTCCCACCCTCTATCGGAGCACCGACAGCGGCGACCGCTGGGAAACCGTGCTTGATCAGCCTGCCGTGACGATTCTCGTACCTGATGACGCTCCGCTGACCGTGGTGTGTGCAGGTGAACAGACCGGCGTTCATGCGAGCGTCAACCGTGGTGACGACTGGTTCCTGCTGCCGGAGGGCGGTCTCTCCGGCCTGAACGTCTCCGACCTGGCTGTTCCTCCCACGCCGGGAGCGGGGTATCTCTTCGTCGCATCTTCGGGCGGAATCCAGCGCCTCGTCGCCCGGTAGCGGATTATCTCTTGATGAAAAAATTTGCTTGACAAATTCCATAGTTTCTGATAAAATGTAGTTGATGTTGTAATTATTATAGCAACAGCAGTTATAATATGAATGCTCATACCATTCTCAGCAACCTGAAGAACATCCTGAGCTCTTACGAGAGCAAATGCTACCTCGCCCTGCTCGAAGGGAACGATCTGGCGGTGTCGGAGATCGCCAGCCTCGCCGGAATCCCCCGCGCGAGCGCATACGAAACGCTCGAGAAGCTCATGCAGAAGGGTCTCTGCATCGAAGTCCCCGGTTCGACGAAGCACTATCGTGCGGCCGACCCCGCCGTTCTCGAGACCAGGCTCCTCATGAACATCGACGAGGCCCGGGAGTTCGAGCTCCAGCGCCTCCACGAGAGAGAGATCGAGATCATCGACCACACCGAGAGCGAGAAGGAGCGGGTTTGTGAACTCGTCAGGCAACTCAGGCCCCGGTACGAGAAAGGGAGGTCGAAGACCGACCTCCTCAACTACATCGAGATCATCAAAGACCCTCTTCAGATCCACACCCGGTTCATGCAGCTCGTCGCCGAAGCACAGACCGAGATCCTGGTCTTCACAAAGACCCCCTACTCGGTCCCCCGTGAGACTCTCAGGGAGCAGGCCGGCCCGCAGCAGGAGGCTATAGAACGAGGGGTGAGGATCAGAGGGATCTACGAAGTGCCGACCGACCCCGAGGAGAGGAGCTGGTGGTACCTCGTGCTCGAGCGTGCCCGGCAGCGCGGCGAGGAGTTCCGGATCATCGACGAGCTTCCCATGAAGATGGGAGTATTCGACGGGAGCGTGGTCATCTTCGCCCTGGAGGATCCGGTGTCCCGCCGGCCGACATTCACCACGCAGGTCGTCAGGCACCGGGCGCTCGCCGCAAGCCTCGGGATCCTCTTCGAGACCCTCTGGGAACGAAGCCGGGAGCACCGGTCTTCACCATAGACGCATCGTTTTCCGTCACCTGCAAAACGAAGGGGGAGAAATGAAATCGTCTCGATCCGCACTCCGCGTTTTCTCACTTTGTGAGAACCAGCCCGAGTTATTCATGTGAATTCGAGCAGGGGCAACCCACCCCTGAACTCCCGCCGGCCGCACCGTCATCACCCGAGTTCCTGCTTGACCTCACCGCTCTTCTGTGATACACTGCGGGACAGGCCGCGGGGGGCGGCACGATGACCGGTCGCGCATCGCCTGGTTCCCCGGACCCGGAGTCCCGGGCGCCATGAATCTGCCTTGGACAGCCGGAAGGGACAGAAATACAGGAGAAAGGAGCTCCGGATGAAGCGGCGGATTTTCATGATACCGGTACTGCTTCTCACGTCATCATTCACCGGCACGTCGGAAGGACAGATCGTGAGGAAGCAGGCCGTGCCCGAGACCTCCGGGCTTCACTACGAAGGGGTGCTCACCGACAGTGCCGGCGAAAACGTCACGGGCGAATTCTCCATGACATTCAGCATATACAGTTCGCCGGATTCCGGCTCCCCTCTCTGGCGGGAGCGGCACGATGTCGTGGTGAGAAACGGCTCGTTCCGCGCGGTGCTCGGGATCCGCCGGCCGCTGCCCGCCGGTGCGGGAGGTCCCTGTTACCTGGGTGTCTCCGTCGACGGGGAGGAGCTTTGGCCGCGCCAGGAGATCCATGTCCGGGAAACGGGCTCGGGGTCTCTGAGAGTGAAACGGAAATCATCACCGGTCGATGTTTCGAGCCACCGGGTGGCGGTGGGCCCTCACGACGGCGACTGGAACTACTGGGACAACCCGCCTCACATGTACTCACTCCCGGAAGGCAATGTCGGCATCGGTACGGCGGAGCCAGCCACCAGGCTCCACGTGAACGGAACCGTGACGGCAGGGGACATCAGGCTCACTTCCGACAGCCTGCGGGTCGTGAACGCCCGGCTCGACACGCTCTTTTTCAGCGACCCGAACACGGGCAGCGCCGCCGATTTCTTCATGACCATCGACACTTCGACCTTCGCCCCCGACCTGAACAGCGTACTCGTGTGGGGCTACAACGTGTCGGCGCGGACTCCGAACACCCATGCGCTGTGGTACAACATCGAGACCAACTACTGGAACGGCACCGATTCGCTCATGGAAGTGAATCTGAACTACTTCTCGGACGACATGACATTCAAGCGGCCCTATCTCCTCGAGATCGACAAACAGACCGATTTCGTGGAGCAGTTCTTCTACGCCGACGACCTGCGTGTCATCGGGAAGAGATTCTCCTACTATCCCGATGAAGCGACCGGCGAGGGACACGCCGGCTTCTACAACACCGACGTGATCGTGTCGGACACCTCGGCCTGGGGCGGCCTGAAGATGGAGAACCGGGACGGAGCGGGGCTCAAATGGGGCGTGCACGTCTCGGACGGCGAGCAGTCGCTCCGGGTGGGGCTGCCCGACAGGAAGGTCGCTTTCGTCGAAATAGACACCACCGGATTCATGAATCTCACGATGGGGATGAGAATCGACGGGACGTCGCCCGCCGGCGGGGGCACCGACCTGATCGAACTGTCGAGTACGGAATCAGACGGGAGATGGGCAATCGGAATCGACATGACGACGAGCGCCCTGTGCTATTCCTTCAACGATTCCACCGTGGTGCGGTTCGACACCCTCGGCATCGACAGCCTGGCCGTGGATCACCTCGTCGTCTCGGCCTCGCTCGCCGTTCCGGCCTTCACGGACAGCATCACCGGCACGGCCGACACGCTCGTCGTACCGGGAATGACCGAAGGCGGAATGGTGTCGGTGACGTTCCTCGAAGACTTCACGCACCACTTCTGCCGGTTCAGGACCGACACGGTGATCGTGAACACCTCCGTCGAGCTCACGGCGGCGCCCTACCGGTACGCGATCCTTTCCCGCTGAACCGGGGCCGGCCGCAGGAAAATCCACGCCGGGGGCTTGCTTGACTCGGCCGGAATTTTATGCTACAGTTAACGGGATGCAACGGATGTACGAGCCGGTTTACCGACCACCAGGAGGTATTGATGCGAAGGGCTGTCCTGTTAATCACTGTTTTTTCGTTACTCTTCTGTCTGCCGCTCGGCTCGAGCGTGGCCGAGACGTGGATTCCCGCCCGCGGGAACACCGAGCCCGGTCCGGCGAGCCTGCGGGTGCTCTCGAGCGGGTCAGACGAGCTCGTCTTCGAGATATCCATCGAAGGTTTCACCGCAGCCGATGTCGAAACGAAGGGCGGGAGCTTCCTCAGTCTCGACATCCCCGGGGAAGGATTCACCACGATGGTCGGTTCTCCCCGCCTGCCCGTCGTCAGGAGGCTCTTCGAGGCCCCCTACGGCGCGGTGATATCGGCCTCGGTCATCGACGGGGAGGTCGTCGAGTACAGCCTCGGCGAGCTGGGGCGCGCGAACAGGATTCTTCCGCTCCAGGAACCGGTTCCCAAGGTGGAAGGGGCTCAGGAACGAGCTCCCTTCGTCATCGACGACGCGGAGTACCGCCTCGACGAGTTCAGGCCGGCCGCCGGCGCCGCTGCATTCGAGGCTGGCTTCATGAGAGGACACCGCATCGGAGTCCTCGAGCTCAATGCCGTCTCGTACAACCCGGTCCGCTCGACGGTCAGAGTCCTCACCAGGGCGACGGTCAGTGTGAAGATGGAGGGCGGAAACATCCGCCGGACGGTGAACGAGATCGAGCGGGTCTACTCGCGCCGCCTCGAGGACCTGTTCGCCAATATCCTGGTCAACTATCCGCTCACGGAAGCCATGGCGCCGATTGCGGATCCGGTCGGTTACCTCATCATCGCACACGATGACTACACCGGGGGGCTGGCCGATCTGGTGAGCGTGAAGGAGGGGAAGGGATACGACGTCACGGTGACGGCGCTGAGCGATATATCGCCCCAGACCCCCGCCGGCATCCAGGCCTACATCAGGGACGCCTACGACACCTGGCCGGTGCCGCCCGAGTTCGTACTGCTCGTGGGCGACGACGTCGACATCCCCGGTTTCCAGGGGAGTGACAGCTATTCGATCACCGACCTCTACTACGCCCAGATGAACCCCGGCGACTACCTCCGGGACCTTTCCGTCGGCAGGCTCACGGTCAGGAACAGCACCCAGCTGGCCGATGTCATAACGAAGATCGTCTACTACGACGAGAATCCTCCGCCGATCCCGGAGTGGACCGACAAAGCCTGCTTCATGGCGTCCCTCGACAACTACGACATCAGCGAGGGAACCCACAACTTCGTGATCGAGAACCACCTCGAACCGTTCGGGCTGACCTGCTTCAAGATCTACGCGCGGCTCGGCGGGGACACCCAGGACATATTCGACAACCTGAACGCAGGCAGGAGAATAGCCAACTACTCGGGGCACGGATCCACAACCGCCTGGGCCAACCCCGCCTTCAGCCAGTCGAACATCAACTCGCTCGATAATCTGGAAATGTACCCCTTCGTCATCAGCAACGCCTGCCTCACCGGCGACTTCGAAGTCACCGAGTGCTTCGGGGAGACCTGGCTCCTGGCCTCGGACAAGGGTGCCATCGCCCACTGGGGCGCCTCTTCCTACACCTACTGGGACGAGGACGATGTTCTCGAGAAGAAGCTCTGGCGCTGTACCTTCGAGGATTCGGTCTTCGAGATCGGGAAGATCACCGACCAGGCGCTCCTCGAGCTCTACGAGCACTACGGCGGCGGCGGAATGTGCCAGTACTACTTCGAGGTGTACAACATCTTCGGGGATCCTTCGGTAGAGCTCTACGACGTTGCTCCGGACGAGATACGCGGTCTCGTGCGAAACACGACGACGGGTCACCTCATGGAGTCGGTGCTCGTCCAGGTCATGGAGCCTGATGTGAGCGATTACAGCGACGAGTACGGTTCTTACTCGATGAAAGCCGATTTTCCGGAGAGCGTCCAGGTTGCGGCCACCTTCATCGGTTACGAATGCGACACCGAATGGGTCCAGGTGACGCAGGAAGGGGTGACCTACCACAACATATGGATGAGCTGTGTGAACCCGGGGACGCTCGCCGGTTACGTGACCGACATCGACACGGGTGAGGGAATCGGCGGCACCGTGAGTGTCTACTCAGGCCACACCGAGCTGACGCACGCCACCATCGACGACGTATCCGGCTACTTCGAGCTGGAGGCGCCGGAGGGAACCTGGACCGTTACCATCTACCCCGTGAGCCCGTACATGTCGGTGAGCGAGCCCGGCGTGACGATTGTCATGGGTGAGACCACCACACAGAATTTCGAGCTCGCGCCTCTGACCGAGTTCATGGATGTGAGCGCTGCGATGGGGATCCAAGCCGGCGGCTTCGGTCAGGGGGTGAGCTTCGCCGATTACGACGGGGACGGAGACGAGGACATCTTCGTCGTGAACCTGTTCGCCGATAACCGGCTGTACCGGAACGACGGGACGGTCATGACCGACATCGCGACGGAGGCCGGTCTCGCGGGAGCGGGGAACGGCTTCACCGGGGTGTGGGGCGATTACGACAGGGATGGAGACCTCGACGTCTTCATCGCCCAGAGAAACGACTATGACGCGCTGTACCGAAACGACGGCGGCGTCTTCACCGACGTTACCACCGCCGCCGGAGTCGGGGGAGAGGGATGGGAGTACAGCCAGGGCGCAGCCTGGCTCGACGCGGACAGCGACGGACGGCTCGACCTGTACGTGGCCAACAAGCTCGGCGCGAACAGGCTGTACCGCAACACAGGCGGCTCCTTCGAGGAAGCGGGAGTTCTGTTCGGTGTCGACGACCCGGGTGCGGGAATCGGAGTGAGCGCGGCCGACTAC
>CAZMKB010000175.1:0-7824 GCA_964566685.1 uncultured Gemmatimonadota bacterium | reverse complement strand
ATCCGTTCCGGCTCGCGGGCCGGACCACCGTCCAGCCGATCCGACACGCCACGGCCCCGGGCCGGGGCCTTTCACACACGCGACGGAGCACGGAAACGATGAAAGTTGCCATCATCCACAACAGCGACCTCTCCGGCGTCATCAACAGGTTCGGCGTCCAGAACAAGGAACGCTACAACCCGAAGACCGTCCGGCTGGTGGCCGAATCGCTCGAGAAGGCGGGACACAACGTGCGGATCATCGAGGGGAACATGCACGTGGTGGAGTCCCTGCAGGAGTTCATGCCGCGTGTTCTCGAGGGGGAGCGGATCGGGATGGTCTTCAACATGGCCTACGGCATCCAGGGTGAAAGCCGGTACACCCATCTCCCGTCCATGCTCGAAATGCTCGGCATCCCCTACGTGGGATCGAACCCCGAGGGCCACGCCCTCGCTCTCGACAAGGTCATCACGAAAATCGTCATGCAGAAGCACGGTATCCCGACACCGAACTTCTGGGTGTTCTCCGCCGCCGACGAGGACATGAGCCGGGTGGAGTATCCCGTCATCGTCAAGCCGAAGATGGAGGCGGTGTCGTACGGGCTGGAAATCGTGCACAGCGAGAGCGATCTCCGGGAAGCGGTCGGTCGGGTGATCTCCGAGTTCGGTCAGCAGGCCCTCGTCGAACAGTTCATCCGCGGCCGTGAGTTCTGCGTGGGGCTTCTCGGAAACGGCAATCCGGAGTCGTTCCCCATTCTCGAGATCGACCTGGAGGGAGATCCGGACGCGATCCAGACGGTCGACGACAAGCGGAAGAAACCGCGGGAAAAGATCTGTCCCGCGGACATCCCGGAGGAGCTGGCCGGGGAGATGGTGAAGCTCAGCCGGGATGCGTTCAGGGCCCTCGGGCTGCGCGACTTCGCCCGCGTCGACATCCGCCTGGACGACCACGGGAACATCTTCCTCCTGGAAGTAAACTCCATGGCCAGCCTCGGGTGTACCGGGGCATACGTCAACGCGGCACAGGTCGCCGGATACGACTACGAGAAGCTGGTGAACCGGATACTCGACGTGGCCGTCGTCCGCTACTTCTCGGAGAGTGCCCTTTTCCTGCCGGAGGAGGACCGCGAACTCACCAGGGAGAAGCTTCCCGTGGGAGTGAGGATCAGGGGATTCCTGAGAAGCCGCCAGGAGGAGACGGTGAAGCTCCTGGGGCAGATGGTGAACATCAACACCCACGTGCGAAACGTCGAAGGCGTGAACCGGCTCGGCAGCCTCATCTGGGAGAAACTGAGCCCCCTGGGATTCACTCACCAGGTCATTCCTCAGGTCGAAGTCGGAAACATCCTCCTCTTCAGCAACACGACGGAGGACACTTACGACTGCCTGATTCTCGCGCATCTCGACAACTCGACGCCGTTCAACAAGCAGGTGCACTTCAGGGAGAGTGATCAGCGTCTCTACGGAACCGCCGTGTGGAGGAGCAAGGGAGGGCTAGCCATCCTGATCGCGGCGCTCCGGGCGCTTCGTTTCGTCCGCCTGCTCCGCAAGCGCAGGGTCGGGATCCTCCTGACGACGGACGACACGCTCCAGGGAAGGCTGGCCCGGAGACACATCGAGTCGAGCGCTGCGGGTGCAAAAGCCGTGATCGGGATCTGCGGCGCCTCCCTGGAAGGGACCGCCGTCACCTCCCGCTCCGGCGCCGCCGTCTACAACTGCCAGATGAACCTGGTCAAGGCCGAGAGTGCCCAGGAGGTTTCTCAGGCCGATGCGGCGTTCTCCCGGCTGCTCGGCGGCCTCTCCGACCTCACCGACGAAACCAGCGGCATCATCGTGGGGCTCCGCGACGTCCACATCCGTTCCGACATCGGAAACCGGATCGCCGAGGCGGATGCTTCCATCAGTGTGCGTTTCAACGAGAAGGATCAGGCCGACGAGCTGGACGAAAAGATCAGGCGGCTGGTGAAGAAGTATGCGAAGAAGAAGATCCGCATCCAGGTGGAAGGCGGCGTCCGCAGACTTCCCATGACGAAGACACCGGAGATCGAAGAGCTGTACCGGCGGGTGAAGAAGATCGGAAGCGTCCTGGATCTCAGGATCCTCGAGGAGCACCGGTGGAGCTCGGCCGACATCTGCTTCGTCGACGACTCGATCGGGCGGATCGACGGCATGGGGCCCATCGGAGGCCCCTCGTCATCCTGGGACGAGTACGTCCTCCTCCACAGCCTGCTCGACCGTGCCGCCCTGCTTGCGCTGCTCATCCAGGATCTCGGGAAGAGGAAACAGAAGTGAAGGCCTATCCGTGCGAGGTTCGTTTCGAACCGACCGGCGACGGTAAATGCGCCGTCGCCCCTGGAGGAATGGTCTCGACCGCTTTCCCGCATGCCACCCGTGCCGGGGTCCTGATGCTCGAGAACGGCGGCAACGCCGTCGACGCGGCTTGTGCATCGGCTCTCGCACTTGGCGTCTGCGAACCGCAGTCGAGCGGACTCGGGGGCCAGACCATGATGCTCATCCACAATGGCGGGGGGAAGGTCATCGCGGTCGACGGCTCCTCCCGTGCTCCCTCTCTCAGCCACGTCAGCTCGATCTACCGGGACGACAGAGCCCTCGGGTACCGGGCAACCACGGTCCCCAGCACACCGGCCACACTCTGGTACGTGCACACGCACTACGGGAAACTGCCCTGGCAGCAGATCTGCGAGCCCGCCGTCACGTTCGCCCGCGAGGGTTATGAGATAACTCCTCTCCAGAGCAGGCTCCAGAAACGGGAGCGGAAGAGCTTCAGGAAGGTGGAGTCGAAGTCCGGCATGCGCTATTTTCTGAAGGACGGGAAACCCTACGAGCCGGGGGACCTGTTCCGGCAACCCGATCTCGCGGACCTCCTCGAGCTTCTCCGCCTGAGGGGAATCGACCAGTTCTACACCGGACCGGCTGCGAAGCAGATCGACGCAGACATGCGGGAAAACGGCGGCCTCCTGCGCTACGACGATCTCGCCCTCGTCCCCTGGCCCATCATCAGGAAGCCCCTGCGGAGGAAGTTCCGGAAGCTGAGGGTGCACTCCATGCCTCCGCCGGCAGCAGGCCGTACGCTTCTCTTCACCCTCATGATGATCGACGCCATCAGGCCGGCGCTTCTGTTCCAGGACGACGTCGACCGCGCAATGCTGCTGGTCGGCATATTCCGGCAGGCTCTCCTGGAGCGCTCCGACAGGCCGTTCGATCCGAATTACTACGCCCAGGTGACGACGAAGGGCATGCTCGACCGGAAATACGCCCGCCGGTGCATGCGGGACATCGTAAAGTCGACGGATCTCCGGTTTCCCGTTCACGAGACGGAAGACGAGCTCACCGGCGAGACGACGCACCTCTCGGTCATCGACTCGTCAGGCATGGCCGTGAGCCTCACCCAGTCGATCGAACGAGCCTACGGGTCGAAAGCCGCGGCCGGGGGGCTGGGATTCCTGTACAACAACTACCTGCTCGACTACGAGTACAGGATCCCCTCGCACCCGTTCTACCTCCGGCCGAACGCGGTTCCCTGGGCGACAGTCGCGCCGACGCTGATCTTCCGGGGTGACGACGTGTGGATGGCCGTGGGAAGCCCCGGCAGCGAACGGATCTTCTCGGCCATATCGCAGTTCCTCGTTCACGTCCTGGACGAAGGCATGCCGATGGGAGACGCGATGAAAGCGCCGCGCCTGCACTGCTCGCTGGGTGGAAAGGTGAGCATCGAGGCCGACAGGTTTCCGGAAATCATCGCGGAGAAGCTCGCCTGGAAGGGCTACCGGATCGACCGGCGGGAGCCCTACTCGTTCTACCTCGGCGCCATTCACGCGGTTCTGAAACGAAGCGACGGAACGGGTTTCCAGGGCGTGGCGGAGATGCGGCGCGACGGAACGGCGGCGGGCTGCTGAACACAGCAGTTCACATCGGGCGGCCCCTCAGTAGTGGTGCTTCCACCTCACCCCGATACCGGACTCCTGGTTGGTCCCCACGTCGCTCGTGATCGTCAGCGAGGGAGTGATCTCGACTTCGACGATCACCCTCCCCGCGTTGGAGTGCAGGCTCTTCTCGACCTTGAGATAGACATCCTCGCTCACGTACTTTCCGACGCCGACCTGGGTTCCCTCTCCCTCCTCCACCTCCGACACTTCGATCTCGTCCACGTTCAGCACCTTCCGTGTCTTTCCCATGATGCCCTCGCCTCCCCCCATTCCCGAGAGCGTCCGCGCGGTCTGCGCCAGGACGAGCGCCTGATAAGGGCTGATTTCGGTCAGCTCACGGCCGAAGAGCAGCCGGGCGAGAATCTCGTCCGACGGCAGTGGAGGGCTCGACTCGAGGCTCATCTCGAAGTCCTCGATCTGCCCCCGGACGCTCAACCGGACCTCGAGGTCGTCGAGCGACGTCGTCGCGAGAAAATCGAAATCGGGCGACGGCGGCCGGCTCCCCGTGAAGACGAGCCGCCCCTCCTCCAGGGAGAACCGGTTGTCGACGAAATTGAATTTTCCGCGTTTGACGGAAAGCCGGCCGGTCAGGACCGGCGAGCTCACCGTTCCGTCGATTCGGAGCTCTCCCTCCCACTCCGAACTGAGACCGTAACCTCTCACGAAGACCGTGCCGGGAATGGAGATGTCGAGATCGAGGGCTGTTCTCGAACCGAGGGAGGTCGTGTCCCGTTCGGTCCGTGCTACTTTTTCGCCCTCGAGGTTGATTTCCTCCACATCGAGACGGGCGATATCGGGAGGCAGCTTCTCAGGTATGCTGATATCGGCGGAATTGATGGTGAGGTCACCACCGATCTCCATCCCTTCCGGCGATCCCTCCACCGTCACGGTTCCCGTCAGGACGGCGGTCACGTTGTCCTGGCGCATGAGACGCGCCTTCCGGACAGACAGCTCCATCTCGAACGCCGTGCCGCCGCCGGCCGGCCTCAGGTCCACCCATCCGCTGCCGGTGACCGATCCGCCCCCGCCGTCCGTTGCATCGAACTCCAGAATCTCGAACCTCGTCTCACGTCCTTCCATCCGTGCATCGATCGCCCGGAGCACCGTCCCCGTCGCCATGTTCTCGTAAGTCCCGTCCGAGAGGGACATCCGGCCCGAGACGAGCGGATTTCTGACGCTGCCGCCGAGGTCGAATCTCCCCTCGACTTCACCGGTGATCTTCTGCTCCGTGGGGGGAAGGAACCCGAGCAGCTTCCCGATCTCGTAGTCCAGCGAAACCGCTCCTTCGAGCGGCCCGTCTTCCGGGATCTTCACCGATAACGGACCGAGAGAGAGCTCGAAGGGGAAGGTGAGCCCGGCCCGCACCCGCTCCCGGCCGCTCTCCTCGACCAGGATCGAGGCATCCAGCCCACCGTCGACCGTCTCCGCGGACGCCGAGAGTTTCACCGGCTGCAGGTGCTCCTCACCGGCGTACATCGCCCGGAGCTCAGTGACGGTGATGTCGAGCGATGCGGTGGGATCGGCGGGGTTGCCGGAAAGATTCAGTGTGCCGTCGAGGAATCCCGAGACGTCGACGATCCCGAAATACCGGAGCGGCCGCACCGGGAAACGTTCGACTGAAGCTGAAAAGTCCGTGGAATCGGAGGTGATCATTCCTCCCATCGAGAGGCTCCCCTGCCCGAAGGCGAGGTCCACGCTTTCGAGCCGGTTGAAGCCCTCACCGGAAACGAAGGAGGCCGTCTCTTTCAGACCGAAGTCGAACCTGCCGAGCTTCCCCTCGAGCAGCTCGAGCACGACCGCCGTCGAATCTCCTCCCTGGAGGAGTGCAGCCTGGAGATCCAGCGTGAACGATTCCCCGGTTATCATCGTTCCTCTGCCGCCTGCGGTTATCTCCGTGCGGGCGGCGTTTCCCGATGCGTTCACCTCGAGCTCCTGAATATCCGTGGTCCTCCCCTTTACTCCGCTGAAAGAAGCGTCGACCCCGGCCCGGCGGGAGTCGAACAGGTCGTCGACCCGGGCATGAACGGCGGCTTCCTCGACGAGGACGAAGCGGCTGTCGATCATGCTTCCGGTGAGATCGAGGCCGGCATGCTGGTCCCCGCCGGCATGAGCGAACCTGATCTCGAAGGAGAGGTTCCCTTCGAGGTCTTCGCCGATGATGCGTCCCGGCACGGAGAGATCGCCGGACTCACCGGTGATCGAACCCTCGATCAGCGTGTTGGCGGTGTCGATGTCGAGATTGCCGGTGATCCGGGTCCCGTCCGCCTCGAGCTCGATGTCGCCGATGTACAGGCCGGTCCCGCTCCTCTCTACCGCCGATCGAGCGCGCAGCACCTCGGCTGCTTCGTGGATTTCGAGCGCGATCGTTCCCTCGAGATCGTCCCCGACGTCACGTCCTCTGAGGCTGAGCCGGAGGCTGTCGAGCTCGAACGTCCGGTAGATGAGCCCGTCTCCGATAATCTTCGTCGAGACATCGAAG
The DNA here is from genome assembly GCA_964566685.1 of uncultured Gemmatimonadota bacterium. Taxonomy (GTDB): domain Bacteria; phylum Gemmatimonadota; class CAZMKB01; order CAZMKB01; family CAZMKB01; genus CAZMKB01. The sequence continues at coordinate 1,420 of CAZMKB010000175.1, read as the reverse complement.
GAACCGCCGCCGCCGGTCGCACTGCCGGTCATGGTGAGACCGCCTTCTGCTGCTGTTCCGGTCTTCTCCTCGATCACGTTCATCTCCGGAATATCGAGCTCCCACCCGGCGTCGAACTTTCCCGGATCCCGGCTGTATTCGGCCCGTGCCCGCAGATCGACACCGGTCCCTTCGACGCTGAACCGCGACACGACGAAATCGCTCCACGCATCCACGCTGGCCCTGATGTCGAACTCGACCCTGTCCCCGAGGAGAGAAGCGAGATCGGGTGGAATGCGGCCCGGATCGCGGAGCTCTATCCCGACCGCGGTGTCGAACGAGCCCCGGAGGATATCACCTTCGATGTCGACTTCCGCCCGCAGAGATCCTGTCAACGGGCTCCCCCCGTCGGGAAAGAGAGCGGCGAGCTCGGAAACCCCGATCGCCGCCCGGATCGAATCTCTCCCCTCGGGAACGAACGATCCGTTCAGGGACAGGGACAGGCTCTCTCCCCGGAGATCGAACGACGAGATGGAAATGGAGTCATCTCCGGCGGTGTGAACGTCGAAGGAGAGCGACACGGAGGTGTCCGGAAGAGGAACCCCGGCCGGTGCGAAAAAGCCTCTGAACGTTGCGCTGCCCGTGATATCGACCTGAGAATCCAGGGGACGCATGGATTCGAGTCCATGCATGGAAAGGTCCAGCGACCCGTGGCTGGCTCCGTATCCCGAGACCTCTATCTCCCGCACTTCGACCGACAATCGGGCGTCCGGCCGGTCGATCGTTCCGGACACGGTGCAGTCCAGAGTGACGCTTCCGAGAGCATCCAGCCCTGCCGCCTCGCGAAGCTCCGGAGAGTCGTCCGCATCCAGCTTCAGGCGGGCGGTGAGAGTCGAGTCTTCCGCGTTCATCCGCCCGTCGAGCGCGACGCGCCATGTCTCATCTTCGAGCTCGAGACTGTCGACCCGGACGGACTCCAGCGACGGGGGAAAGCCGACGGCGACCTCGACACCGAAGCTCCGTCCGAAAAGCGGCACCAGCGGATCGGGGAGAAAAACGGCAGGGACGAGCATGTCCGCGCTTCCCGTGAGCACGAAGAGCTCACCCGTCTCGAGCGTGAAGTTCCCGTCCATCACCCTGTTCTCTCCGAGGCGTACGTGGAGACCGATTCTCCATGTTCCATCAACGGCCTCCCCCCGGGCATCGAGCATGACGGATCCGGATGCGGGCAGGCCCAGAGAGCGGGAGAGGATCCCTCCCTCCTCCCGCAGACGCACCGAGAGCTCCCGCAGGCCGCCGTCCTCCGCCCGAACGGCATGAGCCCGGAGCCGGAGCTCTTCTCCGTCAAGCCGCCGGGCATCCAGGGCCAGTACGGTATCCGGATCGCCGCTGACACCGTGGTACTCGCCTTTTACCGTGAACACGGCGTGTTCGCCGGCGA
>CAZMKB010000174.1:3684-7874 GCA_964566685.1 uncultured Gemmatimonadota bacterium | reverse complement strand
TCACGTCGGTCGCCACACCGCTCACTTTCTTCCGGGACAGGCCGGCGGTCTGCGACGGTGTCAGCTCGTGGGCCACGAGAACGACGCGGTTTCTCAGGCGGGGGATGGAGTGTTCGCTCATCCCCATGATGTTCATGATCACCCGCCTCTGGACGTCCCGGATGTCGGCTTCGCGCTCCCGCAGGTACTCGTCGTCGACTTCGCGCATCTTCGCCAGGTAATTGGAGATGGTCCTGAAGAAGGCGTACTCGGCGTTCACCTTCTCCTCCTGGATCCATCGTGTGGTCTCGTCGATGGCCAATCGGTCTTCCAGAATCAGGATGTGGGCGTCGAATATCCTGCCGCTCTCCTTCCCGAGCTTTTTCGTGATGGCGTCCCTGCTGGCAAGGACCTGCTTCTTCGTCTTCTTCAGGGCCTTCTTGAGCTTGGCGATCTCCCCCCGGACCTTCCTGCTCCCGACGACGGTGCGGGGGACCGTCTCCCGGGCGGTGGGGATGACGAACGCCTCGCCGATCACCACACCGGGGGAAGCGGGATTTCCCCGGTACTCCATCCTCCGTGACTCGTTTCCGGTGTGTCTGGGTATCATCGCCGATCACTCCTCACCGAACTGCGATTCGACCAGGTCGACGAGTGCGCCGACAGCCTCGTCGGCGTCGTCCCCGACACCCCGGATCAGGATCTCCGAGCCCGATTCGACGGCCAGCATCATGACGCTCATGATGCTCTTCCCGTTCACTTCCACGCCGTTCTTGTTGACGAAGATGTCCGAGCTGAACTTGTTCGCCAGCTGTACGAAGAGTGCGGCAGGCCTGGCATGGAGGCCGAGCCTGTTTTTGACGGTAACCCTGCTGGTAGCCACTAGAAGAACTCCCACAGTAAAACGCCGAGTGCGAGTGCGCCGGAGGTCGCGTAGAGGAGAATCCTCGCTCCGAGGAAACCGAGGAGACCCCGGAAGACCCCGATGAGGACCGGATACACGATCCACTCTCTCTCGATCCCGGGAAGCCCCCCGCCGCCTGCCATCAGAATCACCACGAGGGCGCCGGCCATGAAGCAGACGGCGTCTTCGAGCCAGAACGGGAAACGGCTGAAGAGTGGACCTTTCAGGTCGCTGAGTACTTCCTGTCCACGGATGTATCCCGAGAAAACCCCCCGCACCCTCACGAAGATGTGAAGTGTGTTAAATATAATAAGATAAATGAGCGACGCAATCCAGCCCGTTCCGAAGGCGAGCAGGACAGCCGTGACGCCGCAGGCCGGGCGGAAGCTCCGCCAGAAGAGAGAATCGCCGACTGCGCCGAGCGAAGAGGAGAGCGTCCTCTTCCAGCGGCCGAGTGCCTCGGGGCTTCCGGGGCCGGCTTTCTCGAGCTCCTCCTCCATCCTGAGGGTCGTGCCGAGAGCATAGGATGCGAGGTACGGCTGGGCGTTGAAGAGCTCCAGGTGGCGTACGGCCGCCTCGCCGAGCTCCTTCTCGTCCCGGTGGATCCGCTTGAGACCCGGAAGGATGGAGAAGAGAAATCCCATGCTCTGCATCCACCGGTAGTTCCACGACGCCTGAAGCGTGAAGGACCGGAGGACGACCCGGAGGAGATCACCCCTTCCAAGTTGCCCGCCTCCCGCTCTATCGTCGGTCCCCATCGATGTCCTCACAGTCCGGAGAGAAGGAGAACGGCGCCCGTTACAGCCGCTCCCAGGACGAACAGGAAGATCCGCCGCCGGTTCAGGAAGCTCTTCAGGACGATCGCCACTCCCAGTGCGGCAAGAGGAGCCGCCAGAACACCCGGAGCAGGTCCGGCCGGAAAGGCCGGCGTCCCGATGATGCCGCGGAGAAAGAGCACTGCGAGGAGCACGTGGAAGACGACGGTGAACCCCCGCAGAAAAGAGAGGGGGATCCCGGCGAGGTGCGCGCCCTGCATGAGGCCGAGACGTCCCTCCCGAACCGCCTCTGCGGCTTTCCCGGTAAGCCGCTCGTTCGTTCTCCTGACCGAGGCCACGGCCCTGCCCCCCACCCCGGCGGCGAGAGCGGACAGGAGAACGAGAAATGGCAGGAAACCCCCGACTCCGGCCAGGTCCTGCCAGCCCATGAAGCCGCAGACCGCCACGGCGCTCACCGCGGCGAGGCCTGCCGACGGAAAGGCTGCGCTCCCGATCGGCAGCACGTCGATGTAGAGGAGCTCGAAGAGGGCCCCCATGAGGACACCCAGCTCGAGGTTTCCGGCGAGGAGCCCGGAGACGAAGCCGGCTGCGATCGGCCGGGAGATCATGACCTGACCGACCGACGTCTCGTCGGCCGCCACGATCCCCCCGGCTATCCCCATCTTCAGGAAATAAGGTGCGAATTCCCCGATCACGCCTCGCCTCTTTCTCCATCGATCAGCTCGAAGACGTCCACGGGGTTCGAAGTCGGAAGGTCCCGGGCGGTCACGGCCACGCCCTGTTCGCGCAGCCAGAGGAGCCTCGCCCGGTCGTCGGAGTCGAGGTACAGGTACGGGAGGAGCTCCCTTCGCCCCTCCTCGTAGTGGATGCCGCCCAGATTCACCTCCCCCACCGGGCAGCCACGCTCGACGAGCCGGGTGAGGGTGTCGAGATCCCTGACGAGGACGAAGGTCGTCACGTCGTCTTCCCGGCAGGCCGGGAGGCCGGTGACGGCCTCTTCCACGCTCCAGACCTCGAAGGCGGTGTCCGGCGGGACCGCCGACTCGTACAGGTCCTTCTCCCAGCCGCTCCCGGCTGTCTCGTCGTCGATGATGACGATGCGCCCCGGCTCGAGAACCCGTCCCCAGCCGGCCGTGACTTGGCCGTGCACGAGCCTGTCGTCCACTCTGAACAGATCCACCGTCATCGTTCCTCCTCCCTTCCCTCCCACTGGTAGAGTTTGATTCCCGCCCTCCCCTTCTCCACCAGGCGCCCAGTGATGTCCGGGAGCGGCCTCCTGCGCTGGAACACGTAGTCGATGAGGAGCGGCAGGTTGACGCCGGTGATGACGGCGATGTCGGGGAAGGTGCGCTGCACCCTGCTGCAGACCAGAGAGCAGCTCCCGCCGTGCAGATCGGAAAAGAGGATGACCCCGTCGAGGTCGCGCATTGCTTCGATGGCCCCGGCGATACGGCTTTCGAGCTGCCCCGGGGAAATGCCCTTCGACGAGATCGGCACGAGGTGGTCGGACTCGCCGGTGATCCTCTCGAGCGCTCTGATCAGGCTGTCCGCAATGTTTTCGTGGGACACGAGTATCGCCCCGACCATGGGAAATCGTCTCCCTCGCCCTATTCGAAATCTTCTTCCATGTCCAGGTATTCGACGCCGATCTGGGGACTCCGTGTCATGGAGATGAGACGCTCGTTGAACGCCCGGGCCGGGTGGATGCCGTAGAGCTTGAGCAGGTGATTCATGGCAATGACTTCGGCGAGTACCGTGATGTTCTTCCCCGGGACCAGGGGTATGGTGACCTCCGGCAGCTGCACGTCGAGAACCGTGATGAGCTTCTCCTCCAGGCCGGTCCGGTCGTAGGTGACGTCGGTGCGCCACTCCTCGAGGTGCACGATCACCTCGATCCTCTTCTGGAGCCTGACCGACCTGATGCCGAAGACGGAGAACACGTCGATGATGCCGATTCCCCGGATCTCCATGTGGTGTCTGAGTTGATCGCCGGCCCGGCCCATCAGCACCTCGTTTCCGGTCCTGATCACGTGCACCAGGTCATCGGCCACGAGCCGGTGGCCGCGCTCGATCAGGTCCAGGGCGCACTCGCTCTTGCCGATGCCGCTCCTCCCCTGGAAGAGGAGGCCGGTGCCGTAGACGTCGACGAGTGTCCCGTGCAGCGTCGTGTACGGGGCGAACTTGTTGTTGAGATATGCCGTCAGGAAATTGCAGAACCGTGCGGTCTTGATGCTGGTCCTGAGAACCGGAATGTCCTTCCGGTTGGCCGCCCTGATGAGATTGAGGGGCGGCTCCTGTCCGCGCGTGATGATGATGCAGGGAAGGTCATAGGAGACGAGCAGGTCGATGGCCTTCTTCTGATCCTCGTCGTTCAGGGCTCTGAGGTAGGCGATCTCGGTCTGACCGAGGACCTGGATCCGGTCGTAGGCGAACTTGTGCGTGAAGCCGACGAAAACAAGCCCCGGCCGGTTGAGCTCGGGGGAGTAGATGACACGCTCGAGGCCCTTCCCGCTCTCGGTGAGAAGGGAGAG
>CAZMKB010000174.1:0-3674 GCA_964566685.1 uncultured Gemmatimonadota bacterium | reverse complement strand
AGAGGTGGTAGATGCGCCCTTTCTCCTTGAGAATGTCACTGACGGTGATTTTCAGCAACGACCGTACGCCTCCGGCAGCGCTCAATCCTCTTCCAGGAAATCCTCATCCTCCTCCGACTCCTCTGTCCTGCTCGATAACAGCATCTCCTTGTCGCGGGCCCCCCGCTTCGCGAGCCTGCTCGACTTGGCCTTCTTGAGCTGGACCGCGAGCTTCTCCACGGCCTGATCGAATGATGTCCTGAGGTCGGAGGACTCCGATTTTCCGAATATGGTCCCGTTGTTGATCTTCATTCTGATTTCGGCGATCTGCCGGTGCTTCTCCGTGGTGAGCGTGACGTCGGCGCCGATGATGCGGTTGTAGTACTTGGTGAGACCGTTGATCTCACGATCTATGTAACCCTTGGTCTGGTCTGAAACATCGCAGTGGCGTGTGGTAATGGTCACATCCATGAACACCTCCAGATTGTGGGTTTCGGGGGCTAAACCCGTTTCCTCAGTCTCGCTGGCAGGATACCGAGCTGATCCCGGTACTTGGCTACTGTCCGTCTCGCAATCTTGATGCCCTCTTCATTCAGCCTGTCGACGATCGCCTGATCGGTGAGCGGTTTCGACGTCTCCTCGTTATGAATGAGCCTGGCGATCTGGTCCCGGATGCCGCGCGCCGATATCTCGTCGCCGTCTTCGGTCTCGAGGCCGCTCGAGAAGAAGAACTTCAGCGAGAAGACGCCCCGGGGAGTCTGTGCGTACTTCTGGTTCGTCACGCGGCTGACCGTCGATTCGTGCATGTCGATGACCTCCGCCACCTCCCGCAGCGTGAGAGGACGGAGGAAACTGATGCCCCGTTCGAAGAAATCGATCTGCCTCTCCACGATGAAGTTCATCACCTTCAGCATGGTCTGCCTGCGCTGCTCGATGGCCTGGATCAGCCAGCTGGCGTTCGAAATCTTCTCGAGGATGAACTTCTTCGTCTCTCCCTTGAATTTCTTCTTGTCCTGGGCGAGCTGCCAGTACATGCTGCTCTTTCTCAGGCGTGGGACGTTCGTGTCGTTGAGGCTGACGATGTATTCGCCGTCCACCTTTTCGACGATGAGGTCGGGGATAACGTAGTTGTCGGGCTGTTCCGAGAACGTCCGGCCGGGTTTCGGCTCGAGCTGGGAGATGAGGTCGGCCTGGTCCTGCACCTCCTTCTGGCTGATGCCGATGGCCCGGGCGATTTCGCTCCACTTGTGCTGCGAGAGCTGATCGAAGTGGTCGCGGACGATCCGGTAGGTGACGAACTCCTCCTCCCCACGCTCCTCCAGCTGGATGAGCAGGCACTCCTGGATGCTCCGGGCGGCCACCCCGACGGGATCGAACTTCTGGATGAATCCCAGCACGCGCTCCACGTCCTCCAGGGTGACGTCGATCTCCTCTTTCGCGAGGGCTTCCACGATGTCGGCGGTGCTGCAGGTGAGGTAGCCGTCCTCGTTGATGTTGCCGATGATCTCCTCGCCGGTCCGGCGCTCGAGGTCGCTGATCCTGAGGTAGGAGAGCTGCCGGGCCAGGTGATCGTACAGGGTGACTTTCGTGACCGGGACACGCTCGTAGGGCTCGCGGGTGTCCTTCTCCTCCCTGATGTACTCGGCGTCGAAACCCTCCATCAGGACCTTCTCCCAGTCGATTTCCTCCTCGTCGACGTCCGACTCTTCTTCCTCGACCGTCGTCTCCTCGTCCGACTCGTCGGCGTTCTCGACGAGCTCGAGGAACGGGTTGACCAGGAGCTCCTGCTTGAGATACTGCTGGAGGTCGAGAAGCGGCATGTACAGAAGATCCATGGCCTGGTACAGCCGCGGGTTGATCGTCTGCTCGAGCCGCTGGGTGGTAATCAGTTTTCCTTTGAGATCCATGATTTCACCAGGCTGCCGTTCGGGTTCGGCGATTACAGGCTGAAGTCGTCTCCGAGATAGAGTTTCCTGGCACGCGGATCGTTCACCAACTCGTGAGCTTTTCCGGAAACCTGTATGCTCCCCTCATACATTATATATGCCCGATCGGTAATTTCAAGGGTGTCCCTGACGTTGTGATCGGTGATGAGAACCCCGAGACCCCTGTCCCGAAGCCGCGAAATGATGCTCTGAATCTCGTCCACCGCGATCGGATCGATGCCCGAGAAGGGCTCGTCGAGGAGGATGAACCGGGGATTCGTCACGAGGGCTCTCGTGATCTCGAGACGCCTCCGCTCGCCGCCCGACAGGGTGAAGGCCTTGTTCCCCCGGAGGTGGTCGATGGAGAGCTCTCTGAGCAGTTCGTCCCGGCGCCGTTCCCGTTCGCCGGAGTCGAGATCGATGGTCTCGAGGATGGCCATGATGTTGTCCTCTACCGAGAGCTTCCTGAAGATGGAGGGCTCCTGGGAGAGATACCCGATCCCCAGCCTCGAGCGCATGTACATCGGCAGACCCGAGATGTCGCGGTCGCCGAAGACGATCCTGCCGGCATCGGGAGAGATCAACCCCACGATCATGTAGAAGGTCGTGGTCTTGCCCGCGCCGTTGGGCCCCAGGAGACCAACGATCTCCCCCGGTGAGATCGAGAGGGAGAGCGAGTCGACCACCCGTCTCCTCTTGTAGGTCTTCACCAGATCCACCGCTTCCAGGGTGGTGCCGTTCTCATCCGTCATCCGGATCCCCCCCGGTGGTGTCGGGCGGAAGGACGAAGACTCCCTGTCCTTCGCCTTCCACCACAATCCGCTCCACCTTCCCCTCGTCGACTTCGACGAGGATCCTTCTTCCCGTGACGTAGTTCTTCTCCACCTTCTCCTCTTCGTCCTCACGCTCGACGAGGCTCCTGGCGTGCGAATACGCGGCGAGCGTGTTGAGCTCCTCGTCCCGGAACGTGAGAACGAGCGAGTCGGCCCAGGTGTGATAGCGCTCCTCGACCGCGTCTCCCTCCTCCTCTTCCACTTCTTTGCGGCCGGTCGCTTCGGCGCTGTGACGGACGACGGCGGAGCTCAGCTCCTCGTCGGGGACGAAGAGGTCGATCTCCCGGCCCCACGCGGTGTACCGTCCGACCGTCACGATGGGGTCCTCCCTGAGGCTGATCCGCTCCGCGGCCAGGTCGTAGAAGGCGGAGTCGCAGGCGGCTTCGAGGCTGTCCCCCGACACCGTCACCTCACCGGTGATGAAGAGGCTGTCCTCGCCTATCGATTCCACCCTGTCTCCCCTGATGCGCGTGACGGTGGTGTCGACCGTGCCGTCCTCCTCCTTCTCCTCCGTCAGGATCGTGATGAGGGGCCTGTTGTAGGCGATCGACCTCTCGTCGTCCCGGAAGTAGACGAGGCGGTCGGTTTCCATCTCCCGGGTCCCCTCCTCCGACAGGACGACGACCCGACCGGTCGCGACGGCCCGGTCGTCTTCCTCGTAGTAGTCGACCGTGTCCGCCATGATGGTCTGGTCAGGCTCCTGGATCGTCACGTCGCCGAGAAGCCTCAGCCAGTCCTCCTCCTCCCGGTAGACCGCTGTCTCGCTCGTGATGACGGTGAGACCGCGGGTCCAGCGCACACCGCCGTACAGGTACAGCACGACCTCGCCGTCTTCGATCCGCCTGTTCATCCGTTCCGCCCGCTCGAGAATGAGATCCTCCTTCTCTTCCGCTTCATCGGCCGGTGCCGTGAGAAGCGGCCAGGTCACCACCGCCGC
>CAZMKB010000173.1:0-7874 GCA_964566685.1 uncultured Gemmatimonadota bacterium | reverse complement strand
CCGCCCCCGCTCCCTGCCGAGCTCTGCGTTCGACTCGGACAGATAGCCCACGGACTTGTACTCCGGGCTCGCGTATGCCGTTTTGTAGTTGTTCGGGCCCACCCCGAGGAGCGGGTGATCCTTCACGATCTCCGCTCCCACCAGGATGTAGGCCCATCGGGATTTGAGAGACGGATCATCGGTGCCCCGCGAGAGTGACTCGACACGATCGCACACCATGCCCGGCAGGAAGGCGAGAACGACGACCGTTGCCGCTGCGAAACCCACGATCTCGCGCCTGCTCAGTTTCCGGTACGACCTGAAGAGAACCAGAAGGGTCACGAGTCCGAGTGTCACGGTGGAGGCCCGGGACATGGTGATGAGCGTTCCGTACACGATCGAAACCGCCCAGAGAAGATAGAGAGCGCGGAGTTTTTTGTCGGTCTCGTTGACATAATAGTTGAATGCAAAGGGGAAGATCGACACCAGCATCAGCGCGAACGAGTTGGGACCGAGAAAGGAGGACGAAGTCATGCGCCTCCCGCCCTCCGACATGGAGAGTCGGGCCGCGAAGTGCAGATTGAACATGTAGGAAAGAATCCCGAGCAGGAGGAAGGCGGTGATGGGGACGACCACGGCAAGGATGACCATCTTCATCGTCTTCTCATCCCTCACCAGGAGGACAACCAGAAGATACGTCAGGAATGAGACGTAGTAATAGAACAGGCCGGTGACGGAGTCGACGATGCTGATACCCGTCAGGGTGGAGAGCAGCAGGAAGAGGGAGAGGAAGAGAAGAATGAAATTCTTCCTCGAACGGTAGACTTCACCGAAGCGGCGGCCTGAAAGCATGTGGAGAAAGAGGACGCCGGCCGTGACGAGCGCGAAGAAGCGGGCCGAGGTCAGCGTCCCGTGGAAGGCTGAGATAGGGCTGAAGTTCCCGAGCGGAATGGAAGCCGCCACCAAGTAGAGTCCGAATTCCGGCTTCCTGAGGACTGCGTAGAGAAGGAGGATTCCGACTGCGCCGCCGAGGAGCAGACCGAAGGAGGCATTCAACACGAGGAGAACGATCACGATCCCCGCGAGGACGGAGACGGTGGAACGCGACAGGTTCCGCAGGCCAGTTGGAAGGCGCAGCGTGGTTTCTTTCATGACAACGGTACAGCCTCTCTTCTTATTCCGTTTCGAACCTGTCTCCGCAGCTTTGCGGCTCTCCTCAGGAATCCCCCGATCGCAGTGTCCCGGATCATCGCCATTTTCAAGGAGAACCAGACGATGTTGAGCATCGCCGAGTCGTACTTGTCTCCGACGAAGTGCCGGCTTACACAGGGACAGTCCAGCTCTTCACGGTCGCAGGTTTCGACCGCACAGATCAGTTTATAACCCGCTTCGTTGCATGCTATCCCGGCCAGGTCGCAGTTGTACGAGTCGTTCGGCCACGACACGATCTCGATCTTCTTCCCGAGTCCCTCCTCGAGAATTCGTCTGCTTTCCACCAGCTCTTCCCGTACCCGTCTCTCGTAGGACTCCTCACTCTCCATTTCAACCTGCGCGTTCTGCCCCGCCCTGACACGGTCCACGACAGCGAACAGCTCCGTCCTCCAGCCTTCCCGGTCGAAAAAAGTCTCCCCGCCGTGTTCACGGACATAGTCGATGAGTGCGTGTTCGAGATCGGCGTCTTCCCGGTAGATTCTCGTCGTCAGGGCCGGTTCGTAGGCGTAGACCGGGGCTCCCCACCGCCCATCGCGCCCGTCTTTCATCCAGAAGGGCTTGCGATCGGGCTTCCTGTTCCACTCCAGCCACACATACGGATCACCCGGCCGGTGGAAGTCGACGATCCGGGGGGAAGAAAAATACCAGGTGTGTGTTTTCGTGTGGGACCCGATATCGAACGTTCCCCTCCTGTGCATCTCCCGGAGCTCAGGCCAGGAGAGATAGCCGTACCAGTCCAACTCGTTCTCAGCAACACGGCCTTCCCGGTAATCGAGGAGGGTGGAACGGCGTATGTCCCTCGGATCGATGAAATCAGTGGCGACGAAGACCGTTGCGGTGAATCCGTACTGTTCGAGAAGAGGAAGCCCGTTCACCCAGTTGTCCAGATAGCCGTCGTCGAAAGTAATAACGACGGATCGATCGGGAATCGTCGTCTTCCCCTGGAGGAAACCGAGATAGTCGATGAGCGGAACGCTCTGAAAACCCGAACTGTGGAGGCGGGACAGGTAGGTGGCAAACGTTCGCGTCGAGCAGACGATGGCTTTCCACGGAAGAGGATCGAACCGGTCCGCGACGCTGTGGAACATGATCACGCCAGGCCGTGCCGATCTTTCCCGCCTCGTGCTCATCGCGCTCATTGAACTCTCATCCTTTCCTTCCCGTGCGCCTGCCGTTCAACGGTCTTTGAGATGATCCGCGAGGAGATCGTAGAGCCCCTGGTTGACGACGAATTTCTCCGTCCTGAGACTCTCGAACTTCTCCTCACTCAGTTTTCCCGCGGCGATGTCCGAAACCGGCAGGATCTCGTCCATGTCCTTCGGTGCTGTGTAGAGGGCGAAGGACCTGTCTGACTTCGGAACTTTGTACAGGTAGTAGCACCACCCGATGTTGTGCTTTTCCCAGATCCTGATGCAGTCTCCAATCCACTCGAGCTCGTCGTCTTCGGGTGCCGACGCCACCGCGCCGAATTCCCCGACCCACAGACAGAGCCCTTCCCGCTGTCCCTTGTCCAGGAAACGTCGCTCGATCAGCCGTTCGAGGTTTTCCCGGTTGAAGTTCCTGCCGGCGATGTTCCCGGGATAACGTGTCCCCGGCTTTCTCTGGTGGGTGAATTCCGTGGGCGCGTAGAAGTGAAATGAATAGGCGACATTGTCGTCGGAGATACGGGGGACGGCTGATTGCGCTTTCAGGGGCCACTGGAGGAAGATGACGTGTCTGTCACCGGTCGACCTGATGGCTTCCACGATGTTGCGATAGACCACGGAAAGAGCCGCATCGCTCGGTGGAACCGGTTCGTTGAGGATGTCATAGCCCGCGACAGCCTCGGACATCCGGTAACGCTCCGCAATCTTTTTCCAGAGATCGACATACCGCTTCTGGTATTCCGGTTCGTTCCAGAACTCGTTCTTTCCCCCCGCACCGCCGTGTCCTGCGGGATTCTGGCCGCCCGGAGCGGAATTACAGCTGAGAATGACGTACACGCCGTGTTTGCCGCAGTCTTCTATCACCCGGTCGACACGCTGAAAGGCTTCCTCCGAATACGAGTAGGGTTCAGTCTCGAAGGTCCAGTACACGGTCACCAGCCGGATGGAGTTCGCGCCGAGATCCTTGATGCGCTTCGCATCCTCTTCCGTGAACCACTGTTCGAGCCCCGTCTCGTAGTACTCGGAAGCGTTCTTCCCCAGCTGCCGTTCGAACTTCCGGTGATCCTCGGCGGTTCTCCCCTCACGCCGGAAGGTCCACGGCACCTGGAATCCGACGAGCCACACTCTCTGGCCTTTGCTGTCGATCATGTACCGCCCGTCCACACGCACCGGAGAAACACCTCCGCCCCCGGATTCTTCCGCGGCTGTCCTGGTCGAGGAGGACATGCCGCAGACACTGGTGAACATGACACAGAGAATTGCCGGTAACGACAGGGTAAACTTCATTCTACATCTCCTGGTGCGCGTAATTCCTGGTAATGAACCAGTTCTCCGGATTTCGCAGGATGTCCATGGGTATCTCCTGATTGTTGATCGTGAGGGCTATCCTTCTCATTCTCCGGCTCGGCTTGGTAATGAAGCCTGCTTTCCTGAAAACGTCGCGGAACGTCGGGATGAAAAACGTCTGTGCGCTGATCTGATCGACATCCTGCCCTCTGAAATGGTCGATTGCCTTCAGGACGAGCATCTCGATGGTTTTTACATCGTCCTTCTGCGTCAGAATGTCAACGATGAATCCGGTCCTGACGCCGAACCACTCGTCGCCCCTGAGAACGATGTACCCCGCCAGCGACCCTTCCCGCAGGGCCCGGTAGATGGTATACGTCGTGTCGGGACGCTGGAAGAACTTCCACTGGAGATACTTCGCGTCCCTCTTTATGATCACGGGGTAATCACCCTGGACCCGTTCCCAGAACTCATCGAATGACCGGTCGAACTCCGGGACAGGTTCGATCCGGAGGGTTCCGTCGGGCTCGAAGGTTCTCCGATCCACGACGAGTGCATTGTAGCCCCTGAGAATCAGAGCGACCGCATGAGAGACGACAGGGAGCTTGAATACGGCCCGGGCGTAAGGGAGAGTGCGGTACGGCCGGATGATCTGGGGAAAGGGACCGACATCCGTGAACCTGCCGATTTTGTCGAGAATGATGTAGGTTGGGGATTTCGTCAGCGGAAGGCCGGTGTTGAGATCTCCCTCGGCAAGGAGAGCCCGGGCGAGGTCCAGGGCCAGACCGTGTTTTCGATAGTCGGGATGGATCATCAGGTCGACGTTCCAGTCATTGATGAAGTAGCGGTCTCCGATCTTCATGGGAACGGGGATGCAGCGGAACAGCCCGACCACCTCACGCCGGCCGTTCTCGACGATCATCGCCCGGGGACCTTCGGGAGGATTGTTGGGATTCTGTTCATAGAGCCATCGCCACTGCTTCAGCTTCTGGACCGACATCTCGTCGCCGTAGACGGCCTTCACCAGCCTGAGTATTTCATCCCGGTCATCCTCGCGCATCTTCCTCACCGCACAGGAGCTTTTCGGCATCGCCTGCTTCACTCCGCCGCTGTCGACATTCGTATTCACCTGAGATATCTCCTGTTCAATATGGCACCGATTACCGTGACGCCCGCCTGCTTCATCTTCTCCACCGCCGTTTTCGCCTCGTCGCGAACGGTCATTGCCAGATCGAGTACGAGCAGAATCCCATCGACGGCCCCCACCGTGTCCAGGAAGGAATCCTCGGCGATGTGGGGAGCGTCCACGATCAGATAGTCGGCCTCTTCGGAAAGCAATCCGGCGCTCTCCGGCTTCCGGTAGTCTGCGGAGACCGAGTTCCTGCCGACCGGTTCGAAGAAATACAGCCGGTCAACGGAGGTTCTGTGAAGGCCGGTTGTCTTTCCGGCGATTTCCTCTCGGACGTCGAGCAGCCTCTTCAGGTCTCCCCGGCCGGTGCAGTCCAACGCGACCACGGTCTTCTTTCTCTTCTCCGCGAGAAACCGCCCGAGCTCGAACGAAACAGAGGAAACTCCCTCCCCGCGGCCGACCGAAGTGACGGCGCACGAGAGGTATCTCTTCGATCCTTTCGCTTTTTCAAGCGATAGGGCGATCTTCTCGAGCCCGAGGGAGTATTTCGGTTCCGGCTGCACTTTTCACTCCTCGAGGACAACCAACGGGGGGGTCAGGGCATATACCATCAACGGCGTCGCCGCTCGGGGAGCTCGGAGACAACCGGAATTCCAAGTTCTTCCTCGACGTCCTCCCGTCCGAAGAAACCCCCGCCCCCGAACTCTCTGAAGAGAGACACGGCCAGTCCGCAGACGAGACCGATGAACGGAGCTACCATGATGGTGAGAATCTTGTTTGGGAAGGAGGGGCCAAGAGGAGGGTACGCCCTGCTGATGAGCTTCAGGTTCACCACACGCTCGTCGGAAGATTCCGTGATCGTCGACTCTTCCATCTTGAGGGAAAGACTGGCGTAGATGCTCTTGGCCTCATTGATCGCCCGCTCGTATCGTTCTATGACCAGCTCTTTCTTCGGCAGCATGTTGATCTGATTCTGGATGTCTCTGATGACCTTCCTGAGAGCTACGCGTTCGGACTTCAGGCTCTGGAGGTTGACACTCTTCAGTTGAATGACCTTTTCGACCTCCTTCCTGATGAACTGTCTCGTCTCTCTGATCTCGCCTTCCAGGTTGGTGATGTCTCGGTGCGTTCCGGTGTATTTCTGCTTGAGCTCGTTCAGCTGCAGCTCCATCTCCATCAGGACGTTCATCGCCTCCTGGATCCACGGTGTTTCCCCGACGTCGAGGCTGGGGATGAGCTTCTCACCGTCTTTCATCTGATCGTTCATGGCCCGGAGGTTCGCTTCTTCGCTGATGATCTGCTTCTCGAGCTCGCTGAGCGCCGTGTTGTGCACGGACAGCTGCTCCAGGAGATTCCGCTTCGTTTCGCTTATCGAGACGAGACCTTCTTCCTCCTTGAACTGGGCGAGTTCGTCTTCCAGTTTCTCGAGCCGCTCCCTCGTTGTCCTCAGCTGCTCGTTGTAGAAACCGGAAGCGCCTCTCCCCCGGTAGACCTCCAGGTGCCACGCCATGTACTCTTCGGTGACCAGGTTTGCCATGGCTGCCGCCTGTGCGGGAGAGTCGGCCGAGGCGATGATCTCGATGACCGACGAATCGAGTATGGGATTGAGGGTGACACTCTCGTTGAACTCGGCGATCTTGGCCTCGAACGGAGACACGTCCGGCCGGAGATCGAGCGTCTTGAGGACCCACCGGACAAATCGTCCCATCTCACGCTGTATGTTCTGGAAGAACGTCCTGTCATTCTCCGACGTGCCTCCGTATTCCTCCTCGATCCTCTTCACGGCGTTTTCGAGAACGGGTCTGCTCCTGATGATCTCCATCTCCGTGTTGATCTCGTCTTCCATCGTGATCACGACGTTGTCCGGGTCCACCGTTTTTCCCGAGAGGCTGACCGTCTGTCCGCTCGTTTTGACGATGACCTTCGAAGAGGCCTTGTAGGTTGGAGGATAGAGATAGGCAACGAGAATGCCCGCGATTGCGACACCGACCGTCCAGCGGACCAGGATCTTCCTGTTTCGTCGCAGAATGTCGAGGATGTCGCTCAAACTGAATGCTTCGGTTTTCATCATGGTCACCTTTCTCAGCGCACCCTTACCGCACGTCGTGGATGAACCGTATCGTAGGCTCTCAGATACAGGTCGAACGGCGGGAGGAAACTGTGGAAGTACTTCTCCATGAACCGATCGATTTTATCAATGAAGTGATTCGGCACATAGACGATGTCGAACGGCTGCAGAAACTGATGGGTGATGAGATTGCCCGATTTCATCGCCCTGCCGAGATCGACCCGTGTCGCCTGAGCCTCCACGCCCTGTGCCCGGATGAGGATGACGCTCCCGGGATTGGCCTCGGGAGTGAAGCCCCCGGCGAGCGCCACCGACTGCAGGGCCGTCATGTTCACGGAGAGGTCGTAACCGCCCGGCAGGTTGACCTCGCCGAGGACGTAGACGACCTGGCTAGCGAATTCCTTCACGATCACGGTGATGTCGGGATCTCTTATGATCTCGGAGTACTTCAGGGTGATGATGTCGTCGAGCTGAGACGGCGTGAGACCGACGACGAACAGGTCACCGAGCCGGGGGAGCGTGATCCTCCCGTCGGGGCGGACGACCAGCTCCTGATTCAGCTCCGGGTTGTAGAAGAACTTGATCTCGATGACATCGCTGTATCCAAGACGATATACCCCTCCGGCCTGATTCACGACGGCAACACTGTCCTGGTTGATGAATTCCTCTCCCGGCCTGGGTTCCAGGTCCATGTTGACCTCCTTGCCACCGCAGCCGGTGAGGAGGAAGCCAGCGAGCAGGAGAAGCACCGGGGAAAAGTACGCTCTCACCATCTTCACCTTCCGTTTACCGAGCAAACTGCACAACTTCTCTCATTTCAAGAATATGCACGGTTTGGTACGTCTTTCAATCTGGAAAGATAGTCATCGGCACCTGTCAATTCAAGCTGCCGCACGCCGGTCGATTACTGGGATTCGACCCGTCCTGAAAAATGGCAATTTGTGTGCCATAGGCGCATTAACATGCCATCTCGGTAAGTCCCTGAGCTTCAGTGTAATCTGTCATTCACCCCAACCTCTTGCCGCTTAATTCCGCAAGTGCGGTTATGGTAATG
>CAZMKB010000172.1:0-7935 GCA_964566685.1 uncultured Gemmatimonadota bacterium | reverse complement strand
ACAGCTTCAGCTCTTCGATGGCTGAACGGCGCGGAAAAAATTGGGGAAAGTCCTGTCCAATAATTCACTTGACCCTGTCGCAATTCTGTGGTAGAATGAACTGACTATGTAGTGAAGTCCGGTTGGGGTTCTTGTCATCGAGCACGTTCGGATTCTCCCTTCTCGAAACCAGGCAGGAACAGCATGAAAGGAGGTGACGGCGGCCTGGTCCTGTTGTGAGGAACCGGATCTGACCGGTTCTGAGCCCTCTGCCCCGACTGGCTCCACACAGGGGCGCCTCTTCCAACCAAAACTCTGACACAAGGAGTATCACATGAAAAAGCTCCTCACCGTCGCCTTTCTCGTCGCCGGCCTGATGGCTTTCAGCGCGGGCCAGTCGAACGCCCAGGTTGGTCCGTTCTGCATTTCACTCGACAACTACTGCGATATCTTCGAGCTCAGCCTGGACACCTCCATCAACGGGATCTACGGAGTGTGGGACTACACCTGCACAGGCAGTCCTCTGCAGCCGGGTCAGGGTACATGGAACCAGCCCGTCTTCACGTTCGCGACCTACATCGGCGAGCAGGGTTATTCCTGGATCTTCCACTTCAATCTCAGCACCCGGCTGTTCGACATGTACCAGTACGATGGAACCGGTACACCGGTGTACTGGATTCTCGACAGCCCGTGGTCGTTCACGGTGGGACCCTGTGTCTTCTGTGCCTCGAACAACAAGAATCTCCCGTCGGTCATGGCGCGCATGCTCGAGTAGCTTCCGGACCGAATCATGATCAGCTCAGACGGCTCCCCGGCGGCCCGCCGGGGAGCTTTTTTCTGGAATGCAGAGCTGGTCGTGAGAGAAGTCAGGGGGTGCGGGTTCCTTTGTTGTACCGGAATCTGCCGTGGTGGGTGTGTTTCTTCACGAGCTGGTCGAAGAACCTCATTCGTTTTCCGTTCGTGTAGTAAATACTGGCCAGGTAGCGGCTCGCAATGTTGAGGGCCATGATGAGAACCGAATAGCGTCCCCACTTTCTGAAGTCGATCCGCCTCAGAATGGAACGGAAGGAGTAGATCCTCCTGTTCAACTCACGGACACCCGCCTCGAGCTCGCTCGTGCTCATGTTCTTCGGCCGGTACGAGACACGGTCCCAGATTTCGTTCCAGTCGAGCCCCAGCAGTCTCTTCTCCCTTTCGAGCTCCTCGTAGAGCCGGGTGCCGGGAAGAGGTGTCAGGAGATGGAAGAAGGCGGTGTCCATTTTCGTGGTGTCGATGAAATCGGCTGTCTGTTTGAAGGTGAAGGGATCGTCGCCGTCGGCGCCCAGCACGAAGGAACCAAGGACGGCGATCCTGTAATCGTGTATCGTGTCGATCAGAGAGACGTACTCGGCGGGATCGTTCACCTTCTTTCCCATCCCATTCAGGGTGCGGGGGGAGACAGACTCCAGACCCACGTAGAGCGCCTTGCATCCGCTTCTCGCAGCCAGCTCGAGAAGTTCGCGGTCCCTTCCGATTGACAGGGTGGCCTGGCTGGCCCAGTAGATGTTCAGCGGGATGAGCGCTTCGAACAGCTCTTTCGCCCGGTTCACCTTCCCCACGATATTGTCGTCGAGGAAAAGGATGAACCGTCCGTTTTCCAGCGACTTGAGATACTTCACCTCTTCGATCACCTCCTCCGTCGGTCTGTACCTGAACCGTTTTCCGGAGAAAGTGCTCACCGAACAGAAGCTGCAGCGGTGGGGGCACCCGCGGCTCGTCTGCATGACGTTGAAGGTGAAGTAGTCGTCGGACCGCAGAAGATCACGCCGGGCGAGCGGCAGGTCTCTGAGCTCGGGCAGTTCTCCGCACGGGTAATGGCTCATCAACCGCCCGGCGCAGAAGTCATTCACGAGCTCGGGCCAGGTCCGCTCTGCCTCACCCACGGCCACCGCGTCGGTGAACCGGAGAGCCTCGTCGGGAAGAGCGGAGGCGTGCATGCCCCCGATCACCACACGGACTCCCCGGCGGCGGTACCGGTCTGCTATTTCGTAGGCCCGCTCGGCCTGGTTCGTCATGGCGGTGACTCCGACCAGGTCCACCGGTTCGTCGAAGTCGATGGAGTGCACGTGCTCGTCGAGGATCGTAACACTGCAGGAGGCCGGTGTCAGAGCGGCGAGGGTCATGAGGTTGAGTGGGGGCCAGAAACCGCGCCGTCGCGGGTGATGGTGGTTCCGGCTGGGGCAGATGAGCTTGATGTTCGGTCCGGTGTGAATCAAGTAGCCGTCCTTCCGGGACTGGGGTGCGAGACGTTGTGCAGAACCGTATGGAAACGGAAATGCCTTCGGTCCTTCCGGCCGGTTCGAGATGCAGAGGGCCGGTTTTCCTTCGTGGTAAGATATCCCCCTTCAGCCTGATGTGCAAGGTATTCGATGGAAAACGGAAACAATTCGAATATCCCGTTCTCAGGCACTTGACATTCAGTTGAAAAATGTTAGAAGCTGATCAGGAGGTGAGGGTGAAGAAAGAGGAGATAGAAACCCGGAACGTGCCCGAGGCCGAACCGCTTCCCAAGGTTCCCACCGGCGTCAGGGGACTCGACGCGAAGTAGCCCGAAGCAGTCCCAAAGAGGCCGACAGAATCGAAACGTATGAATAATTCGGGTTGAACGATGGACGAGGAGAAAAAAGACCTGGAGCGGCGGCTCGAGCGTGCCGAGGAAATCGTGAAGGCCCTCCGGGAGAATCAGGTCGACGCCGTGGTAGGCAGGCAGGGTGTGCTCATGCTGCGGCTCAGGGAGATGGAGGAGAAGCTCCGGGAGAGCGAGGAGCGGCTGCGCCGGTCGCACGAGGAGCTCGAGGAGCGCGTCAGTGAGCGGACGGCCGAGCTCCGGAAGCGGACCAGGCTGATGCAGGCGCTGGCGATGGAGCTCACGAGCGTCGAGGACCGGGAGCGGCGACACCTGGCAGGAGTGCTGCACGACGATCTGCAGCAGCTTCTCGTGAGCGTCAGGTACCAGCTGGACACCCTTGCCGGCAGGGCGGAGAGGGTGGATAAGAGGCTCTTCGAGCAGATCGGAGCCCTTCTCGAACAGGCCATCGGCAGGGCAAGGAGCCTTTCCCACGAGCTCAGCCCGCCGACACTCCACCAGCAGGGACTCCCCTCCGCCCTGAGGTGGCTCGCCGGCCGAATGAAAGAACAGCACGGCCTCGAAATCGAGCTGGCGCTCGATGGAGACGCCGGGCCGGAGTCGGACAAGCTGAATCTCTTCCTCTACCGGGCCGCGAGCGAGCTCCTCTTCAACGTGGTCAAGCACTCCGGCATACGGAAGGCGAAACTGGAACTCGAGCGGGTCCAGGACGGCACCAGGGTTTCGGTCAGCGACGACGGGATGGGATTCGATCCCCGGGATCTCGTATCCGATGAGAACTTTGGAGGCCTGGGCCTCTTCAGTCTCCGGGAACGGGCGGAAATCCTGGGCGGCCGTCTCGAGATCAGGAGTGAAGAGGAAAAGGGTACGACGATCGTCCTGTCGATCCCGACCCCGGCCCGGGGTCGGGACGAGCCGGATCAGCATCAGCCGGATACAGAAAAAGAAGAGCCCTCTTCCGGAGATGGAGCGAGGCCCTCCGCCGCTCCATCCTCCGGAGAGAGAGAGTCTCATCTCATTCGCATTCTCCTCGTCGACGACCACCATCTGGTCCGTGTGGGCCTGGCCCAGCTGCTGGACGACCAGCCCGACCTGAAAGTCATCGGGCAGGCGGAGGACGGCCGGCAAGGCGTCGAGCTGGCAGAGAGCCTTCGCCCCGACGTGATCGTCATGGACGTTTCCATGCCGGGGGTGGACGGCATCGAGGCCACCAGGCTCATAAAGCAGAGCCGCTCCG
Source organism: uncultured Gemmatimonadota bacterium (assembly GCA_964566685.1). GTDB lineage: Bacteria > Gemmatimonadota > CAZMKB01 > CAZMKB01 > CAZMKB01 > CAZMKB01. Next base: position 4,093 of record CAZMKB010000172.1, on the reverse strand, counting down.
GCATCCGGATCGTGGGTCTCAGCATGTACGAGCACGGTGAGCTCTCGAAGGACATGCTCGAGGCAGGGGCTGAAGCTTACCTCTCCAAGAGCGGCCCTCCGGAGCTCCTCCTGGCTGCCGTTCGAGGCCGACCCGGGGCATAGTACCCACCCATGGTCCGTCTCCAGCGAGCCACGCCACGCCGGTCGCAATCAGGCCGGTGTGCCCGCACCGGGAACAGAACGGTACGCCTCTTCCCTGCTCGGATGGTTCGTCCGCCCGGCCGGGTGGTTCGAGCCGGCTCAGGGAGTTATTCGCACGCGGCGAGAGCCTCCAGCGCCAGCATATAGGAAAGCTTCCCGAAGCCGGAGATCACACCCCGGCAGCCGGCTGCCGTCACAGTCGTCCGGCGGAAATCCTCGCGGGAGAAGATATTGGTGAGGTGGACCTCGACGACCGGCACGGAGGAAGCGCGGACGGCGTCGCCGATCGCATGGCTGTAGTGGGTGTAGGCGGCCGGGTTGATGACGATGCCCCGGTGGCGGTCACGGGCTCCCTCGATGGCGTCGATGATGGCTCCTTCGCTGTTCGACTGGACGATGGTGACCGAAAGGCCACGCTCCCCGGCCCACCGCCTGATCGCGGCATCCAGCTCCTCGAGGCTCGTGGTGCCGTAGACCTCCGGTTCCCTCTCACCGAGCCTCTTCAGGTTGGGCCCGTGTATGACCAAAATGCTCTTCATCGAATTCCTCCAGTACCCTCGTTATCGTGTCCGGGTCCACGTCTTCCCGGACGGACACCCTCCCGGGACGCTCGGGAAGGATGATCGTGAGGTTTCCACGCCTCCCCTTCTTGTCGAGATACATGGCCTTCAGCAGGTCGCCGGGACGGTAACGACGCTTTCCGTCGAGGAGCCCCAGTCGCGAGATCAGCTTCTCGATGCGCACCGCTTCTTCGGCCGGCATCGCCCCCATCCTCTCCGACAGCCTCGCCGCGATCACCATGCCCCGGGCGACCGCCTCTCCGTGTGAGACGTCCCGGTATCCGCCGGCGGTTTCGATAGCGTGCCCGAACGTGTGACCCAGGTTCAGCACCTTCCGCTCCCCCTCTTCGAACGGATCCCTGCTCACGATGCGGGACTTCTGAACGACCGCACGCCACATCGGCGGTTCGAGGAGGGGAAGCTCCCGGCGGCCGATCCGGTGGCCGAGCATTTCGAGGGCCCCGACGGCGTCCTCTCCCTCGATGACGGCGGTCTTGACCACCTCGGCCAGGCCCGAGACGAACTCCCGCCCGGGCAGGGTGAGGAGAAAGCGCGGGTCGGACAGCACGAAGAGCGGTTGATGGAACGTCCCGACCAGGTTCTTCGCCTCGGCCCGGTTGACGGCCGTCTTTCCGCCGATGCTCGCGTCGACCTGTGCCAGGAGCGTCGTGGGCACGTGAACGACCCGGATCCCTCTCATGTAGGTCGAGGCCGCGAATCCGGCGACGTCGCCGACGACCCCGCCGCCGAAGGCGATCACCACGGCGTCCCGCTGGGCACCCTCTCCTGCGAGGAACGCGTGGATGCCGTTCACGGTGTCCATGGTCTTGCTCCCCTCCCCGGCGGGAAACGAGAAGAGTCGCAGGCCGCAGCCGGCGCCGCCCAGCACATCGCGCAGGGTGTCTCCGTGGAGCGCCTCCACGTTCGAGTCGGTGACCGCGAGGACGTTGGGCCCGGCACCCGCCGGAGCGAGGAGGTGCGGGAGCTCGGCGATGCACCCCCTCCCGAAGAAGACGGGATACGAGGTGCCGCCGGGAAGCCGTACGTCCAGCCGCCGGCGTGTCCGTTTCAGCCGCTCGAGCACCTGCAGGGCGACCTCGTGCGGGCTGAGCCCGTCGGTCTCGATCCGGTCCTCGATGTTCCGGTAGGCCTGCTCCCGCGTAGCGAGGAGCTTCCGGATGCTCTCTTCCGGGTCTTCGGCCCCGATGAGCGGGCGTGTCCTGTCCTTTCGTGTCCGCTCGAGAATCGTCTCCGCAGTCGCTTCCAGGCGGAAGAGCTCCCCCGTCCGCTCGAGAGCCTCGCGGCTGTCCTTTCTGAGCATCATGCCGCCGCCGGTCGCGATCACGGTGTTCTCGAGCTCCGCGAGCTCCGCCGCGAGCCGCCTCTCTTCCTTCCTGAACGCTCTCTCACCGTGGAGCCGGAAGATCTCGGGGACTGAGCGGCCGAATCTCTTTTCGAGCACCGCGTCGGCGTCGACGAACAGGAAGCCGGTGAGGCGGGAGAGCATCCTCCCGATCGTCGTCTTTCCCGTCCCCATGAATCCGGTGAGGACGATGTTCGGGTTCTCCCGGCCTTTCTCCGTCATGGCTCCGTCCTTCGCCCGGTCTCCCTGCGGCGGCCCTCGAGCTCGAGGCGCTCGAGCACCTCCCCGGCAGCCGGCCGCCTGCCCGTCCAGATGGCGAACGAGTCGAGCGCCTGGTGGACGAGCATGCTCACTCCGTTCATCGCCCGGGCCCCCCGCTCCCTCGCTTCGTCGAGGAGCGGGGTGGAGTCAGGCAGGTACACGATGTCCACCACCAGCTGCCCGGAGTGGAGGGACGTGCGCCGGGGCAGGGGGGACATGCCGGGGAACCGGTGGCTTCCGAGCGGCGTGCTGTTCACGACGAGGTTGGGCCGGTCCGCCTCCACCACGTCCGGCGCGCCCTCGATGATCTCCGGAAGGAAATCCGTCCCGAAACCCAGGGAGGAGAAGTGCAGCGCGAGCCGCCCGGCCTTCTCCCGGTCCCTGGCGCAGACGGTGACGGCGCCGGCCCCCGCACGGCCGAGTGCGAACAGGACGGCCCGGGCCGCTCCGCCCGCTCCGAGAACGAGTGCGCGCTTTCCCCCCGCATCGAACCCCGCGTCTTCCAGGGCGCGCATGAACCCGGTGTGGTCGGTGTTCTCGCCCGACAGCCCGGCCTCGACTCTCGTCACGGTGTTCACGGCCCCGATCGCTTCCGCTTCCGGGGACAGGACGTCGAGCAGCGGCATCACCGCCTCCTTGAAGGGGATCGTCACGTTCAGGCCCACCAGCGTGCGGGATGCTCTCATCCTCTCCACGATCCGCACGAGCCCGCCTCCTTCCACGGGAAAGAGGCCGTATCGTCCCTCGATTCCCGCTCTCTCCAGGGCAATGGCGTGGATCCGGGGGCTCAGGCTCCCCTCGATGTCCTCGCCCACGAGTCCCAGCTCGATCATTTCTGGAGCCTCCCTGCGAGCGCCGCGAATCCCGGGAAGGAGATGTCCATGCACTCCCCGTTGGTGATGCTCGTCGTGCCGCGGGCAACCATGCCGGCGACCGCGAGCGACAGCGCGATCCGGTGGTCGGACCGGCTCCTCACCACGGCTCCCCTGAGCCGGGCCGGCCCCCGCACGGTCAGGCCGTCCTCCCGCTCCTCCACCTCCGCTCCCATCTTCCTGAGACCATCGGTGATGGCCCCTATCCGGTCGCTCTCCTTCACCCGCAGCTCGGACGCGCCCTCGATCCTCGTCTCGCCATCCGCCCCCGCGGCGAGAACGGCGAGGAGCGGCAGCTCGTCGATGGCGGAGGCCGCCTCCTCCCCCGTGACGGTTATGCCGCAAAGACCCGAGTGCCCGGCCGAGATGTCGCTCCGCGGCTCGGGTCCCGGACCGGCGGCGGGAAGACATTCTATCTTCGCCCCCATCCTCTCGAGGAGGTGCAGGAACCCCGTGCGGGTCGGATTCAGGCCGACATTCCTGACCGTAATCGAGCTCCCCGGTACGAGGACGGCGGCGGCTATCAGGAAGGCCGCCGATGAGAGATCACCGGGAACCGTGAAGTCGATGGGAAAGAGGTCCGCACCGCCTTCCACGGATACACTCCCATTTTCCCTGGCTACCGGGGCTCCCATGGCCTCCAGGAGCCTCTCCGTGTGGTCGCGGGTCGACACCCTTTCGGTGACCACCGTGGTCCCCGAAGCCGAGAGCCCGGCGAGGAGGATCGCCGACTTCACCTGGGCGCTCGCCACCGGCACGTCGAACCGGATGCCCGAGAGCGAGCCGCCCCTGACGCAGAGCGGCAGCCGTTCCCCCTCCATGCGTCCCTCGATCCCGGCGCCCATGCGAACCAGC
>CAZMKB010000171.1:0-7942 GCA_964566685.1 uncultured Gemmatimonadota bacterium | reverse complement strand
GTGTCGTGGGCGAGTGTTATGTAACGCCGCCGTGCCGCCGCGTCGCGTTCGCCCGCCGAGTGGGCCTTGAGGTCGGCTCCCGCGCAGAAGGCCTGTTTCTCGACATTCCCGCGCTTCAGGACCGAGCCGGTGAGGATGAGGCACCTGACACCGGCGTCCTCCCTCACGGACTCGAGGACATCCTGTATCTCCCGGTACATCTGCTCGATCACCGCGTTCATGCGTTCAGGCCTGTTGAGCCTGATCAGCGAAATCCGCCCATGACGCTCGTGTTCGATGGTCTCGTATCGCATGATGTGTGCCGGGACCCTCAGCCCGCCGGTTCCCCCGTTACCTGCTCGAATCCTCCACCGCAGACGTTCAATCCACACAAAATATCCCCCCGCGTGGGGGTTGTCAATAAACCGCTGAGAGTCTCTCCTCCCTTGCCATCGCTTCGACTTCTCGACGGCTGAACGCGGAGAAACCGGGGAAAGTCCAGGTCCGTTATTCTTGACTCTCGGGTAAATTGATATAAATTGATGAGGTTATATTCGTTCAGACACGGTAAAAAACGGTGCATGTGGCGGAGGACGCAATGTGGAGTGACATCGCCTCTCTTGTCAGAAAGGGAAACCGGTTTCTTCTCACGACGCACATCAACCCGGACGGCGACGGTATCGGATCCGAGCTGGCTCTCTACCGGTATCTCCGGTTCGAGGGAAAAGAGATACGGATTCTCAACGCGAATCACACCCCGAAACACTACGACTTTCTCGACCAAGAAGGCGCCATCGAGGTGTTCACCGGAGACGAAAATCAGCTCGAAGCCTTCGACTGCGATTCCATCTTCATCCTCGATATCAGCACGGTCCAGCGCCTGGGGCCGCTGGGTGACCACGTGATGTCCTCGAAGGCGAAAAAGATCTGCATCGATCATCATCAGAGCAACAACCGGTTCGCCGACGTGAACGTGATCGACACCGGTGCGTGCGCCACGGGAGAGCTCATCTACGATCTCATCATGTTCATGCGGGGCTGGCTCGACTGCAGCATCGCCCTTCCGCTCTACGTTTCGATCATGACCGACACCGGAACCTACCGGTTCTCGAACACCAATGCCCGAACGCACGAGATCACGGCCTGGCTCGTCACGGCCGGCGTCAATCCCAGAAAGGTGTACGAGAGAATATACGAGAACAATTCCCCCGGCCACATCAGGCTCCTGGCGAGGATTCTCGACACCCTGCAGGTCACAGAGGACGGCCGCATTGCATGGATCAGCGTGAAGCAGGATGTCTTCAGGGAGACCGGCTCGAAGCCCGAGGATCTGGAAGGGATGATCGACTACCTGAGGATGATCGGCGGAGTGGAGATCTGTGTGCTCTTTCTCGAGCGCGCCGCGGGCGGCACCAAGGTCAGTCTCCGGTCGAAGGGAGTGTTCGACGTGAACCGCTTCGCGGCGAACTACGGAGGAGGCGGTCACCATCATGCCTCCGGTCTCGTCGTTGACGCTCCCCCCGAGGAGGCGGCGCCCGTTATCGTGACCGGGCTCGACAGGTCTCTCCAGGACATCCCGCCGTACGACATCAACACCGACATCGAAACCTGTGTCGAGAAGGACGATGGGGCATCGGGAACACAAGGAACACGCTCCTGAGCACGTCGACTGCGCGGTCATCACCGTCAGCGACACCAGGATCCGGGAAAACGACGAGAGCGGAGCCCTGATCCGGAGACTGCTCGAGCGGCAGGGGCACCGGATCGTCAGTTACGACGTGCTCCCGGACGACGAGGATCTGATTCGAAGAGAAGTGGAGAAGCTGCGCGATGCGGGCGAGGTCCGTGTCCTCATCATGAACGGAGGTACGGGGCTCTCGAGGCGGGACAGGACCCCGGAAGCCGTCGAGCCGCTCATGACGAGAAAGCTGCCAGGCTTCGGCGAGCTGTTCCGTCACCTGAGCTACCGGGACATCGGCTCCGCGGGAATCCTCTCCCGGGCATCGGCGGGTGTCGTGGGCTCCATGGTGACGTTCCTCCTGCCGGGCTCTCCGGCGGCCGCCGAGCTCGCCATGACAGGGCTCATCCTGCCCGAGATGGCTCACATGGTATTCGAGGTGAATCGATGAGACCCCTGAAATTCCTCATTTCGTTCGAAGATGCAAAGCAGATCATCGACCATCACATCATGCCCGTCGAGAGAACCCAACGGGTGAGCCTCCTGGAGGCCGCGGGAAGAGTGGCGGCGGGAGAGATCACCTCCGCAATCGACATTCCCTCTTTCGACCGTGCCGCCATGGACGGTTACGCCGTTCGGGCCGAGGACACCTTCGGCGCTTCGAAGCAGAAGCCCCGCACCTTCGGACTTTCCGGTAACGTGCACGCGGGCGAAGTGTCCGGGGCGAAGGTCTCGGAGGGCTCCTGTGTGCAGATAGCGACCGGTGCCATGATGCCGCCGGGGGCGGACGCCGTGGTCATGGTGGAGTACACGGAGGCGGAGGGCCGCCGTATTCAGATCACCCGGCCGGTGTATCCGGGCGAGAACGTGGGCAGAGCGGGAGCTGACATCGAGAAGGGGACGGTCATCCTTACCGACGGCGCCCTGCTCACGCCGGCTCACATCGGGAGCGCCGCCGCGGCGGGTCTGGAAGCGATATCGGTCTACGTGAAACCGATGGTCGTCGTGATTTCGACCGGTGACGAGGTCGTGAGGCCGCCCCGGCCGCTCGCTCCCGGGCAGCTCTACGATGTGAACTCGTTCACCACGGCGGCTCTCCTCGCCTCGAACGGCGCCCTCACGCGGCTCCGCGGCCCCTGCCGGGACGATCCGGATACGATCCGTTCCTGCCTGGAGGAAGAAGAGGCGGACATGATGGTGTTCACCGGCGGCAGCTCCGTCGGAGAGAGGGATGTGCTCATCGACGCCCTCGAGTCGAGCGGGGAAATTCTTTTCCACGGAATCGCCGTGAAGCCGGGCAAGCCCACGCTCTTCGCCAGAGCCGGCACGCGGATCGTGTTCGGCATGCCGGGCTACCCCACATCGTGCCTCTCGAACGGATACATGTTTCTCATACCCGCCATCAGGAAAATGGCCCGGCTCCCCGCGGCTCCCAGGAGAACTGTTCCCCTTCCCATGGGGCACCGTATAGTCTCGACCATCGGCAGGCACCAGTTCCTCACGGTGAGGATCGAAGACGGCCGGGCGAAACAGGCCTTCAAGGAGTCGGGGGCCATCACCAGCATGTCGAACGCGGACGGCTACATCGAGATCCCGTCGAACGTGGATCTCATCGACAAGGGAGAGGTGGTGGAGGTCACCCTCTTCTGATCGGAATCCGGGACCCCTGCAAAGCCGCCGGCACGATCGTTGACGACCGGGTCAATCTTTTCGATATTATAGATCATGAGTAACGTCAACTACCTGCGAATTTCAGTCACCGACCGCTGTAACCTCGAGTGCCTGTACTGTCGCCCCGCGGGCACAGCTCCGCGCGCATCCATCCTCACGTTCGAGGAGATCGGGCGGGTGGTGAAAGCAGCCGTGCAGGTGGGCATCGACCGGTTCAGATTGACCGGGGGGGAACCCACGGTCCGCAGAGGAATTTCGCGCCTTGTGGAACACATCGCCGATCAGCGGGGCGTGAACGAGGTCTCGCTCACCACGAACGGTGTTCTCCTCGGGCGCATGGCACCGGAGCTGAAGACGGCGGGCCTCCGCCGGGTCAACGTCAGCCTGGACACGCTCGACCCCGGGAAGTACCGGAGGATCACGGGCGTGGACGCTCACGACCGTGTCGTCGCCGGGATCGGGGCCGCCCGGGAACGGGGGCTCGAGCCGGTCAAACTGAACGTCGTGGCGATCAGGGGATTCAACGACGACGAAGTCGTCGACTTCGCACTGTTCGGCGAGAACGAGGGCGTACAGATCCGGTTCATCGAGATGATGCCTTTCCGGTGCAACCGTGCGATCCAGCGGGACCTCTTTCTCTCGACGGACGACATCCTGGCGGAGCTCGGGCGGGCGTTTCCGCTCACGGAGATGGGGAACAACGGTCCGGGACCGGCACGGTACTACCGTCTCGGCGGCACCACCGCCGTGATCGGGCTCATCTCCCCGTTCTCCCGGCCGTTCTGTTCCACCTGCAACCGCCTCCGGCTGACGCCGTCCGGCGGGCTTCGCAGCTGCCTCTTCTCCGACAGGGAAGTCGACCTGCGGAAAGCCCTCAGGTCGGGTGCCGCGACCGAAGAGCTCGCCGACCTGATACGTACATCCATATCCCGGAAGCAGAGCGGTCACCATCTCGTTCACGGCGAATCCGGATGCCGTGTATTCAGCCTCTCCGAGATCGGGGGCTGAACGGTGTCCCGGCCCCGGCAGTCCGGTGCCGGATCCGCACACCGGTTCCGGAAACGTTCACCACGGGAGCAGACGGGTGGAGATCAAAGTCGTCAAAACGGCCGGATTCTGCTGGGGGGTTCGCAGAGCGCTTTCGATGATCTCGGAAGTGGCCGCCGGAAGAAACGACCACGTCTTCTCGCTCGGTCCGGTGATCCACAATCCCCAGACGGTGGAGCGACTCAGGAAGGATCTGGGTGTCGAGATCATCGAGTCGATCGACGATGTGGAATGCGGCACCGTGGTCGTGCGGACCCATGGAGTCGGCCCCGATGTCATAGAAAAGGCAGGCGGGAAGGGGCTCGAGGTGCTCGACGCGACCTGTCCGTTCGTCTCCAAGATCCAGGAGTACGCCAGGATGCTCACGGCCGAAGGGTACAAACTCTTCATCATCGGCGAGCGAAATCACCCCGAAGTTTCGGGCATCGTCGCTCATGCAGGGGGGGAGGCGACGGTGATCGAAAGCGCGCGCGACGTCGGGGGGATCGGCAATTACAAGCGTGCGGGGGTGGTGATTCAGAGCACGCAGGAGGAGGAGAATGTCAGGGAAATCGTTCTCTCGCTCCTCCCCCGGATTTCCGAGCTGCGGGTGTTCAACACCATCTGCAATGCGACGAGAAGCAGGCAGACGGAGACTCGCCAGCTGGCCGGCGAGGTCGAGGTCATGATCGTCGTCGGTGGAAAGAACAGCGGGAACACGAGAAGGCTCGTGGATATTTCACGTTCGACGGGAGTAGCCACCCATCACATCGAGGATGAGCGGGAGCTCCGCGCCGAGTGGTTCGAGGGCGTCGGAAAGGCCGGCGTCACTGCCGGTGCTTCGACTCCGGATGTGGTGCTCGAAAACGTCATCCGGAGAATCGCGGAGCTGGGAGAGTGACGCCGGGGGAAGATGAGGTGAACATGACCGACGGGACGAAACATCTGAGACAGATCGGCCTGCAGAAGAGTTACGTCTACGGTCCCGTCGCCTCCAGAAGGCTCGGGACGTCTCTGGGAATCAATCCCATCCGTCCGGGCAGGAAGGTCTGTTCGTTCAACTGCGTCTACTGCCAGTACGAGACGGTCAGACCGGTGGGCTCTCTCGACGACATCGATCCGCAGGTGTTCGGCTCTCTCCGGGAAATCGAGGGAGAGCTCGGCGAAGCTCTCCGTCTTCTCGAAGAGGCCGGCCGGCCGGTCGACTACATCACCTTCGCCGGAAACGGCGAGCCCACGCTCCACACCGATTTCCCGGACCTGGTCGGGATGGTGACCGAAGTCCGGGATGAGCTCAGCCCACGGTCCCGGACCGCTATCCTCACGAACGGCACGACGCTCGTGAGAGAGGAAATCTTCCGGGCCGTGAGCAGTCTCGACCGGTCAATCGTCAAGCTCGACGCCGGCACCGAGAGGCGTCTGCGCCAGGTGAACCGTCCTTACAGAGGCTTCGAGCTCGATCCGCTCCTCGAGCGGATGGCGGAGCTCGAAAACCTCGTCATCCAGAGCCTGTTCTTCGGTGGGCGTTTCACCAATGCAACGGAGGAGGACATCGGCGCCTGGATACATGCCGTCGGGCGGCTCGAGCCGATCGAGGTGCAGGTGTACTCCCTCGACCGGGCCCCCGCCGTCCGGGACATCGAACCGCTGCCCGGAAGCGAGCTTCGCCGGATCGCCGGGCTGCTGGAGAGGGAGACGGGTGTACGCGCGGTTGTTTTTTGATCGGAACAGGACTCCCAGCCTTGAATTGCAGCAGTACCAGGCTTATATTTCTTTATTGGGCCGTCACTTGGCGGACCTAAAGACGGAGGAAAGCGGGAGATGAAGAATCACGGAGGATCCTCGTACGAACATGCCAGGAAACGCTGGAAAGACCGTCTCGACGGTTCCCGGAACAGGGAGTGGGAGTTCACGACGTTGTCGGGAGAGCCGGTGGAAACGCTCTACCTCCCGGAGCACCTGGATGGAAAAGATTACCTCGAGGATCTGGGCTTTCCGGGTGAGTATCCCTACACGCGCGGAATCCATCCCAACATGTACCGGGGCAGGTTGTGGACCATGCGGCAGTTCTCCGGATTCGGCACGCCCCGTGATACGAACGAGCGCTATCATTTTCTCCTCAACAAGGGACAGACCGGCCTCTCGGTGGCCTTCGACATGCCCACGCTCATGGGCTACGACGCCGATCATCCCCGCTCGCTCGGCGAGGTGGGCAAGTGCGGCGTCAACATCTGTTCCCTGGCGGACATGGAGATCCTGTTCGACAAAATTCCGCTCGACAGAGTGAGCACCTCCATGACCATCAACGGCCCGGCGGCGATGCTCTACGCCTTTTACCTGCTGGTCGGTGAGAAGCAGGGTCTCGACTCGAATCAGCTGCGCGGCACGATCCAGAACGACATCCTGAAGGAGTACATCGCCCAGAAGGAGTGGCTGTTTCCTCCCCGGCCGTCGCTGCGGGTCATCACCGACATCATGGAGTACTCGGCCGAGCACGTGCCCCTCTGGAATACCATCAGCATCAGCGGCTACCACATCCGGGAAGCGGGTTCGACGGCGGTCCAGGAGCTGGCGTTCACCCTCTCGGACGGTTTCACCTATGTCGAGTATGCCCTGGAGCGGGGGCTCGACATCGACGTCATCGCCTCACGGCTGTCTCACTTCTTCAACTCCCATCTCGATTTCTTCGAGGAGATCGCCAAGTTCAGGGCGGCGCGGCGCATCTGGGCCCGGACCATGAAGGAGAAGTACGGTGCGAAGAATCCGCGCTCCTGGCTGATGCGTTTTCACACCCAGACCGCCGGATGCTCGCTCACCGCGCAGCAGCCTGAGAACAACATCACCAGGACGGCGTTCCAGGCGCTGGCGGCGGTTCTCGGCGGCACCCAGTCGCTCCACACCAACTCGATGGACGAGACACATGCCCTGCCCACGGAGCAGGCGGTGAAGATCGCCCTCCGGACGCAGCAGGTCATCGGGTACGAAACGGGAGTGGCGAACACCATCGATCCGCTGGGAGGCTCGTATTTCGTGGAGAGCCTCACGGACCGGATGGAAGAGGAGGCCAACGAGTACTTCAGGAAGATCGAGGAACTGGGTGGTGTGGTGCCGGCCATCGAGAAGGGGTTCCAGCAGAGGGAGATCGCGAAGGCGGCTTACCGGTACCAGAAGGAGGTCGAGGAGAAGCGGAAAATCGTGGTCGGCGTCAACGACTTCGTGGACGAGGAAGAGGACGTCGCCATTCCGCTCCTCAGGATCGACCGGGAAGTCGAATCCCGGCAGCAGGAGGCCGTGAGGAGGGTGAGGAGGGAACGGGACAACGCAAAGGTCGCGAAGTGCCTCAACGAGCTGAAGGACGCAGCCCGGGGATCCGACAATCTCATGCCCTTCATCCTCGAAGCCGGGCGTGAGTACGCCACGCTCGGCGAGATGAGCCAGGCCCTCAAGGACGTGTTCGGCGACTACACCGAGAAGCCGGTATTCTGATCCGGATCGATGGAATGACACAGCTGGACGAAGCAAGAAACGGAGTGATCACCGATGCCGTGCGTGCGGTCGCCGCGGACGAGGGCCTCCTGCCGGAACTGG
>CAZMKB010000170.1:0-7975 GCA_964566685.1 uncultured Gemmatimonadota bacterium | reverse complement strand
ACACAGCGACAAAACCAACGAGCGCGAGTGAGAGAGCAAGGTAACCGAGTCTTCTACTCATTCAATGCCTCCCTGTAAATACGTTTCCTCCCTGCACGCAGCAGGATGTTCACATGTGAACCGGGACCCTCTTGTTTCTCTCCGGAGAGAGAACCGTATCTCTGTATCACCACCTCCTTTCTTCGACTTCATCGCTTACCGGTACGACCGGAGATACAGGCGACAGGCTATCTATGCCGCCGATATTCACGGCTTCGGGCGGGCTCGACAGCCGCACGGAGCGACGCCGATCCGCATCGAGAAAAAGGAATCTACCGAGAGTCTTCAGCTGGAACTGTTCGTCTGGAATTCTGTCATCCGATGGTTCCTCCCCATCGTCGAGCATACAGTGTGAAAGCAGTGAGGTAACTTTGTGAAGATCAAGTCCGAGTGATCAGACAGTCACTGTATGTCCCATACACATGTGGAATGCTTTACAAGCGAGATTATTATACCACAGGTGTGTCGTTCTGTCAAGTGATTTCGTGCGATGGGGCCAACTTTCTCAATCACATTATACCATCGGGTTACCCGGTCGGGGAGCTTTCGGGTGATAACCGGGGCTTCGGGAATCTGAAATCGTGTGAGCGATGAACAGGCGGCAGCCCGGGAGCGCGAAATATCACTTACGCGGAGCACACTCTCCCGCCAGGGGGAAAATCGTCCCTGTGTCCTCGCCCTGTGCGGACTGTGATGGTGCCTCTTTACTCTCCGATCGGCATCGATATCTCTTCTCCGCTCCGTGGTTCGAGCTGTCGGGATGGAGCTTTCGGGGGAAGGGGTAGCGCCAACGGGCTCGCTCAGAACAGATACCGGCAGTTCAGAGCAACGAAATCCGCCCGGTCGAAGCGGCCGACCAGGTCGCTGCCCGAGCCCGCGAAAAGCCCCCCGGTGAGCTCGAGCCAGAGACCCCGGATCGGCCGGATGCCCGCTCCGCCGCGGACGAAGAGCGTATTGTCGAGCGGATTGTAGATGAAGAAGCTCTCGATCTTCTCCCGTCCAAAGTGGAACGTGCGCTCCAGGCCGCCGATAAAACCGAGCTCCTCTCTCCTCTCGGCGAAATCGAGCGGAGCCCATCGTGCCTGAACGACGAGCTCGCCGATGAGGACGGTGTCGTCCACCTTCCGGTCGACTCCCACACCGGCCTGGAAGCTCTTCCCCTCGACGATCACGTCGCCGCGGAGATCCTGAAACGAATCTTCCAGGAACAGGGCTAATTCGGCTCTGAACCCCCAGCCGGAGAGGACCGTCTCGAGATCACCTCCCACCATGGTGAACCAGGGGTAGGAGCCGACAAGGATCTGTTCGGGATCCTCTCCATCCACGTACTCCACAGTGTAGAGCGGAAAATCCTCCCGCCCGCGGAAGAAACAGAGATCGACATCCGTCCGTCCGAAGGTGGTCGAGAGCCGTGCGCCGTATTCCGTCTGACGAAGTGTTCGGGGAGGCACGTTGCGCTCGAGCGGTGTGGACGACGGCACCAGCCACCGGTAGAAATTGAACGGTGAGCTCTCCTCCTCGAGCCGGTCGAACACACCTCGTTCGAAGAAGGGGACTGAGACCAGTTCCACTCGTGTCCGCCGATCATCCGGCAGGTAGATTCTCAGTTGGAATGCCGGAACCGTGAGTCTCGCCCGTGATCGGCTCTCCAGGAAGAAACGAGACACGTCGAGGGGATTGACGACGTCGGTTGGCTGGACTTCGTCGAGAACGCCCCAGACGACGTTGACGAAACCTGCCCGCAGATCGAAGTGGTCTCCCCTGATCTCGATGAAGGACTCGTGTGTTCGAAAATCCGTAACGATTCCCTCCCCGTCCCCGCTCCGTGCGAGGAAATCCCCGTGTCCGCCGGCACGGACGAGGAGGAAGGGAGTCGGAAGGTACGACAGCTCGAGGTGGATTCTCCCCCGGCCCTCCACCGTACCCTGGGCGGCGTAGGAGATTCCGATGTTCTGCAGCTCACCGCGGAGTGAGATTCCGGCCCGGGCCGTCGCGAGCTGGGCGAAGATGATCGGCAGTACGAGGAAAATTCTCATGAATTCAGGTCCCCGTCCCAGTGCGCCGGACCGTGAGGAGCAGGGCCGGGAGGTAGACGAGATCCCCGATGAGCGCGAGGACGAGCGTCAGAGCGGTGAGGAAGCCGAAATACACGGTCGGGATGAAATCGGCGAGGACGAGCACGCTGAATCCGGCGATGTTGATGGAAGACGTCGAGACGATCGCCCGACCCGCGTTGACGGTCGCTCCTCCGACCGCCTGCCTGATGCTCGTTCCATTTCCGCTCCGTTCCTTCCGCAGCCGCCAGATGAAGTGAATAGTGTCGTCTGCCGCGACTCCGAGGGCCACACCCGAGACCATCACCGTCGCGACATTCAGCGTGATTCCGGAGGCTCCCATGATCCCGAGAATGAGGAGAATGGGAAAGAGGTTCGGCAGGATGCTGAGTACACCGTACTTCCATGACCGGAATGAGACGAACATGAAGATGATGACGGTGACGAAGGCCATGGTGAAGCTGCGAATCTGGCTCCGTACCAGATACCTGTCCAGCTCACTGAAGAGCTGGCCGACGCCCGTGACAAGCGGCGTCACGCCGGTACCTGCGAAAGCCCGGTCCGCCGCCTCCTCGACCTCATGGCACAACTTCACCAGTTCGTCCGAGCTCGCCGATTCCATGCGGACGGATATGCGCCCGCGTGAGAAATCGGAACTCACCATTCCCGAGAGCGCTTCGCGCCCCTCCCGGGACATCGAGAAAAGGAAAAGCTCCTGTGCAACGAGGTCCTTCCTCCCGGGTATGCGGTGTGCGTTCTCCCCGCCCCCGGAGAGCTCGCGGTTGATCAGTTTCACCCGGTCGACGACGGAGCTGACCTTTTTCACGTGCGGGAGTCCGGAAAGCCTGCCGGACAGGCTTTCCATCCGACGCAGCACCCGGGGCTCCTTCAGCACGCCGGTTTCCCCTTTCAGGAATATTTCCACGGAGTAGAAGCCGGAGAGTTTTTCGTCGACCAGCTCGGACGATTGCCGGAAAGGACTCCCCTCCTCGAAGAATTCCAGCTGGTTCGTCTCGACCTCGAGACGGGTGATGAAAAAGGTCGAGAGCATGGTGACCATCGTCATGGCGGTAAAGATGAGCGCCGGGCGCCGTGTGTTCAGCCGGTGCAGCCTCTCGAGCGAGCCGATCCAGGGGGAACGCCGCGGTGACCGACTCCGGACGGGAAGCGCCGAGAGGGCGAACGGAACGATTCCGATCGAGATGACGAACGCGGAGAGGATTCCTATGGCCGCTCCCAGGCCGAAGGTCCGGACGGCAGGTACCTGACTCGTCGTCAGAGAGAGAAGCCCGAACGACGTCGTCAGAGTCGTGGCCAGGCAGGGAAAGGTGATATAGGATACCGTTTTCGTGAACAGGCTCCGTCTGTCTTCCGTCGTTCGACGAACCTCGTCGTGATACTCCAGGATGTGGATCGAGTCCGAGATCGAAAGAAAACCGACGAGCGGTGTCAGCATTCCCGATATGACGTTGACGGAGTATCCCATGAGGGTGAAAATTCCGGCGGTCCAGGTCAGGCTCGCGGCGACGACCGTGCCGATGATGATGAGCAGGAAAAAGGACCGGAACAGGAGCAGGATCGAGACACTGATCATGAGAATGAGGGGAAGCATGAAATCACGCTGGTTCTGCAGCGTGAAGCGATCGTACTCCTTGCTTGTTTCCATGGAGCCCGTGTAGTGGAGCCTCGCGCCGCCCTTCAGTCCCTCGTTCATGATGGCTCTGATCGTCGTCAGGAGCTCCATCCGATGTTCGTCGGCCCGGTCCTCGTCGAAGGTGACCACGAGGGCCGCCGCGCTCCCGTCCGCCGAGACGAGCCCGCCGCGAAGCAAATCGTTTCCGAGTGCATATGCCCTGATTTCCTCCGCCTGCGGATCGCTTCCCTTTTCGAGAAGGGGACCCACCGTCAGGCCGTCGCTGTCGCCTTCCACCCGTATCGCCGATGCAAGGCTGTGCACCTCGTCGACGAGCGCGAGACGCCCGATTTCTTCCGTTTTCCGGCGCAGGTAGTCGAGCATCCCGGGAGTGAAGACATCATCCGCCTCGACGACGATGAACAGGTTCCTGTTGCCGGAGAACTCGTCCTGGAACTCCCGGTACGTGAGCAGGTGCCGGTTGTCACCGGAAAACCATGCGCCGAGCGTGTTGTCGAGAGACAGGTTCCTGATCGGAAGTGCGAGGAGGACGGTGACGATGAGGATCAGAGCAGCGAAGGGAATACGCAAACGGAACAGGAGATCGGCGAATGGCTTCACCCGTCGACACCTCGCTCCAGTTCTCTCCGCGTGAACATCCTGTCACTGACGCCGGTGTCGTAGTGGACGGAGGTCACGAGAATGCGGGTGCTGTGGTCGTCCCGGATGTGGGTCATGGCCATCTCCATCATCGTCCAGAGCCCGCCGATCTTCTCCTTTTCGATGAGAGAGAACTTCTTGAACGGTGTACCGTACTCGTCGAGGTACGTCGCCTCGAGAGGAAGGTAGCTCTCGCGGTCGACCAGTGTCACGATACGGGAGTAATCGTGGCCCTCCTCCTTCGGCGTGGATACGAGCGTGTGGCAGCTCTCACCTGATGCGAGCGTGGTGTCCGCTTCCAGGCGGTAGGTGAAATCGTCGAAGTCCCGCCCGGAAATGTCCTCGTAGGTGAAGTCGGTTCCCGCGAAACTGTCCGTGTGCTCGCCGGAGGAGAGGCGCCTGGAGCGTCCGAGTGCCGGAAGGTAGAGAAATCGTTCGTCCTCGCCGTCCGGATGCCGCCGGACGAGAAAAGACGTTCCCCTGATGTCGGCGGGATTGGTGAACCTGAGGAGGAGTTTTTCCGAATCGCCGGCGTTCTTCTTCAGGAGCTTCAGTGTGCGTTCGGAGGTCCGTCCCCTGGAATCCGTGAGATACACGTCCATCGTGACGATCGCGTCTCTGCCCGTGTCACGCCGGGCCATGAGGCGGGCTACTTCCTCCCCCGTCTGTCCGGAGAGCGGGGACAGGAAGAGGAGTGTTGCGGCGAGGGTGATCGGCGTCTGTCGCAGAAAGGAGAACAGGGTCATGAACAATCTGCTCGAAATCGTATGGATAACTCGGGTATGGATTTTCCGGTACGAGTCGTGAGACACATCGTAATTTATGTGCACACGGCAGTGCCTGCAACACCGGTGTCACCGCAGTTCCGCCTGCCGGCTCACCCCCCGAGTCAATCGAGACGCGGCTCGAACGGAATGTTGACTTTCAACCGTCCGGTGTGGTACCTTCATGCGGAGGGCATATCGGGATACCCTGTGCGTTCTCCACCCGTTTGTCAGAAGGAGGGAACGATGAGGAAACTCTCAGTCCTGCTCGCCGTCGGTCTTCTGCTCGTCCCTGTAATGGTTCACGCTCAGGCTGCACTCGGTGTGAGGCTCTCCACCACATCGCTGCTCGGCACGTTCGGGCCGGCGAATCAGCAGGGCGGCTACTTCGGTTACATGGCCAACGAGCGAGGGATGATCATGGCGGGGCTCGACTTCACGAGAATCGCCATCGACAACTCTTCGGGTACCTCGGTGAGCTCGGTGGTCCCGTTCTTCGGATTCAAGTACTTCTTCCGCGACGCCGAAGAGGACGTCGCCGCTCCCTACGTCAAGCTGGAATTCAACAAGGCTGTTACGAGCGCGAACGACGTCGGTGAGCTCCTGCTCCTGTTCGTCGACATCGGAGACACGAGTATCGTCGACATCGGCGAGGAGGAAGCCGAGCTCGCCGAAGATGCCCTGGAAGACCTGCTGAGCCCGTGGGGACTGACCTTCGCCGTCGGCGGCGAGTACTTCTTCTCGGACGAGTTCAGCCTGGGCGGGGAGTTCGGCCTGCGGAACAAGTTCCACAGCGCGGAGGTTGAAGTCATGGAGGGGGTGTCGGAAAATGTGAGCCTGAATTACCACGACACCTACGCCGCGCTGACCGCCAACTTCATATTCTGAACGTCCGGGGCCTGTTAGCCCGGAATATTCATACGCCTTGGATTTTGGCGGCCATGTGGGGGTGCGCCGGGTAAACGGCGCATCTACCCGGAGGAACTCGTATCACATCATGGGGTGGGTTCTTCCGGGCCCGTCCCAGTGCGTTTCATCACTCCTCGATGACCCTGAACACTTCGTCGTTCGACCGTACCCGCTCTTTCACCCGGAGACCGATCGACTGCCCCGCCTCGGCCCGCTCCACCTGGTCGTGCTCGATCTGCATCGACTCCACCTTCTGGGTGAAATCCGTCGTGTGTCCCCTGAAGTGAAGCGTGTCGCCCACTTCGACGGCGCCGGAGGTCAGGGTGACGGCTGCAACATCGATCTTGGCGAAGAACTTCTCGACGATGCCGACCTTCTCTTCCGACATGGTCCCCCTCCTTTTTCGATCGCGCAAAACAGAGGCTTCGTTCTCTTCATAATAATCAGGCGCTCCTGCGGTGTCAAACACCGCTTGCTCCGGTGGGAATGGGTGTGGCGGCCGGCATCTCACGGTGGTCGGCGGCTCTTTTCCTTGAAAAATGCCGGTCGAACAGCTAACTTGAAGCTGAGTAGCGACTCGGGACCACAATACTCCGGAGGTGTTTTCGTGGCCGGCGGAATCGGCGTCATTATCTGTGGCTGCAAGGGACAGGCCTCTGACCGGATCGACACGGTCCGTCTCACGGAGTTCGCCGCATCCCTCGAGAACGTCACCTTCGCGGAGCAGGCCGACATGCTCTGCGGCGAGGCCGATCTCGGGCAGGCAGTGAGGAAGCTGGCTGACAGGGGATGTGACCGTCTGCTCTTCGCCGGCTGTTCCCCCCGGTCGTCTCTCAAATTCCCCGAGGAGCGGATCGCCCGGATCATGCCGGGTCTCGGTCTTTCTCCGGACCTCTTCGAAGTGGCGAACATACGGGAGCAGTGTGCCTGGCAGCACGCGGACAGGGAGAGCGCGACCGCCAAGGCCTGCGACCTCGTCGCCATGGCCCACGCCCGGCTCCTGGATGACGAGCCGGCGCCGGAGCCCATCGACATCGCTGACCGCGCACTCGTCGTCGGCGCCGGTCCGGCGGGACTTCAGACGGCGAAGGACCTCGCCGCCGCCGGGGTCAGGGTGACGATCGCCGAGCGGAACCCCTGGCTCGGCGGGCGCCTCTGTCAGCTGCCGAGAGTTTTTCAGTCCGAGTCCTGGCCCTCGGTCTGTGACAGCGACTGCGTGGGTCCTGTCCAGGCGAAGGACGTCGTGCTCGGCGAGGGGATTCGTGCTCTCGCCCGGACCAGGGTGACGGGAGCCGAACGCGTGAACGGGAACTTCCGGGTGTCTCTCGAGAGCGATCCGCGGTACGTGGATCCCGAGCTCTGTATTTCATGCGGAAAATGCTCGGAAGTCTGCCCGGAAGAGGCTCCCCGGCACTTCGACCTGGGCCTCACGAAACGGAAAGCGATCGACAAGGAGTTCGAGCGGGCGCTCCCCGACACCTACGCCATTCTTCCCGAAGCCTGTACGAAGTGCGGCGAGTGCGTCCCCGTGTGCCCCACGGAGGCCATCGACCTCGATGCGGAATCGCTCACGCTGACGGAGGACTTCGGGGCCGTGTTCCTCGCGACAGGGTCGGATCCCCTCGACCTCTCGGGGTATCCCGAGTACCTGGGAACGCATCCGGATGTCCTGAACGGCATCGAGTTCGAGCGCCTCATGGCCTCCGGCGTGGCCTGTCCGTCCGACGGGAGAGAGCCGGAGAGGATCGTTTTCGTTCAGTGCGCGGGTTCCCGCGCCGGCCCCGGAAAAGAAGCGGGCGGGGTGAGCTACTGTTCGAAAACCTGCTGTTCCGTCACGGCCAAGCAGGTGGACCGGCTGCTCGCCTCGAACCCGATGATCGAGCCGCTCGTGGTGTACTACCGGGACGTGCGCACCT
>CAZMKB010000169.1:7360-7982 GCA_964566685.1 uncultured Gemmatimonadota bacterium | reverse complement strand
GAGCAAGGTCCGCGGCGAGGTCGCGACGAGATACTCCTGGCACGACCGCAAAATCGACGTGCTCGTGCGCGCGCGGGAAGAAGACAGGAACTCCGTCGAGCGAATCAGGAACCTCCTCATCAATCCGGAGAGCGACCGCCCCATTCCGCTCGAGGCCGTGGCGGACATCGTCGAGGACACCGGCCCCGGTGAGATCCGCCGCATCGACCAGGAACGGGTGGCCCTGGTCACGGCGAATCTGAGCCACGGCGACCTGGGGTCGGCTGCCGGGGAGATCTCCTCCATCATCGACCGTGTCCACATGCCCGTCGGCGTGGAGGCCCGGCTCGCTGGACAGAACGAGGAGATGCAGGTCTCGTTCAGGTCCATGCAGTTCGCGCTCCTCCTGGCGATCTTCCTCGTGTACCTCGTGATGGCGTCGCAGTTCGAGTCGTTCCTTCACCCGTTCGTCATCCTCTTCAGCATCCCTTTGGCCCTGGTGGGCGCGGTGCTGGCGCTCTGGATCACCGGCTCGACCATCAGCGTCGTCGTATTCATCGGCCTCATCCTCCTCGCCGGCATCGTCGTCAACAACGCCATCGTCCTCATCGACTACACCATTCAGCTTCGACAGCGGGGACTT
>CAZMKB010000169.1:0-7350 GCA_964566685.1 uncultured Gemmatimonadota bacterium | reverse complement strand
GTCCTCATCGACCTCATCAACCAGCTGCGGGCTTCTGGCATGCCGAAGACGGAGGCCATCGTGGAGGGCGGCAGGTCGCGCCTCCGGCCCATCCTCATGACCACCATCACTACCGCACTCGGCCTCCTGCCGCTGGCTCTCGGCTTTGGCGAGGGAGCCGAGCTGAGGTCGCCGATGGCCATCACCGTCATCGGAGGGCTCCTGGTCTCCACGATGCTCACGCTGATCGTGATCCCCGTCGTGTATTCGCTGCTCGACCGCGGGCGGGTGAAGGCGTCATGAACCTGACCGAGACATCCCTGAAACGGCCGGTCACGACGCTCATGATCTTCGTCTGCTTCGTGGTCATCGGAGGCATCTCGGGGTTCCTGCTGCCGCTCGAGTTCATGCCCGACATCGACGCGCCGTTCATCGCGGTCCAGATCCCCTACACCGGCTCGACGCCGGAAGAAGTGGAACGAGAGATCACCCGGCCCGCCGAGGAAGTGCTCGCCACCATCAGCGGCATCAAGGAGATGAGGTCCGAGTCGAGCGAGGACAACGCGGAGATCGTCCTCGAGTTCGAGTGGGGTGTCGACTCCGACATGAAGGCCATCGAAGCGAAGGAGAAGCTCGAGGGTATCAGGAACCAGCTGCCCCCCGACGTCGAGCGGTTCTTCGTGTACAAGTGGACCTCGTCCGACATGGAGATGCTGGCCCTGCGGGTGTCGAGCCACCGTGACCTCTCCAACGCCTACGACATGCTCGACCGGAACCTGAAGAGACGGATCGAGCGGATCGACGGGGTCTCGAAGGTGGACCTCTACGGAGTTGAGAAGAAGGAGATCAGGATCCAGCTGATCGCCGACCGGATCATCGCCCACAACATCGACATCGGCCGGCTGGCCGAGACGCTCAGGCGAAGCAACTTCCTCGTCACCGCCGGGAAGATCACCGACGGGAACAGGCGGCTGGTGGTCAGGCCGGTCGGCGCGTGGGAAAGCACCGAGGACATCGGCAACATCATCGTGGGAGAGAGGAACATCAGGCTCCGTGACGTCGCAAACATCACCTATGACCACCCCGAGCTCGACTACGGCCGGCACCTCGACCGCCGCTACGCCATCGGGCTCGACGTTTTCAAAGAAGCCGGAGCCAACACCGTCGAAGTCACCGAGCGCATCATCGAAGAGATCGAGGAGATCGGCACGCTGCCCGAAATGAGCGGCATCAGCATCTTCTACATGGAGAATCTCGCCGAGGGCATCGTGAGCTCCCTCGAGGAGCTCATGCGCTCCGGGCTCATCGGCGGGATCCTGGCCGTCTTCATCCTCTTCTTCTTCCTCCGCCGGCTCTCCACCACTTTCATCGTCGCCCTCGCCGTTCCGTTCTGCCTGCTCATCACCATGGCGTTCATGTACTTCATGGGTATCTCGCTGAACATTCTCTCCATGATGGGACTGATGCTCGCCATCGGGATGCTGGTCGACAACGCCGTCGTCATCACCGAGAGCATTCACCGCCACCAGATGAGGAACAGCTCCTCACGCGACTCGATCATCACCGGCGTGCGGGAGGTGGCCCTGGCGATCACCGCCGGAACGCTCACGACCGCCATCGTCTTCCTCCCCAACATCGTCAACGCAAATGACAACATCTCCATCTACATGAAGCACGTCTCCATTACGATCTGCATCGCGCTCGGCGCATCGCTCCTGCTCGCACAG
Source organism: uncultured Gemmatimonadota bacterium (assembly GCA_964566685.1). Lineage (GTDB taxonomy): Bacteria > Gemmatimonadota > CAZMKB01 > CAZMKB01 > CAZMKB01 > CAZMKB01. The sequence goes on along the minus strand of CAZMKB010000169.1, from coordinate 5,644 downwards.
ACCATCGTACCGCTTCTCGCCTCCCGTGTCAGGCCTCCGAACACCGACAGGAAGAAGACCGTGATCGACGGCCTGCTCCGGCACTACGGTGTCATCCTCTCCTGGACGCTCCGCCACCGGTGGGCGACGGTCGGCATCATACTCCTCGTCCTGGTGAGCATCGCCGTTCCCATCAAATTCGTCGAAATGGACATGTTCCACGAGCCGTCGGACCGGCGCCTCCGGCTTCACTACCACATCAACGGGCACTACACGCTCGAGAAGGTGGAGGAAGCTGTCGACATCTACGAAGACTACCTCTACTCACACAAAGAAGAGTTCGAGATCGACAACGTCTACAGCTACTACACGGGTAATTACGCGAGCTCGACGATCCTTCTCACGAAGGGGAAAGACGCGAAGAAATCGATGGACGAGATCCGTAAAGCCATCAGGGAGAATCTCCCGAGGCTTCCCATCACGAACCCTTCGTACGACTGGAGGAGCCAGAGCGGGGAGGAACAGAACATCCGGATCCAGCTCATCGGAAAGTCGAGCGAGCGCCTGGCCGAGCTGTCCCACGACGTGGCCTGGTCACTCTCCCGGATCGAAGGCCTCTCGGATGTCCGCTCCGAGGCCGAGGCGGGCGAGGAGGAAGTCCGTGTCGTCGTCGACCGCACCCGGGCGAAGCAGTTCGGATTCTCGACACGGGACATCGCCGATGTCGTTTCCGCCGCCGTTCGCGGCGTGAACCTCCGCCGGTTCAGGACGGACGAAGGGGAGGTCGAAGTCCGGCTCGAATTCCGTGACACCGACCGTCAGACGCTGGAGCAGCTGAAGGACCTGCCGCTCTTCAACGGCGGAACGAGGCCGGTGAAGCTCGCCTCCCTCGCTGATTTCACAGTCACCCGGGGGCCGCGGGTCATCAACCGGGAGGACCGGTCGACCTCGCTCGGCGTGACGGCGAACCTCGAGGACATCACGGTCGGCGAGGCGAAGAGGAGGATCAAAGAGGCGCTGGAGATGTTCAACTTCCCGCCCGGTTACTCGTGGGACTACGGACAGACGTTCGACGAGGAGGAAGAAGCGTTCCAGTCCATGCTCTTGAACCTGCTCCTGGCACTGGCCCTCATCTATTTCGTCATGGCATCGCTCTTCGAGTCGCTCCTCTTCCCCGCAGCCATCTGGACCCAGATACTCTTCGCGGTTGTCGGAGTGTACTGGTTCTTCCTCGTCACCGACACGACCATGTCCATAATGGGAATGATCGGCATCCTCATCCTGATCGGGGTGGTGGTGAACAACGGCATCGTGCTGATCGACTACGTGAACCAGCTCCGGGCCGGAGGTCTCGATCGCCGGGATGCGATTCTCCAGGCGGGACGCGACCGCCTCCGGCCGATCCTCATGACCGCCGGGACCACCGTGCTGAGCCTCATTCCCCTCTCGGTCGTCACCACCCAGATCGGCGGCGGCGGTCCGCCATACTTCCCCATGGCCCGGGCCATCGTCGGAGGGCTCGCCTTCTCCACCGTGGTCACCCTGCTCATCCTGCCGACCATCTACGTGCTGCTCGACGATCTGCGCACCTGGGCACGGGACATCGTCAGAGCCGCCTGACGGGCCGACCCCCGTCGGGGGACCGACCCGTCGAAAAGTACCTCTTCGTCCCTACTCTCTCAGGACATCCAGGAGCTCCTCGTCCACCTGGTAGTTCGGGGTCAGAAGCGGCTCGAAGTCCTCGAACGTGAACTCGTGATCCTGATCCCGGATCATCGGACCGAGAATGTCGTGTGTGTGATCGAAGAGAAGAGGCCGCACGACGCCCCATTCTGCGGAGGTCTTGCGGGCCTTGTACTTGAAGAACGTCCAGCCGGCCATCCACTGGTCGGCGAAGTCTCTGACGTCCTCGATCCAGTCGAGAGAGCCGTCCGCTCCCTGCATGCAGCCGAACTCACCCAGGTAGAACGGCACCGGATTCCGGTTCAGGTAGTTCGACCACCTGCGTTCCATCCTCTCGATGAGCTCCGCCTCGTCGATCCAGATGTCTCCGCAGTAGCCCGGGTAACAGGCTCCCGGTTCACGCATGTGCGTGTAGTCGGTCGGCCAGTAGAAGTGGGCCGTGACCACACCCTGCGGATCGTAGATGTCGGCGTAGGGATCGGTGTGTGAGACATCGGGCATTGAGATTCCCCCGAACGGGAATGCATAGATGATCGGCTTGTCGGAATACTCCCTGATGGCATCCCGAGCACCGATGCAGACCTCTATGTACTCCATCTCCGAGGGAGGATACGGCTCGTTCTGAAGGTCATACCCCAGAACCACCTCATGCCCTGAGCTCAACCTGGCGAGCTCAGCCCACAGCCAGTAAAACCACTCCTTGTTCTCGTCGTTTCCCCAGAGCTGGCTTCCGCTGCCCCACCCACCGGGTGGCGTCATGGCCGGTATGACATACACACCGTGCGCGGCGCACTGGTCGAGAAACGTCCGGTAGCGGTAGATAGCCCAGGGATCGATTTCCCCGATCTCCGGCGAGAACTCGCTCCAGGCGAACCTGAGCCTGATGCAGTTCATCCCGACACGGGAGAGCGCTCCGGCGTCCCAGCTGTTCATCCAGGCAAGGTACCCGAAACGCATGAAGTCGTTGTAGCGATCGCCCAGTTCGCTTTTGAGGTAGGAGGTTGAGTAACTGTTGAAGGAAAAGTCGGACTGTACTCCCCTGAGCACGACGACTTCACCGGATTCTGTTTCGAAGTGGTCTCCCACGACCACGATCTCTTCTGCCATTGCCGCCCCAACAACAGTACAGATCAGAACCACAAGAGTGATAGTAAGGCGCATTGTTTCGTTCTCCCTTGTGTTGTTTGACAGGTGATCTCACTGTGCTGTCGTTGATTTTCGGGAACTACACCATACCGGGCACCTCCTCTCCGTTCGGTTCCAACTCCTGCGTTCTTTTCGCTGACACGACCCTCCTCCGAATACGCGAAATTCCGTCAGGAAATCCCTGAGTAGATTTTCTGGCCAAAAAAATTTTGGCGTCCGGCCGGGGACCGAATCTGTTCATCCCGTCACCGATCCAATTCCCGCCACCTCCCGGCGGACTTCCTCTGTAAAAGTCGTGCCAGGAGGGAAATCCGCAGAACCGTCCGCCGTCGGGCGCTTTACGCCGGTATACCGATTTTCGAAACAGCATCACTGGGAAAAAACTGGGGAACAACCGTGAAAGAAGTTTCGAGATGACTGCACGAGGAGGAGAGATTCACCGCACGCCAGGAACCCTCGGGGAGAAAAGACAAGGGCTTGCATCCCTCCGACAACTCGATGACAGACCTCACCAGATATTCAACTCGATACCGGATGAGCAAGCCCCTCGACACGCAATATAACAGGTGCCGGGTGAAACGCAAGAAAAAACACTAATCCTGGGTCAGCTCCTGCTGTATCCTGTCCCAGGCTCCCCGGTATGCGATCTGTGAGTTGATGAGCTTCACTTCCTCTTCTTCGCTCTTCGCGTCCTTCAGAGCGGCGAGGGTCGCGATCACTTCCAGGTTGAGCGGCTGTCGCCCCGTCGTCGACAGGTACGTGTTTCTGATGATCTCGAGGCGCCTCGGCGTAGCGATGTTCCGCAGGTCGGCAATCGTTTCCAGCCCGCGGCTGTAGAGGAACTTGATAATGTTGTTGATGTCTCTCTGGGCACAGCTGACACCGATCTCCGCGAGAACAGGCGGGAGGTTCTCCGCATCGAGCGGATCCGAGCCGCGGTACGTCACCTCTTCCTGATACCGGTTCAGCTCCTCGTACAGAAAGTTGAACTGTTCGTCGATGGCGTTGATCATCTTGCTGAGAATCTTGAACTGCCGCTTCGCCGTCACATTGGGTCGCTTGACCGGTTTGTATCCCAGGTAGTGCTCGGTGACGCACCACAGTTCCTGCGCGACCGTCCGTATCTGCAGCTCGAACCAGGGTCGATCGGGCTCCGGGACGGTGCTCTCACTGAGCCGCAGCGTGTAGTGTATGGAGGTGTACCCGCTTTCTTTCGAGATGGTGTCGAGGTGACTCAGGCTCAGAAGCTTCGCCTGGTCAGAGCCCATGTAGGCGACCGGCGGCTCCTCTTCAGAGATCTCCAGCTCGTCGGAATTTCGAATCTCCCGGTCGACGAGCGGGAGGTGGCTCAGAAAGTACACCAGCACGCGGACCCCGAGGGCGTCGTGCATGCGGTATATGTTCTCCGGAACGAGGCCGCCGGGAAAATCGGACGGTCTCCGGAGGATCTTGTCCACGACCTGTTCCGGCCTCTTGATCCGTGAAAATATCCCCCGGATGGGAGTCGGTGTGGATATCCTGCTGGTGCGCTTGTACTTCTCCCAGTGGTCGGGGATCTCCCACGTTTCCAGGAGATTCATGACCTCTATCTGGGAGGTCTGGAGCACGGCCTGCGCATAACGGGCGTACTGCTCCAGAAATCGATTCAGCTGTTCCGGATCTCTACGCACGGCGGATTATCGTACTAATCGCAGTCACCGATCCTCTTCCCCTCCCACTTCTGGGTCATGGTCATGGTTTTCCCGCCCATCTGCGGTATTTCCGTGGTAATCACCATTTCCCCGGAAGCCGTCGTTCCTTCGCCGGTGAAGTGTCCCTTCCCGTTCGACGTCACGCCCTCCTCGGCTTCGCACTCTATCTCGAAGCTGAGGGTGTTGCCGCTCACTTCCTTGCTCACAACCGTGCAGTTCCCTTCCTCGATCATCATCGCGAGAGGATCCTGCTTTGCTTCTTCTTCAGTGACGCACTCGTTGTCGGTCTGGACCTTCTCCCCCATCATCGGCATGTTCATGGTGATGGTGTATTCCCACTTCCCGGGTTCGATGGAGGGCCCTTCGGCCAGGGCGATGTCCGTGCCGAGCAGGAGTGCCGCCGCCAGGGTCAGTATCACGGGAGCATGTTTTTTCATTGTCTTCTCCTTCTGGTTCAGTGCCCTCGAACGGGCGCCGCGGTTTTCACGTTTTCGGCTGAAGCTCCCGATTTGAATAGTCAGACGTGGCGCCCCGGTCAAGGCGACTAACGCCCGCAGCACTTCTTGTACTTCTTCCCGCTCCCGCAGGGGCAGGGATCGTTCCTGCCGACCTTCGGGCCCACCTTCACCGGTTTTCTCGAGGGTTGCGGGGGCTCCTGCGGCTGCCCGGAGAGTGCACCGGGCTGGGATGAAATAGGGACGCCGCTCTCTTCCCAATCCGTCGCACCGGCCGCGGCGCGAGCGTGCTCGAATGCGGAAACCGGCGCCCAGGCGACTTCGACACCCTCAGCCGGGGCCCGGGCGGGGGCCGGCGTACCGCCCAGGAACTGCGCCTTGAAGAATATCGTGGCGATGCGGTCGTTGATGTCGTCGAGGAGCTCGACGAAGGAGCGATAGGCTTCCTGTTTGTACTCGATGAGCGGGTCCTTCTGCCCGTATGCCCTGAAACCGATGCCCGATTTCAGGTGATCCAGATCGTACAGGTGATCCTTCCACTTCTCGTCGATGACGGCGAGGAGGATTCTCTGGAGGATGAGAGACCGCTTGTCCTCCTCGATCATCGAGAGCCTGGTGTCAATCGACTCCTGAACGATCTTCATCATCCGCTCTTCGATGTCGTCGAACCGGATGTCCTCCTCCACCCAC
>CAZMKB010000168.1:0-8008 GCA_964566685.1 uncultured Gemmatimonadota bacterium | reverse complement strand
GAGAGAGGTGATCAGCTCCGGTCGGCGGAGTGGTACTACGGTCCCCAGATCTGGTCGATGAACGCCCTGCACATTTCTCACTCGGGCCGAAACAGCTTCTACGACGGGCTGAAATCGTCGGTCGCCTATCATTTCTTCGAGGAAAGCCGTCACGACCGGGACTACGGGGACTCGGAGCTGCGGCACCGGACCGAAACGGTCGACGTGATGACCGCCAACCTCGATCTCCGCAAGAGCTGGAACCCGAGACACCATCTCTCCTACGGGGCCGAAGTCGTCCTCAACACCGTCGGGTCGACCGGGGAGAACGAGGACATCGTCACGGGAGTCACCGTGCCCGGCCCCAGCCGCTACCCGGACGGTGCGACCTGGAACTCCTACGCCGCCCACCTGACCTACCGTTACATCCCCGGCGAGAGGCTGGCCCTTCAGTCCGGCCTGCGCTTCAACCAGGTGACCCTGGAAGCCGAATTCGACACCACGTACTATCCCTTTCCGTTCTCACGCGTCAGGCTCGATCCCCGGGCTCTGATCGGAAGCCTGGGGATGGCTTTCAAGCCCGGTTCCGGAACGCAGATCAATCTCAACCTCTCAACGGGATTCCGTGCTCCCAACGTGGACGATGTGGGAAAGGTGTTCGACTCGGAGCCCGGCTCGGTAGTGGTCCCGAACCCCGATCTGGAGCCGGAGTACGCCTACACCACCCAGCTGGGGCTCACCAGGGTCTTCGAGGATGTGCTGAGAATGGATGCCGCCGCCTACTACACCTATCTGGACGATGCCATGGTCCGGCGTGATTTCACCCTGAACGGCCGGGACAGCATCTATTACGACGGCGAACTGAGCCGGGTCCAGGCCATCCAGAACGCTGCACATGCCACCGTGAAGGGTTTCGAAGCCGGAGTAGAGCTCAAGCTTCCCCGGGGTTTCGCTATCAGATCCCGGATCAACGTCCAGAAGGGTGAAGAAGAACTGGACGACGGGAGTACCGCCCCGCTGCGACACGCCGCGCCCTGGTTCGGGGAAACACACCTCACCTGCACTCGTGGCGGTTTCAGAGGAGATCTCTCCGGCATCTACAGCGGTCGGATCTCACACGGTGACATGCCTCCGGAAGAACTGGGGAAGGACTACCTCTACGCCACCGATGTCGACGGCAACCCCTACTCTCCCGGCTGGTACACGATCAACTTCAAGGCACTCTACCGGGTCGCCGGCGACATGACGTTCAGTGCCGGCGTCGAGAACATCACCGACCGGCGGTACCGTCCCTACTCGTCGGGAATCGCCGGACCCGGCAGGAACTTCATCGCCGCCCTGGAGAGAAGCTTCTGACAAACGCCGCACATCCTTGACAAACCGGCGGTGCCGTGCTATCCTCGCATCTGTCGAAGGAATATCTTCCAGGCCCGGACGGCGATCGAACGGGATAAACCCGTACCCACGTGAGCGAAAGGTCCGCCATGAGATTCAAGGAGACACTGAAATCGTTCCCGGCCACCTACTGGATCGTCATCATGTTCGAGTTCTTCGAACGGGGGGCCTACTACGGGATGATGAGCTTCCTCTCGGTCTACCTCACCGAGAACCTGGACTTCGCCAAGGAGAGCGTCGGTATCATCAAGGGAACGATCCAGCCCCTCCTCTACTTCCTTCCCATCCTGAGCGGAGCCATCGCCGACCGCTTCGGGTACCGGCGGACTCTCATGATCGCCTTCTCGCTCCTCGGCGGCGGCTACTTCCTCACCAGCCAGATGACCACCTATGGCGCCGTGTTCCTGGCCCTCGTGGTGATGGGCACCGGGGCGGGCTTCTTCAAACCCATCATATCGGGCTCGATCGCGAGGACCACCGACGAATCGAACAGCACGATGGGCTTCGGGATCTACTACTGGTCGATCAACCTCGGTGCGTTCCTGTTCCCACTGATCCTCGTGCCCTGGCTCAAGAACAGCCCGGTGTTCGGACCAAAGTGGGTGATCATCGCCTCCGCCATCTGCACCGGGGCCATGCTGATCCCCACCCTCCTCATCTACCGTGAGCCGCCCCGGCAGGACGACCAGCCGGAGAAGCCGAAGACCAACCTCATCCAGACCCTGGCCGACGCGTTCGAGATCATCTACAGCCCTTTCGTGCTCCTCTTCAGGGCCGCAGTGCGCTCCGCGAGCACGGGCGTTTTGATCTACGGGATCGCCGGCGCTCTCTTCCTCGTCTCGATCTGGCTCTTCTCTTCGACCGGCCACTTCTTCACCCTCTATGTCATGATTCTCTTCGTGGTGAGCATCGTGATCATGACCGTCCAGCACCGGACCGGCGACCTCAGCAGCGCGGGCCGGACCGTCACCATGATCATGGTCCTCGCCGTCGGCGCTTCGCTCTGGGTCCTGCCGGGCCTCACGACGTTCGCCCGCATCATCACCACGGTCATCTACCTCTCCGTGCTCTCCCTCTTCCTCATCGACACCCGGGACACCGTGAAGTTCAGAGATCACTACCACTTCCTGCTCATGATCTTCATCTACTCCGGTTTCTGGGTGCTCTACTTCCAGATGTTCGACTCGGTGCTCTGGTACGTGAACGACTACGTCGACGCCTCGTCGCTCGACCGGTTCGTCAACCGGATCGTCGGAAGATGGGTCACCTTCCACTTCGACGTCGAGCACGTAACGGTGATAAACGCCGGCACCATCATTCTGCTCCAGATCGCGGTATCCTCGATCGTGAAGAACGTGAAGGCCCTTCCGACCATGGTGTCGGGCATCGCTCTCGGCACCATCGGCATGGCGATCCTTGCGATCTCGACCAACATCTGGGTGTTCATGGCTGGCATCGTCATCTTCTCGGTCGGCGAGATGACCGCGCACCCGAAGTTCATCAGCTACGTGGGCCTCATCGCCCCGAAGGACCGCGTGGCCACCTACATGGGCTACATCTTCCTCTACGGGGTGATCGGCAGCAGCATCGGCGCCATCCTGGGCGCCAACCTCTATGTCCACTTCGTCGACAACCTGGGCAGGCCCCGGACGCTCTGGCTGATCTTCAGCGGCATCGGCATTGCAACCATCGCCGCCCTGCTCCTCTACAACCAGGTGATCATCAAGCCGAAAGACAGGAGCCGCACCGGCGGGCAGGAAGCATCGACCGGCTGAGGCTCCCCGCCCGGGAGGGTTATACGCGGGTCGTCCCCGCCGGGCGCGTCCAGGATCAGGAAGCGTCACGGGCGTGATCAGGGGTAGGCTGGGACGTGGTGATATCCGCTGGTTCTCGATGGGATTTTCGACCGTGAAGCGCTGGAAGTGACAGGCCTGCTTCCGCTTCAGTCGTGGAGCAGGCTCCTGCCGGCGAGGATGCGGGCGGCCTCGGCCCCGGAGAGCGATGCTCCCTGCACCAGTCCGCTTCCGAAGGCATCACCGGCGAAGACGAGGATGCCCGGGTCGCTGACGGCCACGGTCCGGCCCGGGTGGATGACGATCGGCCTGCTGTAGCGCCAGCGGTGGACCTGCCAGGCCCTGACCTCCGAACCGAGCCATTTCGACGACACGTCTATGAGGCGCTCTGCGATGCGGTCAGTGTCGTCGTCCCAGTGGTCCAGGCTGAAGCCGGATCCAGCGTGGATCGTCACGGCATGGGCATCGGGAGATATCCCCTTCCTCCTGTCGTCGATGATCCTCTTCACCGCCCTTTCTCTCGGACTGACAGTTCCCGTTGCGGGTACCTTGCTCGGTCCCTCGAGGACGACCAGGACCGTGAGACAGCGCTCGTAGGTGATCTGCCCGAGCCGGGTGCGCTTCGTCTCGGGGAGCCGGACATCACCGGCGTCGAGCAGTGCGAGAGACTGGGGTACCGGCGGTGTCAGGACGAGGCCGGGAGAGCTGAACGAAGCCCCGCTCCCGGTCTCGATCAGCCAGGTCCTGTTCTCCACTCCGATGGCGGTCACGCGTTCCTCTTTCCGGACGTCGAGTTCCCGGGCGAGATGTTTCGGAACCGTGGTCATGCCGGAGACGCCGCAGTATCTCTTTTCCAACCTCCCCCCGGCACGCTCTCCGCTCTCCTTCGGCTCGTCACAGCATCGCCGGACCAGCCCTTCTTCGGACCACCTGTTCACCTGCGCCACGAAACGGCTGTTGTTCACCTCGAAGAAAGGGGCTCCGTGGTCGAAGATCCCGCCCTCGAAACGCCTCGTCGCACACCGTCCGCCGACACCGCGGGCCTTGTCGAGAACGGTGACATCGATTCCCGCAGCCCTGAGTGAGCCGGCAGCGAAGAGGCCGGCCATCCCCGCCCCGACGACGACACACGACTCGAGTTTTTTCTGTCCGTTCATCCTCAGCATCCTTCCCTTCGCTTCATGCCCAACGCTCCCTGCGACGGCCGGGCTTTGGCTTTTCACACTGCCGGACGGGCCCGGACACCCCGTCCTTTCCACTTGTTCGGCGTCTTCCCCGGCGGGTGGCCCGGTCACTGTAGAATGCGCCCTCGAGGAGGCCGTGTCAACGCCCACGTGCCGTCCGTGTTCCCGACCGGCCGGCAAAAACGCGCCGAGGGAACAGCCCGGCCCGGAGGCCATTCCCCTCCATTGCCGACCGCCGGACATTCTGTTATACTCTCGGTGTGGTCACGGTAAACGGCGGCACCGTTCGCGGGAGGAGAAGCCGACATGCAGTACTCCGAATTGATCAAAGCGGAAGCCTGGCCGATACTGGAAGCTCAGCTCGCTCATCCCTTCGTCACCGGCCTCGGTGACGGCACGCTTTCGCTCGACAAGTTCAGCTACTACATGATCCAGGATGCCATCTACATCGTCGACTACGCCCGGGCCCTGGCCTGGGTCGCTCCGCTCCTGCCGGACGTCAGGGAAACGATGAGAATGCTGGAGACGGCGAAGATGACCTTCGAGGTGGAGTCGATGCTCAAGGAGACCTACTTCGAGCAGTTCGGGATCTCGACGGCCGATGCCCTGGGCACCGACCCGGCGCCGACCTGCCGGGCCTACATCGACCACCTGTTCCGCTGGGTCCGGAACGGCACGCTGGCAGAGGGAATGGCCGCCGTCCTTCCCTGCGGCTGGATCTACGTCGAGATCGGCGAAAAGCTCACCCGGAACCGGGAAATCCCGGAGAACCACCCGTACCGTTCGTGGCTCATGACCTATGCCGTCCCCGAGTTCAGGGACATGGTCGACTGGTGGTTCGGGATCCTCGACCACGCGGTCCGCGACCTGCCCGGCACCGTCCGGGACCACATCCGGGACATCTTTCTCACCTCGTGCCGATACGAGTGGATGTTCTGGGACATGGCCTGGAACCTGGAGAGCTGGAAGCCCTGAGCTCACCCGGCCGGATCTCTTCTCCTTTTCATCGTTGCCAATCCCCCGGCGGTGCAGTACATTGCACGGGGGGAAATTCGATGGGCTTCCCCGTGAATGTCTCCTTACTGATAACACCCATGGATTTGCCGCCGCCGAGAATATTCACAACACTCTCCGTCACCGCCCTCCTCCTGTCAGCGATCCTTCCCCTGCGGGCGGTGGAGGTCTTCGAGCCGCTCAGAACCGATGTTCCTCCCGTCATCGACGGCGTTCTCGACGAGGAGATCTGGAAGAGATCCCGCGGTTTCACCGATTTCAAGACCTACATTCCTGATTTCGAGAAGCCGCAGCGCGAGCCGACCGTGGCCTTCATCGCCTACGACAGCGAACACGTGTACTTCGCCTTCCGGTGCTACGACAGCGAACCGGAGAAGATAAAGACCTCGGTCTCTGCGAGGGACCGGATCAGGCCCGACGACTGGGTGTGCGTCAACCTGGATTCCAACAACGACCAGCAGGTGCTCTACACCTTCTACGTCAATCCCGACGGTATACAGATGGATGCGAGGCACGTGGGGCCCACCGGAGACGAGGGTGTCGACCTGGTGTGGGAGAGCGCCGGGAGCATGGACGAGGAGGGCTACTCCGTCGAGATGGCGATACCGTTCAAGAGCCTCCGGTACTCGCGGAGCGAACCGGTGCGGATGGGTGTCATCCTGGAACGGAGGATCAGCCGGTACTCGAGCCAGGCGACCTATCCGCCCCTCGACCCGGATCGGGGTTTCGATTTCCTCATCGACAACATGAAACTGAGCTTTCACGACATCGAGCACTACACCCTGTACGAGGTCCTTCCCGCCGTGACGTACAGCAACAGGAAGATCCACGAAGGAGGGACATTCCGGACGGACCGGGACAGGGGCGAGGTGAGCCTGACGGGCAAGGTGGGGCTGAGCTCCGATCTCATCCTCGACGGGACCTACAACCCCGACTTCAGCCAGGTCGAGGCCGACGCCGGCCAGGTGGAGGAGAACCAGCGCTTCGCGCTCTTCTTCAGCGAGAAACGGCCGTTTTTCCTGGAAGGGAACGAGCTCTACGCCATTGCCGGCAGGAGCAACAGCGACCCGCTGAGAACGATCGTCCACACCAGGCAGATCGTCAACCCGGGTGCGGGTGTGAAGCTCGCCGGCAAGGCCGGCCGGCGGAACCACCTGGCGGTGCTGTATGCCCTCGACGAGCCTCCCGATGACATTCCCGGCGGCACGGCTCCCGACGCCCACTGCACGGTGGTGCGCTACAAGCGCTCGTTCCGGGACGACGACTACCTCGGTGCGTTCTACACCGGACGGGAGGCGGAGGACGACCACAACCGGCTCGCCGGTGCGGACGGGAAGATACGCCTCGGCAAGGCCAGCACCATCGGCTGGCACGGCATGGCTTCCGTGACGAAAGACAGCACGGGGGAGGATTCGTATCCCCGGCACGCCGCCGGCGTCACCTGCGAGTACGGCACGAGAACGACGGAGATCCAGCTGGGAATTCACGATATCTCGGAGGGATTCACCACCCGGGTCGGTTACGTGACCCGGACCGGCATCACGCGTGCCAGAATGTCCTGGAGCCCGATGTTCTATCCTCCGGAGGGTTTCGTGAAGAAGATTGCGCCGGTTCTCTCGGGCATCGTCACCAGGGACAAACCGAGCGGCCTCACCGAACACGAGGTGAGCCCCGGTGTGCACCTCGTCATGCTGAGGGACACCGGTGTGTCCGCGCGCTACCTGTTTTCATCCGAGGTGTTCGGGAACCGGGAGTTTTCCACGGACGGCGTCGTGCTCGAAGTCTTCAGCCAGGTGCTGAAACAGCTGTCGGTGAACCTCGAGTACTTCGGCGGAAAAAAGATCCGCTACATCGAAGAGCCCTACCAGGCGAGAGGAAACACCTTCGGGCTCACCACCATCTTCCAGCCGACGGAACACTTCAGCACCGAGCTGAGCTGCACCTACTCCGACCTCTTCCGGGACGACGGCGGAGAGAGGGTGTTCGACTACACGATCGTCCGAAGCAGGAACACCTACCAGGTCAACAGGTATCTCTTCCTGAGAGCCATCCTCGAGCACGACTCCTTCGACGGCGAGCTGACGACGGATTTCCTGGTCTCGTTCACCTACATACCGGGGACCGTGCTCCATGTAGGCTACGGCTCGCTGTACGAGAAGGCCAGGTGGGACGGACGGGAGTACGTCGAGGACGGGACGTTTCACGAGATGAGGCGGGGGTTCTTCTTCAAGGCGTCGTACCTGTGGAGGCTGTGAGGTAACCCAGCTCCTCGAGCCACTCCCTCGTTTCGGGATCGAGATCGACCGGCTCCTCCTCCGTCAGGCCGTACCAGGACCGAAGCTCTTCTGATGCCCTCAGGTGATCGTCCAGGATGGAGGCGGCTCTCCCGACCAGCTCCGGAGAGGAACCGGCGAGGGAGACGCGCTCTCCCGGGTCCCGGTCGAGACGGTAGAGCTCCTCCCTGCCCGTGCCGGGACTCCGGATGTACTTGAATCGACCCGTGACGACGGATTCCCGCTCCTCACCGTACAGGAGCCCCGTGCTGACGACGGGCGGCGTTTCCCTCACCGCCGCTCCTTCCGAACAATGCGGCAGAAGCGAATGGACGGCGAGCCGTTCGTCGCAGCGGATCCCGCACAGGTC
>CAZMKB010000167.1:0-8177 GCA_964566685.1 uncultured Gemmatimonadota bacterium | reverse complement strand
GACGAACTGATGAAGAGCTCCCGGAGCGGGGAGAACCACGGGTAGGGGATCCCTTTCTCCTTCCGGCGACGCCATCACCTGACCATGACCATCTTCCTCGTCGCCGAGTAGTCGTCCCCGGGCTCCTCGATCCCCGGCGGGGACGCGAAACCGAAGGCGAAAAAGCCCGCGGTGAGGGCCGTCCGGAAGAAGCGGGAGAGGCGGGAGATGCCGGGATTCGACAGATGCCCCCTCATTTCCACGGGCAGCGGTAGGTGAAACCGGCTGTCACCTCGATGCGCCTGGGACCACCGCCCCTTGACGGATGATTCGAATGTTCCGAAGAGACAGGATATTCCGGTTCGCAGGGGAAATTCCCGTCAACAGGCTTTTCCATCAACAGGTCGAACCGTTCGCACTCAACCCGACGAAGGAGGACTCACCGTGATCAAGGCATACGCTGCTCCCGGACCCGGCGCCAGACTCGAGCCTTTCGAATTCGATCCGGGCCCGCTCGGCCCGGGGGAGGTGGAGATCGAGGTCGAGCACTGCGGCATCTGCTACAGCGACGTGAACATGATCAACGACGACTGGGGCATGACGGAGTATCCGCTCGTGCCCGGCCACGAGGTGGTCGGTACCATTTCGGCCGTCGGGAAGGACGTGGCGAACCTCCGGGCCGGCCAGCGGGTCGGGCTGGGGTGGCACGCGGGCTACTGCATGAGCTGCGACCTCTGCCTGAGCGGCGACCACAACCTGTGCCCCGATGCTGAGGGGACCATCGTCGGCCGCCACGGCGGCTTCGCCGACCGCGTCCGCGCCCGGGCGTCCGCCGTTTTCCCCCTGCCCGGGAAGATCGATGCCAGGAGCGCCGGGCCGCTTTTCTGCGGGGGCGTCACGGTGTTCACCCCTCTCGTCCAGTTCGGCGTCAGGCCCACCGACCGGGTCGCGGTGGTGGGGATCGGCGGCCTGGGCCACATGGCCGTCGAGTTCCTGAACGCCTGGGGCTGCGAGGTGACGGCCTTCACCTCGAGCGAGGCGAAGAAGAAGGAGGCTCTCGAGCTGGGCGCCCGCCGGACCATCGACTCCCGCGATCCGGACGGGATAAAGGCCGCCGCCGGGACGTTCGACCTGGTCCTCTCCACCGTCAACGTGAAGCTCGACTGGAACGCCTACGTCGAGACCCTGAAGCCGAAGGGCCGGCTGCACTTCGTGGGAGCCACGCTCGAGCCGCTCGATCTCGGCGTCTTCCCCTTCATCATGGGTCAGAGGTCCCTCTCCGGCTCTCCGGTCGGGAGCCCGGCCGTCATCCGCAGAATGCTCGAGTTCGTCGACCGCCACGGCATCAGGCCGGTCGTCGAGGAGTTCCCCATGGAGAAGGTCAACGAGGCCATCACGCATTTGAGGAGTGGGGAGGCCCGCTACCGGGTG
Organism: uncultured Gemmatimonadota bacterium; assembly: GCA_964566685.1. Lineage (GTDB taxonomy): Bacteria > Gemmatimonadota > CAZMKB01 > CAZMKB01 > CAZMKB01 > CAZMKB01. The sequence goes on along the minus strand of CAZMKB010000167.1, from coordinate 6,767 downwards.
GTCCTCAGCAGGTAGCCGACCGGTAGATACCTGACCGGCCAGCGGGTGTGGCTTTGACCTGGTCCCCCGGTTTTCGTACTCCTTCAAACTCATACCGCACGTTGACCGGTTCGAGATGATGTGATATACTGTTCTATTGAAGGCGAGGAGGAGGGAACAGTATGCACGGAGCAAACCCGGCGAGGTCGATCCTCATTTTTTCCGTCACGGCGGTCGTCTTTTCCTTCTGTGTGCTGACGGTTCCGGACGCTCTGCCGGCGGAAGGGGATGGACGGGGAGAATCAGCCGTCGCCTCCGGCCCGATTGCGGGTTCCCCCTGGTATCGCCTGAATCCCCAGCTCTCCGACCGCATCAGGAACCTGAGCTTTACGGTGAACGGCGGTCTCGTGGGCACCGTCCCAAGTGACGGGCTGATCGTCAGGCGCGGGGACGGATCGTGGGTCGGGACGTCGCCTGAGTACTGGCCGGGGGTCTGGTTCGGCGATGTGATCGCCCTCGACGAGCTTCCGGGCGTGGTGATGGCTTCCACCGTTTTCGGTGACGAGGAGCACGGGGGCTGTGTCTTTCGTTCCACCGACCACGGTGAGACCTGGACGGTGATCGACCCGGATCCCTCATCGAATACCGATGCCTACTACCGCTTCGGCTCCTCCCGTGCGGATCCTTCCCGGGTCTACCTGACCGCATACGGCGACCTGTGGGCGTCGGACGACGCGGGGCAGAGCTGGTACTCGATAGCGCACGGCTACAGCGAGGTCATCACCACTGACGTGGCGGTCCACCCCGTCGATCCGGATGTAATACTCGTCGGGTCCAGGGGCACGGTCAAGGGGATCTTCCGATCCACCGACGGCGGCCAGAGCTGGACCCGCACCGGTTCCGAGCTCCACGCCACATTCATCGAATGGGATCCCCTCGATCCCGACCTCGTGATGGCGGTCGGCATGACCGATACGGGCAAGCACCGGTTCACCCGTTCGACAGACGGGGGCTGGACCTGGACCGCGCCCGAGGTTACCGATCTCAGGGGATCGATGGAATTCGCGGGGGCACCAGGCGTCGCCATCGCGTCCGGGGTCGCCTCCGGGGATGCCGGCGCTCTCTTCTCCACCAGAAACGGCGGCCTCAGCTGGCACGTTCTCGCGGAATTCGGCGAGCTCGGTGATCTGACCGCCTGGGACGCGGCGGTCGTGGCCGGCCGGCTCGTGCTGGCGGCCGCCATCGACAGGAACGGGGTGTTCGTCTCGCTCGACCGGGGCCGAAGCTGGCATCCCGCGGGTCCTTCCCGCGGCCTGGTGAGGAAGGTCGTCACGGACCCGTACCGCCCGGGGAGGGGGATTGCCGGGACTGATGACTACCAGTTCGCCCTCGTGGCCGGGCCCGGGCACCGTTTCCTGACCGAGGACGGCGGCAGAACCTGGTCCGATCTCGAGGCAGGCGGCTGGCCCGGCGTCGGCCAGGTGACTTGCGCGCTCTTCTCGCACACCGATCCCGGGGAGATCCACATCGGCAGCGACTACCTGGCAGGCACGCTGGCCTACTCCCTGGACAACGGCGCCACGTGGAGCCAGTGTGCGCCGGGGCTGCCGCGGCCGCGCTGTCTGATCCGTTCACCCCACGACAGCGATATCCTGTACGTGGGTCACGACAGGTCCCTGTCTTTTCCCACGATTCCTCCCGGTGTCTGGATGCGGGACGAGGAGTGGAACTGGACGCGGCTCTGGGAGTCGCCTCATCCCGTCCGGGATCTCTGCGAAAGCTCCGTCACAGAGGGCCTCCTCTATGCTGCGCTGGGCGAGACCGACATCTACGGCGGACCCGCCCCGGGAGGAGGGCTCTTCACGTCGGGCGACGGCGGTGCCTCGTGGACGGAAGTCGCCGCCTTTTCGGGCGTCCACGTGGCCTGGATCCGGCAGTCGCCGGGCTTGCCGGAAGAGCTCTGGGCCGGAACGATGTTCGACACCGGCGGCGACCGTGTCTACCGATCCGTCGACGGAGGAGAAAGCTGGATCGACGTGTCATCGGATTTCTTCTTCTTCACCGTCAGGGACCTCCTCTTCCTGGAGGGAACACCCGGCAGGTGCTTCGCGGCCACCGACCACGGTGTCCTGGAGAGCACGGACGGAGGGGACACCTGGCGGGAGAGGAACGAGGGCCTCCTGGTCACGGGGGTGGGCAACGACCTCCTCAGCCTGAACGCGTATTCCATCGATGCCGATGAATCCGCCGGCACCCTGGCCGTGGGAACCCGCACCGGCATCTTCGGGTGCACGTACTCGTCCGAAAGCCGGCAGATGAGGCGGCTGATCGTTGGGCCGTGATGGATGCAATGCCATTGGGAGGCGGGCAGAACCGCGATGTCCTCCTCAGGCCACGGTTGTCATCACGGGAGTTCCTCCATGGCGAAGACCACAACGGTACTGGCGGGAGCAACGGGCGACCTCGGAGGACGAATCGCCGACCGGCTGCTGGTGCGAGGTGCCGACCTCCGGGTCCTCGTCCGGAGAGGTAGTCGACGGGACAGGATCGCCGATCTCCGGAACCGGGGGGCGGAGGTGATCGAGGTCGACTACAACGATGTTCACGCGTTGACTGAAGCCTGTGCCGGTGGGGCCTGCGTCGTCTCGGTCCTGGCCGGATTGCGGGAGGTCATCGTCGATGCACAGACTGTTCTGCTCGACGCGGCAGTCGGGGCCGGGGTGCCCCGGTTCATCCCCTCTGATTTCTCGATAGACTTCACCAGGTGTGCCGACGGTCACAATCGCAATCTCGACCTGCGTCGTGAATTTCACCGCAGGCTCGATCAGGCGCCGCTTGCAGCCACCTCGATTTTCAACGGCGGGTTCATGGAGTTGCTGAGGGGCCGGGCCCCGCTGATCCTGTACAGAATTCACCGGGTCCTCTACTGGGAGAACGCCGATCAGCTCCTCGACTTCACGACGATCGACAACACGGCCGAGTTCACCGCTGCGGCGGCCCTGGATCCCTCAACGCCGAGGTTCCTGCGAATCGCCGGGGATCAAATCAGCGCCAGGGGCCTGGTGGATGTGGTCAGTGACGTGACCGGGATGAAGTTCAAGCTGCTCCGGGGAGGATCTCTCCGGAGACTCGCTTTCCTGATCGGGGTGTTCCGGAAGCTCTTCCCCGGGGAAAGGGATCTCTACCCACCCTGGCAGGGCATGCAGTATTTCCACGACATGTTCAGCGGCTGCGCCAGGCTCGAACCGCTGGACAACGATCGTTATCCGGACATACAGTGGACAACGGTGAAGCAGGTGCTCGCTGAACATGTATCCCGCTGAGGGAAGCTCTGCGCCGGGAGCCTTCGATGGATTACGGGGGCTCCCGCATGGGAGGAATCCCGGCCTCGCTCCCCGGCCCGAACTGTTCAGGCGTTTTCGATTCCGGCGGCTGCCTTCGGACTGCTGCTTGTTGCCGGCGTTCGCAATGCCCGTCGCACCCTCCAGCTCCCTGGAACCGGCCCGGTTCGAGGTTTATCCGTGGGCGGTCACTGCTCGAGGACAATCATCTCTTGGTACTCCAGGGAAAAGCGATTGCCGCCTCCTGTGGCTTCCCCGTCAGAAGCAATCCTCTCCGTATCATCCCCCTCGAAAAAAATGAAAGATTTTCATGAGTTGACAAATAGTATAGAGGGGTGGTAAAATCAAAAACAGCGGTACCCTTTTTCAAACCTTGTCCCGGAAGGTCATCATGCGCCGCCTACTGCACGTGTCCGGATTCCTTCTCTCGGTATTCGCCCTCACGCTTTCCCCGCTGGAAGGTCAGGTTCGGGAGGTCGCCGGGGGCGTTTTCGCAGAGGGCTTTGCTCTGCCAGTCGAGCGGGAGCTTCCGCCATGGCCCCTCTTCTGGCCGGCGAGGTTTGATTTTCCGGTGGGCTCCTGTCCGAGTTCCATTGCCATGGGGGATTCCAATCAGGACGGGAAGAGGGATCTTGCCACGATCAACACATACAGCAACGGCGTGTCGATCCTCCTGGGGAGGGGCAATGGCTCCTTCCATGACGCATACTCCTCCGGGGTGGGTGATGAACCGCAGTGGATCGCTGTCGGCGATTTTGATTCCGACGGGAACGAGGACCTTGCCGTTGCAAACCGCGAAAGTGACGATATCGCAATCCTCCCGTGCAGGGGGAACGGGACCTTCGAGGCAGTTTCCTTCTATGCGGCGGGAAATGGACCGTCTTCGGTGGCAACCGGGGATTTCGATAACGACGGGCACCAGGATCTCGCCGCCGTCAATTTCTATGGCGACAATGTCACGATCTTCATGAGGCACTATGGCGTATTCCGTCCGGTCTCCCATTATGTAATCGGCGTATCTCCCCTCTCATCCGCCGTCGGTGATTCCGATGCCGATGGGAATGCAGATATCGTGGCGGTGAATGGAGGAGGCAACGATGCCACGATTCTCATGAACGGGTCCGGGCGTGCGTCGCTCTGTCCGCCTGTCATAAAAGATTACCCGGAGGGATCATTATGCGCGCACTGAGTCTGGTCCTTTCAATCCTTCTCGTTTCTCTCGGTAGCTCGATGCGAGCAGAAATCATCCGTGTTCCGGGTGACTACCAGAAGATCCAGGTCGCGATATACGTGGCCCAGGACGGCGACACCGTGCTCGTTGCCGATGGAACGTATTCGGGTTTGGGGAACAGGGAGATCGAGTTCATGGGCAGGGCCGTGAGCGTGATGTCGGAAAATGGCCCCGACAGCTGCGTCATTGAGTGTGAAGGATGGCGCGGGTTCATTTTCCAGGCAGACGAGGACTCGAACTCCGTCGTTCGTGGATTTACTGTCAGAGGAGGAGATTCCGGGGTATACTGTGATGATGCTTCTCCTTCGATACGAGGAAACATCTTCTTCGATAACGAGCGTGGTGTATATTGCAAAAACTCTTCGCCCTCGATAATGAACAACACATTCGATTACAACGAGACCGGGATCGAGTACGAGAATTCATCACCGCGCATCGAAGAGAACTGGATTTCGAATGGGTTGGGATATCTTGCCGGCGGTATCATGTCTGTGGATTCGGATGCTTATATCCTGCGAAATGTGTTTCTGGAAAATACGGGAGAGTTTGCAGGAGGAGCGATCTACTGTTCCGGCTCCTCGCCCCGGATCGAGAACAATCTCATTATGGCGAGTTTCGGAGAATCCGGGACCGGAATCCACTGCCAATTCTCCAGTCCATTGATCGTCGGCAACATGATCGTGGACAATTTCTCCTGGAGTCCCGGTGGTGGGATATATTGTGTTAATAACACATATCCTGTGATCGAGGATAACCTCATTGCGGGAAACAGGGGGGACATAGGTGGCGGCATTCTCGTCGAGGTAAACTCCGAAGCTGTGATAATTGGAAACACCATCGTGGGAAACAATGCATCCCATGGGGAGGGATTGCATGCGTCTACTCCTGGAAGGGTGCAATGAATCAAAATGACGGAGACAGCGGTCTCCATTGTCGTGAAAAGCCGGTGAAAAGACCGGAAGTGAATACCTCTGCGTTCGTGACGAACACGATTCTCTGGGGCAACGAGTCCTCCGGAGGAAAAGAGATCTGGGTGTCGGAGGCTTCGCTTTCGATCGAATATTCAGACGTCGATGGCGGGATGGGATCGGTTCGCGTTTCCCCTGACGGCACGCTCGAGTGGGGGCTGGGAATGATCGAGGATGATCCTCTCTTCGTCCTCCCGGATAAAAACGATTACCGCCTCCTGTGGGGATCTCCCTGTATCGACACCGGTCATCCTGACTCGCTCGATGCCGATGGGACGAGGCGGGACATGGGCTACCGTTATTTCGACCAGAGTAATGAGCTCACAATCTATCTCACGCCGGACACGATTTTTGTGAGTCCTGACGACGTGCTCGGTGTCACCTGCACGGTGATCAACAGGTGGCAGCAGCCGAGGGACTTCTGGTTCCTGTCGAACGTGATGATACCGGGAGGGAGGGTTTTTCCCATGCTTGGACCCTCGAAATATTCGATTCCCGGCGAGCGGATCTTCCAGGGACATGTCGACCACGTCGTCCCGGCGATCGCTCCCCAGGGCCGGTACAGGTATCGGGCCCAGCTGGGAATGCCGAAGGCAGAGGTCTTTGGCCAGGACAGGTTCTCTTTCTGGGTGAGGGAATGAGATCTTTACATTTCGGACTATTTGTCAATCTTTTCTTGACTGATCAATCGATTTTTGGTATAATCACATCGATTTCATCAGTCAATTGAAGATTGTTTTAGAATGATCAAAATCGACACAACCGGACTCCATCCTCTCTACGATCAATACGAGAACGCGGAGAACCGCCTGACTCATGCATTGCTCCACACAATAGGTTCATCACGCTGGATATTCGAAAACTTTTTGAACAAGCTTATCGGAATCAATTCTCGAATAAGAGGGAGTCAATTCGAGATAGCAACGCAGAAAGTGCCGTTCTCCCATGGCGATAAAGAAACCAATAAGGTGGAATCCATCCCTGATGCCTGGATCACCGACAATGCTTCGAAGATAGGCATCGCAATAGAAGTCAAGGACAGAAAGGACTCAATCAGAACAGGGCAGCTCCGAAGACACGCCAGGAGAATTCGTGGATATGAGCGACCGTATCTGGTCGTGATTACCCCCGATATCCAGGAGCCTGAAAAGATCAGACAGCTGCGGATCGATGATTCGCCGGGATTGAATATTGAGCTCCTCACAGAAATTTGTGGGTAGTTTCAGGCATCGGGAGTTTTCCTAATCC
>CAZMKB010000166.1:0-8183 GCA_964566685.1 uncultured Gemmatimonadota bacterium | reverse complement strand
GGAGGGAGCGCCGCCGCCGTCCCGCTCCGCCCTTCATCACGAGCACGCTGCAGCAGGAGGCCTCGAGGCGCTTCGGGTTCTCGTCCACGCAGACGATGAGAATCGCCCAGTCGCTGTACGAAGGCGTCGAGGTCGGCGCGGAAGGCAGCGTCGGCCTGATCACCTACATGCGAACCGATTCCACCCGCATCTCGGACGTGGCCCTCACGGAAGCCCGGAACTACATCCGGGACAACTATGCCGGGGATTATCTCCCTTCTTCTCCGAACGTCTATCGGCAGAAAGGGAGAGTCCAGGGGGCTCACGAGGCCGTCCGCCCCACCTCGGTCTCGTGGACGCCGGCCCGGGTGGAGGCACACCTCACGCCCCAGCAGATGAAGCTGTACAGGCTCATCTGGCTCAGGTTCATCGCGTCGCAGATGTCTCCGGCGGTCTACGACGTCACGACGGTGGACATTCCCGTCGGAAAGTTCCTCTTCCGCGCGAGCGGGTCGGTCCTGAAGTTCGACGGATTCCTGGCGGTGTACGCGGAAGAAGCCGATGACCAGGAGGACCAGGACGAGAGCGGTCTGCTCCCCGACATCCGGGAGGGTGAGGACCTCGTCCTGAGGGAGCTCGTGCCGAATCAGCACTTCACGAAGCCACCGCCGCGGTTCACCGAGGCGACGCTCATCAAGGAGCTCGAGACGGACGGCATCGGGCGTCCGTCGACCTACGCCACGATCATGGGCACGCTGATGAACCGGGACTACGTGGGCGTCGAGCGGCGCCGGCTGTTTCCGACGGAGCTGGGAAGAATGGTGAGCAAGATCTGTGTCGGGAGCTTCCCCGGGCTCTTCGATGTCCGGTTCACCAGCGAGATGGAAGAGAAGCTCGACAGCGTCGAGCAGGGGGAGCGCGACTGGAGGGATGTCCTCCGGGAGTTCTACGGACCGTTCAGCGACGCGCTCGAGGGAGGCGACGAGCGCTGCCAGAAGCTCCTCCTGAAGGAAGCCGGCGACGAGAATCCCGTCTGTGACGAGTGCGGCCGGCCCATGGTCGTGAAGTGGAGCAGAGCGGGGATGTTCCTCGGTTGTTCGGGGTATCCCGAGTGCAGGAACATCAGGCAGGTCGACGGAAACGGCGGCAAACTGCCGAAGACCGACAAGAAGTGCCCGCTCTGCGGGAGCGATATGGAAGTGAAAGTCGGCAGGTACGGATCGTTCCTCGCCTGCTCCCGCTACCCTGAGTGCAAATCCACGCAGTCGCTCGAGGAAGACGCCGAAGGCATCGAGGAAAAATGCGACAAGTGCGGGTCGCCGATGGTCGTGAAGGGCGGGAGGTTCGGGAGGTTCCTCGCCTGCTCCCGCTATCCGGAGTGCAAGAATACCAGGCCGATCACCCTGGGGATTCCCTGCCCGCGCGAGGGGTGCACCGGGGAGCTGAGCGAACGCCGGACCCGGAAGAAGGGGAAGGTGTTCTATGGATGTTCGAAGTACCCGGAGTGCGACTTCGCCGTCTGGGAACAGCCCCTCCGGAAGGAGTGTCCATCCTGCTCGTATGGCTATGCGGGCGTGAAGCGGTCCCGCGGCCGGGCCCCGAACAAGCTCCTCTGCCTGAAGTGCGGATTCGAACATCCACCTGAAGAGTAGCATGGAACGGGTGTCGTCAGTCACCGTCGTCGGGGGCGGTCTCGCCGGAAGCGAAGCAGCCTTCCAGCTCGCGGAGCGGTGCTTCGACGTCCGGCTCTTCGAGATGCGGCGGGGAGGCGCTGGCACCCCGGCACATGCCACGAGCGACCTCGGTGAGCTCGTCTGCAGCAACTCTCTCAAGTCGGTCGATCCGCTGACGGCCGGCGGCCTTCTCAAGAAGGAGCTCTCCATCCTCGGATCGATCCTCATCGAGAAGGCGTTCGATTCCCGCGTCCCGGCCGGAAACGCCCTGGCCGTGGACCGCCGGGCCTTCTCGCGGGCGGTCACCGGAGTGCTCGGCTCCCACCGGCGGATCAGCATCGAGCCCGGGGAAGTGAGCCGTCTCGATCCCTCCCGGCCCACCATCGTGGCGACCGGTCCTCTCACTTCGCCGGCTCTCTCAGCCCGGATCGAGAGCCTCCTCGGTTCCGGAAATCTCTTCTTCTACGATGCGATCTCTCCGATCGTGAGCGACGAGTCGATCGACCGTGGCCGTGCCTTCCATGCATCGAGATACGGCAAGGGAGGGGAGGACTACCTCAACTGCCCTCTGGAACGTGAAGAGTACGATCGCTTCTTCCGCGCGCTCGTCGAAGCCGAGCCCGCCGGCCGGCACGAGTTCGAGGAGGAGAGGTATTTCGAGGCCTGTCTCCCGGTCGAAGTGATCGCCGGACGGGGGAGGGACTCCCTGCGGTTCGGCCCGATGAGACCTGTCGGGCTCACGAATCCCCTCACCGGGAGGCGTCCCCACGCCGTTCTGCAGCTCAGGCGGGAGGACGCCGCCGGCAGCATGTGGAATCTCGTCGGCTTCCAGACCCGGCTCAAACGTCCTGAGCAGCGGCGGGTGTTCCGGATGATCCCGGCACTCCGGGAGGCGGAGTTCCTGCGCTACGGAAGCATTCACCGGAACACGTTCGTGAACACGCCCCGTGTCCTCACGTCGTTCTTTCAGCCCCGGACCCCCGGCTGGGAACGCCTCATCTTCGCGGGTCAGATCACCGGGGTCGAGGGCTACGTCGAATCGATCGCCTCGGGGCTCCTCGCCGCCCTCAACATCGCCCGGCTCGCATCGGGCCGGGAACCCGTGCTTCCTCCCCGGACGACCATGCTCGGGGGGCTCCTCTCCTATATCGGGAGTGCGGATCCCGGACGTTTCCAGCCGATGAACGTGAACTTCGGCCTTCTTCCTCACCCGGGGGACGGAAGAGGTCGTGAGAAGAAGAAGCTGCAGGCCGATCGAGCCCTCGCCGACATGCAGGCCTGGGCACGGGAGGTGAATGCATGAGCGGAAACGCCTCCCTCGTGGAGCGATACCTGTCTTATCTCGAGACGGTTCGAAACCTCTCACCCCACACCGTTGCAGGGTACCGCAACGACCTGAGCCAGTTCCTCGACTTTCTCGGAGAACATTTCGGTGAGGGTGACCGTGAACTCGATGACGTCGATCATCACGCCGTTCGCTCGTTCCTCGGATTTCTCGAAAGGCGGGGGTGCGGCCGCCGCACGCTTGCCAGGAAGCTCACCGCGCTCCGTACGTTTTTCGACTGGCTCCTTCGCGAGGGCATCGTCCTGGGAAATCCCGCCCGGGCCCTCTCCTCCCCGCGCCGGGAGAAACTTCTTCCCCGGTTCATCAGTATCACCGATGTGAGGAGGTCGCTCGATGAATCCGGCGGAGACGAAATCACGGGCCTTCGCAACCGGGCGATCCTGGAAGTGCTCTATTCGACGGGGATCAGGGTGAGCGAGCTCACGGGGATGAACGTCGGGGACGTCGACCCGATCTCCGAGTCGATCAGGATCCGGGGGAAGAGGAAAAGGGAGCGGCTCGTCTCCATCGGTTCCGTTGCACTCGAAGCTGTTATGCAATATATTACGCGTTGCAAGGCGGCATTTCCCGGAATCGAGCGGGGAGGGCACAGGCCGGTTTTCCTCAATCAGCGAGGAGAGAGGCTCGGGGTCAGGCAGGTCCAGCGAATCGTCGGAGGATGTTTCGAGCGGACCCTCAGCCGGAAGGGTTTCTCTCCCCACAGTCTGCGCCACGCCTTCGCAACACATCTTCTCGAACGCGGAGCCGACATTTTCAGTGTGAAGGAGCTCTTGGGGCATGCCTCTCTCTCGTCCACGCAGGTCTACACCCACCTCACCCCCGGCAGGCTGCTGGAAGAGCACAGGAAATCACATCCGCGCAAGTGAGGGTCGAGTAAGCCTTTCCGGTACGACGATCGTTTCCGTCCGGTGCAGGGGAGAGGTGGCCATGGGCGGTGACGGGCAGGTGAGCTTCGGAGACACCATCGTCAAGTCGAACGCCTCGAAGGTGAGAGCGCTCAGGGACGGAAAGATACTCGTGGGCTTCGCCGGGGCGACGGCGGACGCCTTCACCCTCTTCGAGCGCTTCGAAGAGAAGCTCGACAAGTATCCGGGCAATCTCCCCAAGGCCTCCATCGAGCTCGCGAAGGACTGGAGAACCGAAAAATACCTGCGCCGGCTCGAAGCGCTCCTCGCCGTCGCCGACGACAGCTACAGCTTTCTCCTCTCGGGGACCGGCGATGTGATCGAGCCGGACGACGGCATTATCGCCGTCGGATCCGGAGGACCGTACGCCCTCGCGGCCGCCCGTGCTCTCGTCGACCGGACGGAGATGACGGCGGAGAGGATCGTGGAAGAGTCTCTGAAGATCGCCTCCGGTATCTGCGTCTACACCAATGACAGCATCGTCACGATGTCTCTCAAGGCCAGGAAATAGCACATGCACATCGGACCCTATCCCGAGCAGGACCCGAGGGGCTCTCACCGGGACGAAATAGAAGAAGACGGATTTCTCACGCCGTGCCAGGTGGTAACGGAGCTCGACAAGTACGTGATCGGGCAGATGAAGGCGAAGCGCGCCGTCGCCATCGCTCTCAGGAACCGCTGGCGGCGGACCAGGGTGCCGGCGGATCTCCGGGAGGAGATCATGCCCAACAACATCATCATGATCGGGCCCACCGGCGTCGGGAAGACCGAGATCGCGAGGAGGATCGCCCGCCTGTCGAATGCGCCGTTCGTCAAGGTGGAGGCGTCGAAGTTCACCGAAGTCGGCTACGTGGGCCGTGACGTCGAGTCCATGATCCGGGACCTCACCGAGATCTCGGTCAGCATGGTCAGGCAGGAACGGGAGTCCGAGGTCGAAGAGATGGCACTGAGGAACGTCGAGGAAAAGCTGCTCGATCTGCTCCTGCCCCCCATCCCGGAACGGAAACGGAGGAGGAGGGCGCTCCACGCCGGCGTCGTGGAGGAGGGGGAGCGGCCGGAAGAGGACGAGTTCGACCGGCTGCGATCGAGGAGGGAGAAGAACAGGAAGAAGCTCAGGGCGCTCCTCGACAGCGGAAAGCTCGAAGACCGGGAAGTGGAAGTCGAGATGGCCGTACGCCCGGTTCCGTTCATCGAGGTCCTCTCGCCGATGGGCCTCGAGGATCTTGACATGAACCTCGCGGACATGCTGGAAGACGTCATCCCGAAGAAGACGAAGAAACGGAGGCTGCCGCTCGGGGAGGCCAGGCGGTTCCTGCTGCAGGAGGAAGTGAAGAAGCTGATCGATTTCGAGGAGATCGTCCAGGAAGCGGTGGACCGCGTCGAGAACACGGGAATCGTGTTCATCGACGAGATCGACAAGATCACGGCGTCGAGGGGAAAGGTCGGTCCCGATGTCTCCCGCGAGGGAGTGCAGCGTGACCTCCTGCCGATCATCGAGGGATCGAACGTGCCCACCAAGTACGGCCTCCTCTCCACGGATCACATTCTCTTCATCGCGGCGGGCGCGTTCCACGAGTCGAAACCGTCCGATCTCATCCCCGAGATGCAGGGCCGCTTCCCCATTCGCGTCGAGCTCGACAGGCTGACCGAGGACGATTTCGTCAGGATTCTCAGGGAACCCGAAAATGCTCTCATCAAGCAGTACATCGCTCTGCTCGGAGCCGAAGGGACGTCGATCGAGTTCACCGAAGAGGGTATCTGCGATATTGCACGGTTCGCTTCATCCGCGAACGAGCGCATGGAGAACATCGGCGCCCGGAGGCTTCACACCATCATGACGATCCTCCTCGACGAGGTGCTGTTCAGCCTGCCCGAGAGCGGCGTGAAGGAAGTGACGGTCAACGGGGAGTACGTGCACGGGAAGCTCGGTCGGATCGTCGAGGACGAGGATCTCCGGAGGTACATACTGTGAAAAAGGATTTCGTTTCGTTCGAAGGACTTGCGCAGGATGACCTGCGGGGTCTGATCGGGCTCGCACACGACGTCAAGAAGAATCCGGACGCTTACCGGGAGTCACTCCGGGGAAAGTCGCTCGGAATGATCTTCCAGAAGTCGTCCACCAGGACCAGGGTCTCGTTCGAAGTCGGCACCTACCAGCTGGGAGGGGTTGCACTTTATTTCGAAGGTTCCCAACTTCAGCTAGGCAGGGGGGAGACGGTCAGCGACACGGCCATGGTGCTCTCCCGCTACCTCGACGGCATCATGATACGGACGTTCTCTCAGGACGAGGTCGAGGAGCTGGCTTCGCACTCGGACATCCCCGTCATCAACGGGCTGACCGACCTCCTCCACCCCTGCCAGATTCTCGCCGACCTCTTCACGATCGAAGAGGCACGAGGATCGATCGACGGGGTGAAGATCGCCTATGTGGGAGACGGGAACAACGTCCTCAATTCCCTGATCGAGGCCGCGGGGATCATGCCGCTCGAGTTGCGCTTTGCCGTACCTGCGGGATACGAGCCGGACCCGGCGGTTCTCGAGCGGGCGCGGGAAGGGGGAGCGGGCACGGTGACGATGACCAACGTGCCGGAAGAGGCCGTCGGCGGTGCCGATGTCATCTACACCGACACCTGGGTCAGCATGGGTCAGGAGAAGGAGCGCGAAAAAAAGCTTGCATCTTTCGACGGGTTTCAGGTAAATATAGGACTTTGCGAACACGCCGCTCCCGACCATCTCGTCATGCACTGCCTCCCGGCGCACCGGGGGGAGGAGATAACCGACGAGGTGATGGACGGAAAACATTCGATCGTATTCACCCAGGCGGAGAACAGGCTCCACGCCCAGAAAGCCCTCATGATCGAGCTCATGGGAAGGGGGTGATCAGACAGGAACGAGGATACAGTCGAGAATGAATCGCGCACGATGGAGAGGGATCGTGCTGCGAATCCTGTGTAATGTTGCTTCGGAGGTATCCATGAAGAATGTTCTTTGTTCGACGACACTCCTGCTCGCGCTCTCTCTCGCGGGGCTGCCGGCTCTCGCTGCTTCGGAGGCTTTCCTCACCTCGATCGAGAAAGCGAAGGCGGTGCGCTGGAACGGCGACGCATCGTACCCGCTCCTGAGCGCGCCGAGAAACCCCGGTATCGTGCAGTTTCCCGACGGCGTGGTGGTCGACTCGGGCTACTACGACTACCAGGAGAACGGTTCCGTTCCCAAGAGGCTCCTCTTCACGGACGGCGGAGCGCTTCACGGCATCTGGTTCTCCTCTCCCGATTTCGAAACCGGCTACCCGAACAGGAACTGCTGGTACTACTACGCCTCGGCGGGCGGCGACCTGCAGTTCCAGGGCGAGGTGAGCGTGACGAGGAGCGGATTCCCCTCCATCGACCAGATGCCGGTAACCCTGGGTTTCGGGAATGCTGCAGTCGTGGGCTGTCACAGCGGCGACCAGCCGACCGGCGTCACGACTTCGACAGTTTACCACGACGCATTCGAGGGCCTGGGGGCCTTCAGCGCCCACTTCGACAACCTGCAGGACGACACCGGTGAAACGGATGAGATCATCTGGCCCAAGGTCGGTCTCAATCCGTCCACGACCGGCGTCACCGTCGCGGCGAATGTGTTCGCGACCGGTGCTCCCGATGTGCAGTGGGTTACCTACCTCCAGCCCGACAGCCTCCTCGGCGGAAACCTCGATCCCTGGTACAACCTCACTCCGAACCTCGACGATTTCAACGCCAACGGCGTCGAGTGGCCCAGCGTCGCGGTGAAGGACGACGGCAGCATGGTCGGCATCGTCCTGAACGACATCGGCGGCGACATGAGGTTCTACGAGTCACCGTCGGGCGATTTCAGCACGGAGGACTACACACTCACGAACATCACGGAGTTCGACGACTCGGAGCTCGACACCGTCGACTTTGCAGGCGGCGGAGAGATCGACACCACGAAGATCGGGTTCAGGCCCTGGCACACCGCTGATTTCATCTACGACCTCGACGGCACGCCCCACGTCGTCTGGGCCGAGGGCCGGTCGGTGGTTGATCAGGCGACGGGTGAGGCGGTGATCCTGGCCGGCGTCACCGTCGGCGGAGAGATCTGGAGCCTGAACTACCGTATCCGCCACTGGGACCCCTTCACCGGCATCTCCACCGTGTACATTTCCGAGCGGGGGACCCAGGACTCGCTCGTCACACCGGTCAACACGCTCGCCACCAGCTACCCGACCATCGGGATCAGCGACGACAACCAGCGGCTCTACGTAGTGTTCCAGGAGATGCG
>CAZMKB010000165.1:0-8202 GCA_964566685.1 uncultured Gemmatimonadota bacterium | reverse complement strand
CGAGAACCGTTTTGGACAGGCCGGAAAAAGTGATGTGGAGTCGAACGATACGGAAAAACAGCCGGCCCTGAAACGATAGTACTACCGGAACCGGAGTTCAATGCCGGGGATCCCGGAAAACACCGGCAGATTCGGAAGAATGGCACCTCGGATGCCGTGATTGACACGGTGTACCGGTCAGGGTATAATCTCGTGTAAAGACCATTCCTACCACACGGCGAGGTGAACGATGGAGAAGCAGGTAATACTGAAGGATGGAACGGAAGTTCTCATCCGCGACATGAGACAGGACGACCTCGACAGATCACTGAAGTTTTTCACGGATCTTCCGGAAGAAGACAGGCTGTACCTGCGGCACGACGTCACGAAGAAAGAGGTGATCCGGGACCGGTTGAGCTCGATGCGGGACGGCGAGGTCATCCGGATCGTGGCGGTCCTGGGTGATGAAATCATCGGAGACGGTGCCCTGGAACTGAAGGGCCACGGCTGGATCGAGCACCTGGCCGAGATGCGCCTGATCATCGCACGCCCTTTTCAGCATCGCGGCCTGGGAATGCTCATGGCACAGGAGCTCTACTACATCGCCACGAAGAAGAACTTGGAAAAGATCGTCGTCCAGATGATGAGACCGCAGGTGGCGGCGCAGAAGATCTTCCGCAAGCTGGGATTCCATGAAGAGGTGATCATGCCCCAGCACGTGAAGGACATGAAGGGCCGCTCCCAGGACCTGATACACATGACCTGCGACCTGGAAGAGTTGAAGAAACAGCTGGAGCAACTCTTCACCGACACGGACTGGCGGTCACGCCGGTAGTGTTCCATCCCGGGAGTACGTTGACACGCGTGTTCCGTCACGGGAGTACGTTGACACGAGGGCGGAGATCCTCCCATTTCGATGTATCCGGTTGACTCTGACATCCACCTGTCCCCTGAACTGCCTTTCAGCGGGGCCTGTCTGCCTTTAATTCACTTGACTTTATCGGAGACTGTGCTATTTTTCGTCACGGGTAGGATCGAAAATGTAGACGCACAGAGAGAATGTATCATTTCCATACACTCGAATTGAAGCCCATCCCATGGAAGTGAAAGCCGAGACCCGCCTTCTGACCGGGAGCCAGGCCTGTGTGGACGGAGCGATCGCGGCCGGCTGCCGTTTTTTCAGCGGTTATCCCATCGAGCCCGCAACCGGGATCATCGAGCGATTTCTCGCCAGAGCCCCCGAAGTGGACGCCACGTTCATTCAGATGGAGGATGAGATTTCGGCCCTGGCCGCCCTCCTGGGCGCTGTGTGGACCGGGCAGAAATGTCTTACCGCCACCTCCGGTCCCGGCTTCTCCCTCATGATGGAGCACCTCGGGCTCGGTGTCATGCTCGAAACCCCCTGCGTCATCGTGGACGTTCAGAGAGCGGGGCTGTCCACCGGCATTCCCGGCCACCCCGGTCAGGGTGACGTGATGCAGGCGCGCTGGGGTTCACATGGCGACTACGAGGTCATCGCGCTGTCTCCTGCTTCCGCACAGGAGATGTTCGACTTCACCGTGAGGGCGTTCAATCTCTCGGAGCGCTTCCGGGTTCCCGTCGTCGTCCTGTCGGATGCGTACGTTGCCCGGCTCGAGGAAGAGGTCCGTATCCCTCCCGCCGGAGAGATCACGCTGGAGCCCAGGAGGTACTACCGGGGACCGAAAGAGGAATATCTCCCGTTCAGGAGAGACGGGGACCTGGTTCCCCGCATGGTCGACATCGGAGACGACTACCGGTTCCACGTGACGGGCCTGACCCACGACGAGCGCGGATATCCCGTCATGAACGCCGAGTGCCAGGAGCTGAACGTGCGCTCCATCGTGCAGAAGATCCGCCGCCACGCGGACGAAATCGTTCAGGTCCGGGAAGAAGGAACGGAAGACGCCGACGTGGTCATCGTCACCTACGGTGCCCCTGCCCGGTTCGCCGCCCGGGCGGCAAAAGAGGCGGGAAAGTCCGGACTGAAGGCGGGCATTCTCAAGCTCGACACCGTCTGGCCTTTCCCCGACGGGCGCATCGCCGAACTTGCGAAGAAGGCGAAAGCGTTCGTGGTCCCGGAAATGAACTGCGGTCAGATCGTCTTCGAAGTGGAACGATGCAGTCACGGGAGAGCGAACGTGGTGTTCGTCCCTCACGGGGACGGAGGCGTGGAGAACACGGACGATGTGCTCTCGGCTGTGAAGAAGGTGCTGAAGGAAGGGGAAGTGAAGGAAGGAGTCATCGAGTATTAACCCGATGGCTTATCGACAAGAATGAACCTCTTGCTCGCAATCGTGTGAACAACCCGGATTGAATGGAAAAGACGGAACAGAAGATAGAAACCCCGGAGCCGGCGAAGACCGGGGAAGCGCACCACCTGGACAACCTGCTCCGCATGGACAGGATGCCCCACATCTGGTGCACCGGCTGCGGCATCGGGCTGGCTGTCACCGCCTTCGCCACCGCGCTCGGGAAGGCGGATATCGATCTCAGGAAGGTGTGTGTCACCTCCGGCATCGGGTGCACCGGGAGAGTGGCGGGGTACATAAAACTGGACTCGTTCCACACCACCCACGGCCGCGCCATCGCCTATGCAACGGGGATCAAGCTCGGTAAGCCGGACACGAACGTGGTCGTCATTTCGGGCGACGGCGACCTCTTCTCGATCGGCGGGAACCACTTCATCCACGCCGCCAGAAGAAACATCGACATGCTCGTGATCTGCGTCAACAACTTCATCTACGCGATGACCGGCGGGCAGGTCGCCCCGACGACCCCCCTCAGCGCCTTCGCCACGACGTCGCCTTTCGGGTGCGTCGAGGCGCCGTTCAACATTCCCTACATAGCGGATTCGGCCGGTGCCGTCTACGTCGCAAGGTGGACGGCCCTCCACATCCGCAGGCTCACCAACTCCGTCAGGGAAGCCCTGACCAGGAAGGGCTTCCGGGTGATCGAGGTCATCTCGCCCTGCGCCATGTACTACTCGAGGATCAACAAGCTGGGCGACGGCCTCGACATGATGAAATTCTACCACGACAACTCGGAGGTCAGGCACGGGGAGGACACGCGGAACCTCGACATCGGATACCAGTCGAGAATCATCGTCGGGAAATTCGTGGACAGGGAGAGACCGACATACTCCGACCTCTACAGCGAGTGGCTTTCCGGGGCCGGGAAAAGCAGAGATGAAAGCTGACCCGAAAGATGTGAAAACCGGCGTGTACTGCATCGACGGAGACGTCGCCTCCGGCTACGGTGCACTGGCCGCAGGGTGCAAGTTCATCGCCGGCTACCCGATCACGCCGTCCACCGAGGCGGCGGAGGCCTTCGCCTCCGTGGCCCCCTCGGCCGGAGCGCTGTTCCTCCAGATGGAAGACGAGCTGGCCTCCATCTCGGCCGTCGTCGGAGCATCCTGGGCGGGGGCCAGGTCCATGACCATCACGTCCGGACCGGGTTTCTCTCTCATGATGGAGGCCATCGGCTTCGGGGCCATGCTGGAAGCCCCGTTCGTCCTGCTCAACGTCCAGAGAGGCGGCCCCTCCACCGGCGTGCCGACGAAGACGGGCCAGGCCGACATGATGCAGGCCCGGTGGGGCTCCCACGGAGACTACGAGATCATCGCCATCTCGCCCGATTCTCCCCAGGAGATGTTCGACTACACCATCAGGGCGTTCAACCTCGCGGAGAAGTACCGCTGCCCGGTCATGATCATGTCGGATGAATGCGTGGGGCACATGACCGAGAAGGTGGTGATACCGGCGGCCGACGGGATCGAGATCGAGCCCAGGAGATACTACGCCGGCCCGCCCGGCGACTACCGGCCGTTCGAGCCCGACGACGACCTCGTTCCGAAAATGGCGAAGGCGGGTGACGGGTTGAACCTCTACATCACCAGCCACACGCACGACGAGAGGGGATACCCGGTCGAAGGCAGCGAGTACAGATCCATCTACACCAGAAGGCTCGTCGACAAGATACGCCGCAACCGGAACGACATCATCGAACTGAAAGAGGAAGGGACCGCAGACGCCGAGGTCATCGTCGTCTCCTACGGTATCACCTCGCGGGTCGCCGTCCGGGGAATCGAGCGGGCACGGGAGAAGGGAATCAAGGTGGGGAGCCTGAGACTCGTCACCGTGTGGCCCTTCCCCGACGAGAGAATCGCCGAACTCGCGGAATCGGCGCGTGCGTTCGTCGTCCCGGAGATCAACTACGGTCAGATCGTGTACGAGGTGGAGCGCTGCAGCCACGGGAAGGCGAACGTCGTCCTCGTGCCCCACGGCGGGGCGGGCGTCCATCATCCGGACGACATTCTGAACGCCATCGAGTACGCCGCGGGGGAGAAGAAGAGCGTGGAAGGCGTCGTCGAACAGAAGACAAAGCTGGAGAAGGCTGTTTTCGAGTCATGAAACAGGGCACCGGAATGAATCCGCTGATATCCGCTTTCAGAGAAGGAATAGGAAGGTCGGGAATCCCGCCGTCGGGGATCTGCGTTTCATCCGAGATTCTCTTCGAACCGGAAGTGGTGAGAGAGCTTGGCATCGACTACTTCCACACCATCCGGGGGCGATCCATTGCATTCGGATCGGGACTGAAGCTGGTCAATCCCGGCCTGAGAGTCGTCCCCTTCGTCGGCGATCTGATGACCCTCGGCGGGAACCACTTCGTGCACGCGAGCAGGAGGAACATGGAGCTCCTGGTCGTCTGCGTGAACAATTTCCTCTATCGCGTGATAGACGGAAAGTCCGCCCCCTCCCCCGCCGCTTCGTTCTCGCCCTACTCGACGTTCGAGGAACCGTTCAACATTCCGCACCTGGCGAACTCCTGCGGCGCGGTGTACACGGCACGGTGGACGGCACTCCACACGGATGAGCTGGCCGGTGCCATCGCCGCGGCACTCGGCAAGAGAGGGCTCGCGGTGATCGAGGTCCTCTCACCGGGACCGGACTTCTACCGGGACATCGGCACAACCGACCCGGACCTCCTGAGCTTCTACCATGAGCACTCGGTCGTCAGGAACGGCGAGGAGCCGAAGAACACCGGCATCGTCCCCGGAGAGAAAATCGCCGTGGGAACCTTCACCGACACCGAACGGCCGAACTTCATCCAGTCGTACAACGCTCAGCTCACGGAGAGACTGGGCGACAAATTCACTCCGTACGGGGTTCAGCGTGGCTGAGATCAGATTCGTGGGTTATGGGGGACAGGGTATCGTCAGGTCGGGGATCATCGTCGTCAAGGCGGCCTCGATCTTCGACGACAAGTTCGCCACCATGAACCAGTCGTTCGGACCGGAGGCGAGAGGCGGCGCCTGCAGCTCCGAGCTCCTGATATCGGACACGAAAGTGCTCTATCCCTACGTCGAGGTCGCGGACGTCCTCATCGCCATGTCACAGCCGGGCTACGAGAAGTTCGAGCCCGAACTGGGCCCCGAAGGGAAGCTCCTCATCGACGAGGACCTGGTGACCCCGGCCGAACCCCGCGACCGCATCGAGGTCTTCTCCATCCCCGCGACGAGACTGGCCGAGGAACTGGGGTACAGGATCATGGCGAACGTCGTCATGCTGGGCTTCTTCACCGCCGTCACCGGGATAGTGTCGAAGGACGGAATGGTGAAGGCGATCACCGACTCCGTCCCGGGCGGGCTGGTGAACCACAACCTGAAGGCGTTCGAAAAAGGCTTCGAGTACCGGAGCGTTCCCTCCGCGTGACATCATCGACTCTTCCACTGCGCACTTGCGGACAGCCGCCCCGGGCTGTATATTGTTCTCCATGTTCCTACATATGTCAGATGATATAAAACATGTGTCTGTTTCAGGCTGACAGGGAGCTGAGAAGGGAGAAGTCCATGCTCGAACCGTTGCTCGGTTCGAAGAATGCGGAGCGTGTTCTCATGTTCATTTTTGCCCGCGATGAGGGGTATACGCGGGAAATCGCCCGCTTCTTCGAATCTGATCCTGCTTCCATCCAGAAGCAGTTGCTGAGACTCGAGGCCGGAGGCGTACTCGTCAGCAGACCGGCGGGAAGGACGCGACTCTACTCTTTCAACCCCAGGTATCCCTTTCTCAGGGAATTGAAGCTCCTCCTGAAGAAAGCAAGCCGATTCTATACCGGGGAAGATCGTGAAAACCTCTTCATGAACAGGCGCAGGCCCAGACGAGGAGGAAAAACACTTTGAAATCCGTCGGCAGGATGACAGGTTGCGAGCTGGCCGCATTCGTTCAGACTCATCTGAAGCAGAAGGGCATCGATGTCGTGCTCTCCGGCGGTACCTGTGTTTCTTTCTACAGTGACAACAGATATGTATCCATGGATCTCGACCTCATCAATATCTATTTCACCAGGAGATCCGATATTCGAAAAGCGATGAATGAGATCGGATTCTCGGAAAAGGGCCGCCACTTCGAACACCCGGATTCGGAATTCCTTGTCGAGTTCCCCGCCGGTCCACTCTCAGTAGGAGAAGAACCGGTCGCAAAGATCGAAGAATTCGACCTCGTGACCGGTACTCTCAAAATAATTTCGGCGACGGATTGTGTAAAAGATCGTTTAGCTGCCTACTATCACTGGAAGGACCTGCAGTGTCTCGAACAGGCATGTCTCGTTGCAGCCCATTCAGAGATCGATCTCCGAGAAGTCGAGAGGTGGTCCGGAAAAGAAGGCAAAATGGAGGAATTCGAACACTTCAGGGAGAAACTCGCTTCATGACAGAGGAAAATCATCGACCCGTACATGCCGGGCCGGACGGGCTCAGAGGGAGTCGGCCAGGAGCTCGGCGACGTCCCTGATCTGGAGATCCACACCCATCGTCCCCACCGAGTCCTCGAACATCTGGTAGCAGTAGGGACACGCCACGGCCATGATGTCCGCTCCGGTACTGACGGCCTGCTCGACGCGCACGTCCGACATGCGCTCTCCCTTGGGCCGCTCGAGCCACACACCGCCGCTCCCGCCGCCGCAGCAGAGGCTGTTCTCCCGGTTGAAATGGGGGATCTCCACCAGTTCGAGCTCCGGAATGCTCTCGAGGACCCGGCGCGGCTCGTCGTAGATGTGGTTCTGCCTGCCGAGCGTACAGGGATCGTGGTACACGACCTTCCTGCCGAGTGCCTTTTCCGGGGCGAGCCGATTCTCCTCGATGAGTGCCGCCAGGAGCTGCGTGTAGTGGAGGTACTCGAAGTCGGCGCCCAGCTCGGCATACTCCTTCACAAAGGTCGTGTAGCAATGAGGTGACGTCGTCAGTATTCTCCGTGCTCCCGCGCTTCCCAGCAGGGCGACGTTCTTCGCCGCGGCCTGCTGGAAGACATCCTCGGCGCCTATTTTTCTCACGCTCTCCGAGCAGCAGGACTCTTCCTCTCCCAGAGCTCCGAAGGACACATCCGCCGCCTCGAGGACACGGACGAGCCCCTTCGCCGCCCGGTTCCCGACAGGGTCGTAGGCGCTCACGCAGCAGCTGAAGAGGCAGTACTCCATGCCCTCTTCGAAGGAGGGTACACCCAGCTGCCGGAGGAAAGCGGGTCTCTTCTGCCGCGGTTCGCCGAAGGGGTTTCCGGACGCCTGAATCCGGGAGACCGAGTCCTTGAGCTCAACGGGGTAGGAGTCGTATTCGACCAGGATCCTGCGGATCGATCGCATGACCTTCGGGAGGTCGACACCGTGAGGACAACGGTCCAGGCAGGCCCCGCAGGCCACGCAGCGGTATACCTCTCTGACTTCACGGTCGATTTCGGCCGAGTCTTCACTCGCGATCATCGCGCCGAGACGGATCGACAGCGGCAGCTGGTAGACGGGAAAGTCCACCGCCGTCACCTGGTACCAGGGACAGACGGCCATGCACATCCCGCACTGGTAGCACCTGAGGGCGTCTTTTCCCCCCGCTTCGAGGATTACTTCGGCGATGTCGCGATCGGGTATGATTTTGTTACTCACGTCCGTTCATCCTTCGGTCAGTAATCCTGCGGAAGCTCGTTCAGCTTTTCCCAGGTCAGCACCGGGCCGTCACGGCAGACGAAGAAAGGACCGATGTTGCACCGCCCGCAGATGCCGATGCCGCACTTCATCTTGTTCTCGAGAGTGGTGAAGACCTGCCCGGGAGTGAACCTCATTTTCTCGAGGGACATGAAGAGGAACCGGAGCATGACCGGCGGACCGCAGGCGATCACGATGCTGCCTTCCGGCTTCACGTCCATTTCCTCGAACACCTTC
>CAZMKB010000164.1:0-8326 GCA_964566685.1 uncultured Gemmatimonadota bacterium | reverse complement strand
TGGCCGTAGCTGCCGCCGTCCATCGTCACGCGGATCATCGCCCTGGTGACAACGCGGATCTTTGATCGTACCGGATTGTAGGAGACGGCGTTGAGCGTGACGAGCCCGATTCGGTGGCCTCGCATGTATCCCTGTTCCCGGACGTCGACGCCGGCAGCCGGCTGGAACTCATCCACCGCATAGCGCGATCCGTCGATCACGAAACGGGCGTTCTCGGAAGCCCCTTCGACCTTCGGAAGCGGTTCCTGGAGCGGAAGAATCAGGGATGACACTCCCAGCCGGTCAAGATCGTATTCGACCACATCCAGGTCGACGATCGACACGTCGAGTTCCGCGCCGTACGGTATCTCAAAGAGCCTGTTCAGGACGGGGAGCCGGGGAGAGCCGATATCGGTGGTGTGTCCTTCCCCCGGGAGATCAATCCTGAGGAATCGACCTCCCCTGGTATTGACATCTTCCACCAGAAACCCCTCGAAGGACACTTCGAAGAGAAGTTCACTCACAGTGCTGGAGTAGACGTCGAGCTTCGTCTGCCCGGGACCCGATGCACCATGAACGGGAACCCAGTTCTGAGCGGCGATCAACCCGGTTACCGGAACCATGACGAATGACAGGAAAAGGAAAGACAGGGTCTGCCGGCGCATAAAATCCTCCTGGATGAGTGAACTCGATCTGACTTCGTAATCCACTCATTCTACCACAGATATGCCGCCGGGTCAAGCGTTTCCTATTGTGAAACCGTGCTACTCGTCGCGAATCGCCGATTTGATCTTTGCGACAGTCTCTGCAGGAATCTGCTGCATGTCGTGCTCGTCCCTCGCGTGTTTCTCGAGGACGCTCATGACCTCCTCCACGTTCTCTCCTCGAGCCGTGAAATCGCAGTCCACACCGACGTCGCTGCATCTGATCACTTTTGCCATGACTCTTCACCTCCACTTCGTTGATTTCCGATCTATCCGGACGACTGATGGTTTTCATGCATGTGCCAGCGCTTCCTTTTTCCCGTACTCTCCGGCTGCCTTCTCCAAGTCGGGAGCCGCCTTTACCAGATCCTCCGCCGTCATGACGGGAACGAGCGAGATCTTCGCGTCGAAAGCAAGGAACCATGGCTCGCAGACCGAGGGAATCTTGTGCATTCCCTCGAGCTCGACCACGAGAAAGCCGGTGCGCATCCCGTCCTCTTCGCCGAAGAACGCGGACACGGGCTTTGTCTGCTCGAGAATGGTACTGATGGTCTGACCCAGTTTGCCTTTCGCTGCGAAATCATTCGCGGTTTCGACCGGGAGTCTGACTTTCATGAGCATTCTCATAATTTCCTCCTCAGCTCACGATGATGTTCTCGTCGCGGATCAAGTTACTCGATTCAGTGCGTAGCAAGGTACTTCGTACTTTTTCCAGAGATTTTCCATCGGCCGATCTCTGAATTCGTGCTTCCTATTCCCTGAGATTCGCGTGCGGATAATGCGGAGGGCGACGGTCATCGAGGGATGGAGAATGCCTCTTCGATCCATGCAAATCGAAACGGTGCACAGTGAAGTCGTGATCTCAGGTGTTCATGTTCCACAGCAGCTTCGTCGAGAGAGCAAAAAAGAAAGCAACCGACAGCGCAGCTGCAGGAAGTAAGCAAGAACCGTACGCTGGAATGAGCGGAACGAGCATCACGTAAGCGATTGTCAGGAAAAGCGGATTCAGGAATCCAAACCACCTTGGATACTGCGTCTTCCCCATCAGGATGATTACCATCAGCCAGAGCGAAAACACGGTGTACATCGCAATGAGGCAAGGTGGAAGCGAGAGCCATCTTCCCGTTTTTCTGATTCCCTGGCAGACATGCCAGTAGCCTGCCGGGACCAGAGCTGTCGCAAAGAGACCGATGAAAGCACCGAAGCGGAGGTTCGACTCCGGGACCTTTCAAATGAACTCCATGTCTGCTGCGTAGCTGCCGTCAGATACACCCTGGTAAAAGATGTCTCCGATGCCGCTTGCCACTGCTGCGAGGCAGGCGACAAGTCCGGCGATCCGAACGTATCCGAGGGTCTGGACTTCTTCGTTATCATTCATCTCAGTTTCTCCTCATCCTTCCCGCTCCAGACAACTCTGTGGCTCCCCGGAAATGATCGGCTCATTATCTCACGAGAATATCCGGTCGCGAATCTCTTTGGCCTTCGGCGGCATCGCCTTGTTCAGGAATTCCATCATCATTTCGAGCCACCTCAGCTTCTGTAGCGCAGGCACTTTTCTGTACCGGTCGATCTCTTCAGTCGTGCGGTAATAGAGGAGCCATTCACTCTTCGCCATTCCATTCCTCGGCAATCTTCCGGAGATGTGCTGCATCCGCTTTATCCTGCGGCCGGTCTGAATTTTCCTTCATCGAAATGAGAGTTTCTAAGGGAACAAGAGGTATGGTGACTCGCCCTGCTTTGATCTTCCTGCGATTCATGTATACTTCTTTAAAATCGAAAGGATTCCTGGTGAAAACATCTATCAGCAGATACGGTTGTCGAACATGAGAGAGGCTGAAGACTTTCATGTGCTTCTCTTCCATCCACTTTCTTCGATTCTCCTCTTCGAGGAAATCGGAGGCGGGAACCGGAAGCTTCGGCTTGAAGCCGAGGTCTTTCATTGACCTGAAAAATCTCACGAGATTTGATTTCTCGAGATCCAGTACAAGGTCGACATCCGCAGTAGCCCTCTCTATACCATACAGATTTACGGCTACTCCACCAACGACGAGATAGCGAACTCTTCTCTTGTTGAGTTCTGCGAATATATTCTCGAGTTTCGTCATTCGAATGGCTCGATGAACCGCCGATGCGGTTTTCGGAACCTCCTTCGACAAGGATACACGCATCAGAATTTCATGTCAACTCCCTCAGAGAGTGCGACGTCCGGTTCAAATGGGAAACCGTAGTCCGTCGTCAGCGCCGAACTGCCACGTTGTGCCGTGGTGGATAGTGGAACGTCCGGCTGGATGCTATCGGAGGAAAACCGTCAGCGGGAGTCCCCCTCCGGGCTTTTTCCGTCGGACCTCGGGGGGAAGATCTTCAGCTTGATGAGCTTTTCGCCGTCGTCGGCGTCTACCACGATCACGTTCTCGAGCCCCGGGAAGACCGCTTGGACGAACTCGAGGTAGAGCCGCTGCTTCGTGACACTGTCTGCATGCCGGAGCTCCTCGAGCTGGGAGAGGAACCGCTTCGCCTTACCCTCCGCCCGGGCGATCTGGTCGTTCCGGTAGGCAAGCGCCTCCTGCTTGAGACGCTCCGCCCTGCCCCGGGCGCCGGCGAGCTTTTCCGACCGGTACGACTCGGCCTGGTGCACCATCTTCTTCCGGTCGATCCCCGCGTTGATCACGTCGTCGAAGTACTGCTGCACGATTTTCGGCGGGCTGACGCTCTTCAGCTCGATGAACGAGACGCCGAGGCCGCTGTCGACCGCGTCGAGGCGGTCCTGGAACTCTTCCCTGAGATTGCTCTCGATCCCGCGCTTCCCGAAGGTGAGGATCTCGTCGACCGAAAGCTTCGCCAGGGTGTGAACCAGCGACGTGGCCGACAGGCTGTGCAGCAGCCGCTCGGTGTCCGTGGTCGAGAAGAGGTATTTCTCGGCGTCGATGATCATGTACTTGACGATGAAGCTGACCGTCACGATGTTGTTGTCCCCGCTGATGCAGTAGGACGGCAGCCCGGTCAGGTTGTAGAAGATGCTCGACACCGACCTCGGATCCGAGTCCTGATGGAACGTGTCGAGCTGGATCTGCTGAACGAGCTTGACCGGCACCGTGTCCACTTTGTCGAGGGGACGCGGCAGGGCATAGTGGATTCCGGGACGCACGCCGGCATCGACGACTTTCCCGAATCGCTGGACCACTCCCACCTCGTGCGGCTTCACGACGTAGATTCCGGAGAGGGCGTAGACGACGACCAGGATCCGGAAGATCCAGCTCACGTAGCCGCCGGTTCGTTTCACGGTGTCTTTCAGATTATGAAGTACTGTCTCCGGCATCCCTTCTCCCTTTCCGGCCGCCGGCACCCGAGACGGACGGACAACTCCGTCACTGCAGCTTCTCCGGATTGAGATACTTGAAAAGCTCGGAATCGGTCGAGAGGACGAGAGTGCTCCTGTCCTTCAGGACCTCCCGGTATACTTCCAGTGACTTCATGAACTGGAAGAACTCCGGATTCCTGCCGTACGCTTCGGCGTAGATCCTCGTCGACTCCTGGTCCCCCTCCCCCTTGACGATCTCCGCCTCGCGATATGCCTCGGCGATGATCTCCTTCACCTCCCGGTCGGTTCCGGCCTTGATCTTGTCCGCCTCCTGGCGGCCCTCGGCCCGGAGCTTGTTGGCCTCCTTCTCCCGCTCCGAGCGCATCCGCTCGTACACCGCATCGCTCACGATGGCGGGATAGGCGAGGCGGTGGATGCCGACCTGATGCACCTCCACGCCGTAACTCTCCCGCACCCGCTCGTTCGTGTTCGCGAGAATGGTTTTCTCTATCTCCTCGAGCTTCACACGGCTGGTGTCGATGTTGATGATGTTGTCTATCGTGTAGTCGCCGAGGATGTTGCCGAGCTGGGAGATCAGCATGTCGCCGAGCTTCTGCCGGGCATTGTCCATCGTCGAGAGCGACTGGAAGAACACCAGCGGCTCGTCGATCTGCCACGCTACGTAGCAGGTGACGATGATCGGATTCTTGTCGCCCAGGAGCAGCTGGATGATCTGGGTCTTGAACACGTCCAGCCTTCTTTCGAAGCGGTTCACCCGCTGCAGGAAACCGGGAAGCTTGACGTAGAGACCAGGTTCGGTGACGATCCGCACCGGCTTTCCGAACTGGGTGACGATGGCATACTCCTTCTGGGTGACCACGAACGTCGCCAGGTAAACCCCGAGGAGAAGGACGAGGACGAGCATCCCAATGATAGCTTTCCAATTCATCGATTATCTCCTTCCTGTCTCGAGCGTCCGTCGAGACCCGGGATCGTGGTATTGTTGAGCCAGACATCCGCTTCCCCGATGGACGGATCGACGATGATCCTGCTGGTGTTGCAGATGGATTGCCTGATCATGTCCAGGTACATCCGTTTCCTGCTGATGGCCGGAGATTCTGCATAGGCGGAATGGACACTGAGAAACTTTCCCGCGTCCCCCTCCGCGCGGAGCACCCTGTCGGTCACGTAGGCCCCGGCTTCCTCGACGAGCCTCACGGCCTTTCCGTGGGCAACCGGTATCTCTCCGTTCCGGTAGCTCAGCGCGTTGTTCATGTCGCGCTGCTTCTCCTGGAAGGCGGCGATCACGTCTTCGTAGGAAGAGGAGATGAAGAGCGGAGGATGAATGTCCTTGATCACCACGTTCACGATCTCCACCCCGACCTCGTGACGGTCGAGCCTCCGCTGCAGGCGCTCGCCGAAGTCGTGCTCGAGGTCCTTCCGGTACGAGACGGAGATCCTCTCGAAATTCTTCGTGACGAATATCTCGTTGAGCTCACGATATGCCAGGTTTTCTACCAGCTCCTCCGGCCGGCTCTGCCGGTAGAGGTAGGACATCGGATCGTCGATGCAGTAGTGGAGAATGAGATAGGGATTGAAGAAGTTGTTGTCTCCCGACAGGAAGTGCTCCTCCTGCCCGTGCTGGCGGGTCCAGATGAGCGCATACCCCGACTCGTAGGAGACGTTTCCGAGCCGCATCTCTCTGATCTTCTTCGTCCCGACGCGCTCCACCCTGTCGATCGGCCAGGGACAGGTGATGTGGAGCCCGGGGCCGAGGATTTCCTCCTCGGAGAGCGGCTTCCCGAACCGCTCGATGACGGCGACTTCGTCGACCGGCACCACGACCACCGCCGTGGCCAGGTAGAGCAGCACCAGCGGCAGTGCGATGAGAACGGCCTTCCAGCGTTCCAGCTTCCTGCAGATGCGCGAGCTTCCGAGATCGAGACCGGTGGCCCTGTCGATGTATGATAAGATATTCCGGAAGGTCAGGAGCCCCGCACCCTTCGCGATGACGCTGGTGAAGCTGTAGACGCGCCGGTACCGGGTCGATCCTTCCCGGTGCATGGCGAACACGTTCGCGAACATCTCGACGGCGTACGAGAGGAGGAAGAATGCAAGAAGGCCGCCAACGATCCGGTCGAGGTTCACTCCGAAGGCATAGAGGATCAGGGAAAAACCGGTCAGCAGCGAATTGTACATGTCCGCCTTCGAGTGGAGCCCGTCGGACACCAGGGCAGCGGAACCTTCCGCCGTTCCCAACGTCGTCGAAAAGCGGTAGAGGAAATACGACCCCGTGGAGAAGAGGATGAAGAGGATCCCCGACAGGACGGGTTTCTCGATGGTCGTCGGCCGGGAGGTCAGCACCTTGTAGAGGATGCCGATGGCGATGACGACCAACACGCAGCCGATGAAGAGAGACACCTTCATCTCCGTCGACAGACGATCGAGAAAGCCGAGCTCCGATGGTCCATCGCCTGGCTCGCGGGACGTTTCCTGCGCCTCACTCCTGGACCTGTCACGCCGGAACGACAGGAACACGAGGACGGACGTGAAGATGTCGCCGAAGCTGTGCCACGCCTCCGAGAGAACGGCGATGCTGCCCGAGAGGAAGAACACCACGAACTTCAGCACGGTGAAGGTCACGCTGGTGAGAATCGTGAGGAGAGAGGCTTTCTCTTTCGTGCTCAGGTTCGTAATGTCGGTTTTGCTCAGCATGGGAATGTCACTGTGGAATAATGGTTCGCGGTTCTCGGCCTCGAGCGGTCATCGTCGCCGCGCGCGAGACCGGCGGAGCGGCAGGCTTTCCATCTCCAATCAGAGGGACATCACGATGTGTTGTACTGGAAGGTGAGTCGCTCGATCGGATCTGGACCGCCGGAAGACACCCGGAGGCGGCGCGCGGACAGAGTGAGAAGATGTTTCCCGGAACGAGAGACAGACGGCGATGTCGGGATATGAAAGAGGAGTGGCAGGACAGGACCGGGTGAGAACCGGGGCCGGAGCCTCTGAATCGATACAGAAATGCTCCCCCAGAAAACAGATGAAGCAGGAATCCCCGTCCTCTCCGTCACAGGCGTTGTGAAGCGTCAGGAGAGACGGCGTGACGGAAAAGAGGACGACGAGGAGCGTGAAAAGTACGGTTCTGCCTGTCACGAGCACGACGGAATCCTCCGCTCGAAATGATGCACCGACGGGAGTATTGTTAAAATTAACGCGGAATATCGCTCTGTCAACGATCGTCGTGCGCCCGGTGCACCAATTCGGGACGAGTTGCACCGACTCGCCCTATGAGAAGGGCAATTCCTGTGCCATGACTTCCCGATGGGTAACGAATCTGATCGGGATGAATCGACGATCATATACTGGTATTCATGAGAAGGGACTCGAAAAAATGCTGGCCGGACACGAAGCAGCCTGATTTGACCCGGGGACGTCTCTGTAGTATAATGTAACAAAGGCAAAAACGATGACGGGATCGCTCCGCCGGAACGAAGCCCCGAACACGGTGGCACGTGGAAACCTCCGGCGCCCGATGTTTTCAGCCCATCCTACATCCTCTGGGAGGACCGTTATAATTCCGACATGGACGGCCGTGATGAGCCGGTTGGCATCGCAGTGAGCCCCGACGGTCTCATCTGGGTCACCGGAATGGTGGAGAACCCGGGGACCGGCTTCGACTTCCACACGATCATCTACGACGCCGACGGCGCTGTCCTGAACGAAATGTCCTGGGACGGGTTGGCGCACGGCGACGACATTCCCGCCAACCTCCTCCTTGACCCTGACGGAAATGCGTACATCACCGGCAGGACCTGGAACGAGGGGGAGGAAGAGGACATCGTCCTCGTCAAGTACGACGCGACGGGATCACATCTGTGGGGGTCGCACTACACGGGAGCCGGCGGAGGGCCGGACTCCCCGTCCGAGCTCGCCATGGACGGAGCGGGACCAGCAACCGCGACTACCTGGTCCTGAAGTTCACCCCGGACGGCGATCTGATCTGGGACGAACGGTACAACGGACCCGGATACCATGAAGACTACACGACGGACATGATCATCGGGCCCGGTGACGACATCTACGTCACGGGCAGGAGCAGGGTTCATCCTTCGACTACGACATCGCCACGGTCAGATTCTCCCCCGGGGGAACGCTCGAGTGGGCCCGGCGGTTCAAGAGTTACGGCAGCGGCGACGACGAGGGATTCTCGATTGCACTGGACGGTGAAGAAACGTCTATGTCGCCGGCACGATGTACGATGTCTTCGAAGGCGGTACCAATGTCGTGACCCTCAAGTACGACGCCGCGGGGACGCTCCCCTGGGTCCGCATCCTGGACGGCCGGG